>NZ_JBHIRX010000019.1:0-134717 GCF_042138595.1 Paenibacillus terreus | reverse complement strand
TCCCCTTAGCTCAGCTGGATAGAGCGTTTGACTACGAATCAAAAGGTCGGGAGTTCGAATCTCTCAGGGGACGCCATTACAACTTCATAAATTGCACATGAATTAATAACGGGACGTAGCTCAGCTTGGTAGAGCACCTGGTTTGGGACCAGGGGGTCGCATGTTCAAATCGTGTCGTCCCGATTTTATATTTGCGGGTGTAGTTCAATGGTAGAACTCCAGCCTTCCAAGCTGGTAGCGTGGGTTCGATTCCCATCACCCGCTTTTTGCTTTACCTTAGCGGATTCTTGTCACACCAGTTGTGACACCTTAAATAAGAGAGCCTGTTTCTCCGACAGAGCTCTCTCTTTTTTATGTCAAAATTGAATAAATTATCAGCCTAAACTCAGGCATTCTTTAATCACAAGAAAAAGACTTCCGCTTAACGCGGTCTGGCCTCTTTAAAGATACGTCGATTGACGTATTTTTTTATTTCCCTTCCACGGGCAGATTCAGTTCAATACGGGTGCCACTGCCTGCTGCGGACAGAACACGAAGCAGGCCTCCGGCTCCACGTGCCCGTTCCTCCATACTGAAGAGGCCTACTCCCTGTCCAGCCTGTCCAGGTTTAAATCCATCCCCCTTGTCTTCTACTGTTACCCTGACCTCAGACTTCCGATCCTCAACAGTTACGGTGGCTTCCGAGACATCCGCATATTTTGCAATGTTGGTCAAGGCTTCCTGAACAATACGGTAAATAGCTATTTCTTTCTGGATATCAAGCCGTTTGCGCAGCGTACATGTGAAGTCCACCTGTATTCCGTAATGATTGCTGTAGTTGTCAATATAAGTGCGGAGCGCGGGAACAACGCCCAAATCATCCAGTACGGAAGGTCTGAGCTCCCAAGCCAGTCCTCTAACATCGGCCATAATGGCTGTGACTTGCTGGCGCAGCTCCTGAATTACAGGATTGGACTGCTTGGATAATTCATGATCCATCTGAATAGCCAAGGAAAACAGGCTTTGTCCAATGCCGTCATGAAGCTCCCGGGAAAAACGTTTGCGCTCTTCTTCCTGGATTTCCATCACCTGTGTCATCATGCCCTGGAGCTCGGCTTGAACCTGCTTGAGCTCTGTAACTTCATTACGTACGGCCAAATATTGATAGGGGCGGCCTTTATCATCCGTAATGGGCACAATCGTGGTATTTACCCAGTAATAAGAACCGTCTTTGGCACGGTTGCGAATTTCTCCCCGCCATACTTTGCCCGCAGAGATTGTTCTCCATAAATTTTTCATGAAATCGGAGGAATGATGGCCGGAATTAATAATCCGGTGATCCTTTCCGATCAGCTCATCCCGGCTATATTTTGATATTTCGCAAAATTTATCATTCACATACTGAATCGTCCCTTTACGGTCTGTTACGGCAACAATGGACGATTCATCAAGGGCAAACTTCAAATCGGACAGCTGAAGCAGGGAGTAACGCAACGCCTTGCGAAAGTCTTCATCCGGAATATGTTCGTCCAACTGCTCAATGAGGGACACGGCCTGCTCTCCAATTGTCTGATGAAAGATCCACTTGTACGGGCTATTCATAATTCAGGAGTCCTTTCTTCATGGCGAATTTGACAAGCTCCGGCCGGGTTTTCAGGTTAAGCTTTTCCATCAGGTTGCTTTTATGGGACTCTACCGTCTTGACGCTGATCACGAGGTGTTCGGCAATTTCCTTATTGGAGTAGCCTTTGGCCACCCAGGATAAGATTTCTTTTTCCCGTTCAGATAAAGATTCATAAGGACCAGAGCCACCTTCCTGCTTCAGCTTATCCAGGTACTCACTCATAAGACGTTTGGTAGCATTGGCGTACAGGTAAGCATTTCCCTGGGCAACCGATTGGATGGCGGTGATTAATTCTTCGTGGGGGGCACTTTTCAAGATATACCCGGAAGCTCCTGCCTGAATGGCACGGAACAGGTATTCATCATCATCATGCATGGTCAAAATGAGGACCTCGGTATCCGGCAGCAGCTTCTTCAGCACCGTAGTGGCTGTCAGCCCATCCTTGCCGGGGGGCATGCTGAAGTCCATCAATACGACATCCGGCTTTAATTCAAGCGCCTTGGTGATTGCTTCATCCCCGTCGGCGGCATCCCCGATGACGTTAATATCATGCTTTCCATCCAATAAGGCAATCAGACCAGACCGGACGACAACATGGTCATCAACAACAAGTATACGAACCAAAATATCCCTCCGTAGGCGATGTATCGCGTGTATGACCTCATCATAGCAAAAAGAAAGGAATCCTATCAATGCAGGATTCCTTTCTGAAAGCCCCTGTCGGGAGGGATACAAGTGTGAAGAATCAGGACAGATTAAACTTCAGGGCGCCGAGTCGCCGGGCGGTTTGCTCCACTAAAGCAGTATCATGGGGAACAAAGCTGTAAGTATTCCGCTGCCCAACCAGTACCACACCTTTGGGAATATTGTCCGCGCCGAAAATAGGAGCAACAAAAGCAGAGTGAAGCTGTTCTGCAAGCATTAATGCAGAATCCTGTCTTAAACGATAGGTATCCCCTAAAAGGGGATTGGTCTCTACGGAACGCCCAAGCCTCACGGCCATGCCCGATAAGCCGTATCCGGGCTTAAAGGAGATTCGGCGGTAACGGTCATTGCGATTTCCGGATATATAACGCCAGCGGAAGAAATTATGCGCTGAATGAATCCATGCTAGCGCAGCCACATCACATGAAATCAGCGCACGCAGGGAATCAAGCTCGCTCTTGACCTCCGGCAAAAGATCATTCATGAATGAGCACTTCCTTTACGAGATGAAAACCATATATTTTCCGGCTATCTTCAGAGTGTAAATTCCCTTCATTAAAAAGAAGGTAGGGGAACACCCTATGTCCAAGTGGATAACCGCCGATTACAAAATATTGTTGTAGTATAAGGGAAAATATCATATTCTCACCCAGACTGTAGTGATTAAAGTCACATATACTCGGGGTTCAAGGACGAGAAAAATCAGGTAATTTCCTGATAACGTAATTTCGTAAATCATATTATGATTAGAGTAAAGGAAGACGTGAAGGGGAAATGAGCATGGGTGCAGTATATATGGAAAAGCTGGTAAAATCGGCACAGGCGGAGCGGACGGGAATCGATTTGTTTTTGACCGAAGAGCATATTGAACTGCTGAAAAGCATTATGACCTGGAAAAAGGTGAAAGCAGGGAGCACCCTTTTCATGGAGGGAGAGGCTGCGGGACAGCTGTACTATATCCGCTCAGGGCGGGTTAAGCTGCGCAAATCGACGGAGGACGGCAAAGAGCTTCTGCTGACGATTCAACGCAGAGGTGATCTGATCGGGGAATTCGGGGGCTTGGGCGGCGAGGATCATAACTATACAGCAGAAACGGCAGACGCATGCGAAATCGGGGTTATTCAAGGCAAGGAACTGGAAGGGCTCATGACAAGACATGGGGATTTGGCTGTGCAATTTATCAAATGGTTTGGTCTCAAGCAGCGGATCATGGAATCCCGCTTCAGGGATTTGCTGTTGTATGGCAAAACCGGCGCGTTGGCTTCGACCTTAATCCGCGCGTCGAATACATGTGGAGTCAAGAATGAGAATGGTATTTTGCTGAACATCAAACTGAATCATACGGAGCTTGGTGAAATGATTGGCGCTACCCGTGAGAGTGTCAACCGGATGCTTACCTCACTCAAAGAACAGGGCACGATTGAGATGAAGGAAGGAAAAATCAACATTTTGCAAATGGAGGACCTGCGCATGATGTGCGGCTGCCCTGAGGAGGGGCACTGCCCTAATGAAATATGCCGTTTATAGAGGTTGTTCAAAAAGTCATCTTTTGATCACGAAGGAAGTCAGGAAGCGGACTCGACATCGAATCTTGAATTCAGCCGGGCCTAAGCGTATGCTTACGAAGCATGTTTCCTGCGGAAACATTTCAGGTGCTCACGTACCCCCAAGTACGCTCCGCTCCTCAGTCCCTATCCTCATTCAACCTTCTCGGTGCTGAAAACCTGACTTTTTGAATTAGCACTTATAATAAAATCTAAAGAAAAAAGCTAGCCCAGGAACCATTCCTGGATTAGCTTTTTCATCTATTCTAGGCCTGTTGTGATGTATGCTGCAGCAAGCCTTGCAGTTTCCGCCGAATTTCCTTCTGCCACTTCTCATCCTGAACTTTAACAGCAAGATTCAGAAGGTCCAAGTAATCGTCAATATGCAGAGAGGTCTTTTGAAGAGCTGCGTTCACGAGGTTCCTTCCCCCTTAAAATAATACATAACATTACAAACTCAATAATGATAATCATTATCATATAATCAATTTAATCCTATTATGCCTATTATCCAAGAGAAAAGCAAGTGGTTTGCAGGAATTGCATCAAAAAAGACCCCTTAAAAAAACAAACCTCACTTCCTAAGTTCGCACATTGTTCACACTCCTTGATTGGAAGATAATAACCATATCACCATTGAGGATTATTCAAGAAGTTCTTATGCAAACGGCAAGAAAATGCTCAATTCATTCATTTAAGGAGGAAAAAGGGTCATGCGTAGAGGAAAAATGAAAGCGTTTGCCTTGATGATGGCAAGCGCAATGATCTTCATGCTGGCGGCATGCGGCGGGCAGGAGAACGGAGGAACCACAGCCAACCCTGGCAGCGGCGGTGACAGTAAGAGCGGGGAGCAGGTTACAATTACATTCCAGAACATTTATCCCGATCCTACGACCCCCGCACATAAAATGATGAACCAGCTGGTTGAGCAGTATGAAAAGGATCATCCGAACATTAAGATTGAGCTCGACTCACTGAATACAGACCAACAGAAGCTGAAGCTGAAAACGCAAGCTGCCTCCAAAGAGGTTCCGGATATCACCATCGTGAACCCGGCGGCACAAATGAAGCCCTTCGTGGATGCAGGGCTGCTGGCACCGCTTAATGACGTAGTTGACCGCGACAATCTGAAGGATAAATTCCAGGACGGCCTGCTGAATTATTACAGCTTCGACGGCAACGTGTACGCGCTTCCTGATGGCAATAACATCGAAGTCGTGTACTACAACAAGGCTTTGTTCGAGCAAGCCGGTATTAAGGAAACGCCAAAAACGTTCGATGAGCTGCTCGAAGTGGTTAAAACCTTGAAATCCAAAGGAATTACCCCGATCGCTATCGGTGAAAAGGATTCCTGGACAGGCTCGCTGTTGTTCATGAACATCCTTCTTCGCACTAATGGCGGCCCGGGATTTTTGCAGGACGTCATTGACGGCAAAAAAACATTCAATGATCCTGCCTTCATTGAAGCTGTAGAAGCGTTCCAGAAGCTGGTGAAAGCAGGGGCATTCCCGGATGGGGCAACATCGATCGACTATAATGCCGGCGGCAACATTTTCAAAACAGGAAAAGCGGCTATGTACATCATGGGCACCTGGGAGACTGGAGCCATTGACGCGTCTTCTGTAGCGAGTCAAGTGGCCGCATTCCAGTTCCCAACCGTGAACGGCAAAGGGGATGTCAACGATTATATTGTTGCGCCAGGCAGCGCATTCGCCATTTCAGCGAACAGCGAACATATGGAAGAAACCAAAGACTTCTTGCATTACTTCATGACCGAAATGCCTAAAGTCCGGTTTGAGCTTAAGGACGCGGTAGGCAGCGGCCACAAAATCGAAGGCGACTTCAAAGCGGCAGGTTATTCGGACCTTGCCGTCGGCCTGAACGAATTATTCAAAAATATTAAGGGCGGGGATCTTGCCTTTGATAATACGATGAACCCTGCAGTGGCCCAGGCTCATCTGAGCAGTATTCAAAATCTGTTCGTCACGGAGACAGATCCAGCCCAGGTGGCACAGGAGCACCAATCGGCCTTTGAAGCCAACCCGCAATAACAGAATACCCGGCCCGTGGCAGGGAGGGAGCCTTCCGGTTCCTTCCCTGCTTTCAGGATCGGCAAAAAAGTCGGCAATAGAGGATAGAGCAAGAGATACAGATAAAGGAGGAGAACCATGAATGTATTAAAAGTGCGAGCCGGTACTATTGCAGTATTTGTGTTGCCCTGCCTGCTGCTTTATGTATGCATGGTGTTCGTACCGATTTTGGTGTCCATTTACAGCGGCCTGCTGGATTGGAACGGAATCTCGGACGCCAAATTTGTAGGCTTCGCCAATTACCAGAAATTTTTGACCGATGATCCATTGTTTTGGCCTTCCGTAAAGCGGACAATTATGTTTGCGGTATTTTCGATGATCGAAATTCCCGTATGCCTGCTGATTGCGATCCTGTTGAACAGATACGTGCGAAAAGCCAATACACTTGTTACCATGTACTTTCTGCCCGTGATTCTGTCCGTCGTCATCATTGGCCAGCTCTGGAAAACCATTTATAATCCTGCTTCGATGGGCGGTATGCTGAACGGTGTCCTCACGGCTTTGGGACTGGATTCATGGACCCACAACTGGCTGACCGAGCCTGATATCGCGATGTATTCGCTCTACTTTGTCTCCTTGTGGCAGTATTTTGGCTATCACCTGCTGATTCAGTTTACAGGTGTTCAGAATATCCCCAATGAATTGTATGAAGCGGCTAAAATTGACGGAGCCGAAGGCTTCAAAGCCGACCGTTATGTCACCCTGCCGCTGGTGGTTCCGATTTTTAAAATTTCCATCGTTCTGGCCTTTATTGGCTCGCTGCAGTCCTTTGATCTGATCTGGGTCATGACAGGCGGTGGTCCGGCTCATGCTACAGACACCGTGGCCACCTACATGTACGGCATGTCCTTCCTGTCGATGAAATACGGATACGGCAGCGCTTTAGCATCCTTCCTGGTCGTATTCTGTCTTGTGTTTACAGTCGTTATAAATTTTGTTTTCAAACGAATTGAGAATAAGGTAAACTAAGGAGGCCGGAGCCGATGAAAACGTTTAAAAAAGTGATCGTATACGCCGTGCTCGCGGTTCTCGTGGTCACGCAGCTGTATCCCCTGTTTTGGCTGCTGACGTATTCACTGAAGACCAATGAGGAGATTCTGGGCGGCAGCTTCTTTGCTCTTCCCGAAACACCACGTTGGAGTAACTACCAGGAGGCATATGAGTCAGGCAATTATCTGCAGTACCTGTCCAACAGTGTGTTCGTTACCGGAGTGACGATGGTCTGTGTCATTCTGCTCAGCTCCATGACAGCTTATGCGATCACACGCTTCCGTTGGCGGTATGGCGGAATAGTTATGCTGGTGTTTCTTGTAGGCATGATGATACCCATGCAGGCCACGCTGCTGCCCCTGATGGTCATTTTCAAAAATGTGAACATTCTCAATACTCATTTGTCATTGATCCTGCCCTACATTGCGTTCCAGACGCCGATTGCCGTCTTTATCCTCAGCGGATTCATGAGGTCCATTCCCCATGAGATTGAGGAATCGGCTTATATGGACGGGGCGAGCATATACCGGATTTTCCGGAGCATCATTCTGCCTATATCTTTGCCGCCGGTTATGACCGTCTGCATTCTTACGTTTATTAATATCTGGAATGAATATATCATGGCAGCCACGTTTATCTCCTCGGAAAAGCTGAAGACGCTGCCGTTCGGCATCTATACGTTCGTCAGCCAATATTCCGTCAATTATGGCAATATTGGCGCTTATCTCGTGATGGGGGCGCTTCCGGTTATCATCATTTATTTCCTGCTCTCCGAACGGATTACGAAAGGGATGGTTGCCGGCGCGGTTAAGGGCTGAACAAGGCTTGCCTGCGACATGATCTGTATTCTGGAGGAGCAGACGGGACAAACGAGACGAAAGGAGCGTACATGGGCTTGCAGCGCCGTTTTCAATCCATTCATCATCGGCTGTTCATTCTGTTCCTCTTCTGCATGTCAGGCATTGTACTGGCGGTTAGTCTGCTGTTCTATAACCGGACCACCGTTCAGTTTCACGATAAAATCAGCGATCTGGCCCGCAAGAACGTATCCCAAACGGCCGGGTTATTCGATCTGCTGCTGAACAGCTATAACAGTCTGACCAAATCCATTACCAATAACCTTGACCTTGTCCGGCTGCTGGGTACGGAGACGGCTGATCAGCCGGAGGCGGTTGCTTATATTAATGAACGGACTATTACAAATATTCTGGGCGCTATTTATTATTCGCGGGAAGATTTGATTGGTATTCATGTATTAAAGGACGATGGCAAGGTATATAACTACGGCAACTACATGAATGTTATAGATCCGGAATACATGCATTCGGAATGGTATCAGGAAATCAAGAAGTCCGCAGGCAAAATTGCCTGGCTTGGCGTCTATCCCCATTCGGTTATTGACCAGATGGAGAAGAGGCCTGTTTTTGCATTTGGACGCCAGCTCTACGATCTGGATGAACACAGGCCAATCGGCATCGTGCTGATTGAGGCGGAGCCCAAGTCCATACTGGCTGCTCTCCATAATCTGCGCGTCGGCCCAAATAGCGAGGTTTACCTGGTAGGCCAGGGGGGGAGGATTGTCTCGGCAACCTCCTCCAACCCGCCCCCGTCCCTTGAAAGCCTACGGGGAAGCGGCGGTGATGACGTCATCGTTGAACGGCGCGATCAACAGGTTGTCATTGCTTCCAGGCTTCCTTTTGCCGATTGGTCCGTGATCAGTGTGACTCCAAACCAGGACTTGAATGTCGAGCTGGCGCAAACCCAGCGCTTTCTGCTGATTGTCGCCCCTGTGCTTATCATGCTGTCCGCCTTTATTGCCTTGGTGGTATCCAGAAGCATATCCCAGCCCCTGAAACGGCTGATTCGGGAAATGAAGCTGGTTGAGACAGGAAATTTCCGGCGAAGGCTGGAGGTCACCTCTTATCAGGAGGTGAACCAGCTGGTTGATTCCTTTAATCATATGGTCGGCAGGATTGAGGAGCTGATCGAGCTGGTCAAAATATCTTCAGTCAGTGAGAAGAACGCAGAGCTGCATGCTCTGCAAACCCAGGTAAACCCTCACTTTTTATATAATACCCTTGATATGATCTACTGGATGCTGGATGAGAAGGGACAGGATCAGCTCGGTGAGGTGGTGCTGTCCTTATCCCATCTGTTCCGTTACAGCAGCCATTGGGAAGAGGGGGCGGAGGTGACCCTGCGCGAGGAAGTCGAGCAGATGGGGCATTATCTGACGATTATCCAGGCCCGTCTGGAAGGCAGGGTTACCGTTCTCATGGATATCAGCCAGCAGTGGATGGATATACGCATTCCCAAAATGACGCTTCAGCCTTTGATTGAGAATGCGGTCAAGCATGGCTTGGAACCGCTGGAGCCGAATGTACGCGGGGAGCTGCATGTCCGTGCCGAGGAATCGGGGCAAACGCTGCGGCTGACGATTGCCGATAATGGAGTAGGCATCACCCCGGAGCGTTTGATCGAGGTACGGTATGCGCTGGCTAATCCGGGGAAACAGAACATCAGCGGCAGAACCGGCCATATCGGTTTACAGAATCTGCAAATGCGTCTGCATCATATGTTCGGCAAGGAATATGGACTTGGAGTCACTGGCAAACCCGGGAAAGGCACCAAAATTACCGTAACCATTCCGCTTCCAAAGGAGAGGAAAAGCGATGAATATTTTGATAGCTGATGACGAGCATGCCATCCGTCAGGGCATTGGGCGCACCCTTCATCAAGCCTGGCCGGACAGCCGTATTTATGCGGCTGCTTCCACGGAGGAAGCGGCGGGGATTCTGACCGAGCATCCCGTGGATATTGTGCTGACTGATATCCTGATGCCAGGCATGGACGGCCTGGAGTTTATGCGGATATCCAAGCGCAAGCACCCGCACCTGCAGTGGGTAGTCATTTCCGCACACTCCGAATTTCAATATGCCCAGAAGGCGGTTCGTCTCGGGGCAAAGGATTACCTGCTGAAGCCGATCGGCAAAAAAAAGCTGCTGGAATGTGTGGAGACGCTTGCAGGCGAAGTACAGGCTGAGTCGGAAAGAGTAAAGGAAGGCAAGCTGCTGAAGTCCAGCCTGGGATATCTGAGAGAAGCCGTATTTCAGCGCTATGCGCTTGGACTGGATACGGGCAAGCTGGATATTCGCCCTTTCGTGGAGAACTATCCGCAATTCCACCTTTTCATGGTGGGGATGGAGGCCGTGGAGCGAAAAAATCATCTGGAGCATTTTATTATTGAAAATGTGCTCTCCGAGCTGCTGGAAACCACCGGTAATGGTTTTGTCATCAGCCTGGACCGGTACAGTCTGCTGGGCATCGCCCGTCTCCAGGGCGAATCGGAGGCTAACAGGCTGATTGGTCTGCTGAAGGAGCATTTGCGAAGATGTTTGAAGCTGCCCTTCCAGGCGGCGGTCTCCGGGCCGCACTATGATTTTGCAAGTATTCCCGATGCGGTTGCGTTGCTGCGCAGTTCATTGGAGGGCAGCCTGGTATCCGGCGGGGATGAATCTCTGAAGGATGGGCTGCATACGGTGGAGGTGGCGCTGCAATATATTCGTGCACATTTTACAGAGGATCTGTCTCTTGAGAAAGTAGCTTCCGTCGTCTTCCTGAATCCTGTATATTTCAGCCAGTTGTTCAAGCAGAAGACCGGCCAGGGCTATAAGGATTATGTCATCAGCCTGCGCATGGAGCAGGCCAAAAAGCTGCTGCTTGATCCCCAATTGAAGCTCGCCGACATCGCTGACCGGATCGGGTACCATGATGTCAGACATTTTACACAGGTGTTTCGCCGCAAATGCGGCATGACTCCGACAGAATACAGATTGGGTATAAAAACGGGCGGATGAGCCCGGATCAAACAGTTATGAAGTTCATTTATCCCACGATTAGTGGCAAAATAGGACTAAAGTAGGTTAATTTTTTCCCAGCATCTACCGATATATGAACTTGTGAGTTTAAAGAATAAACATATATCGGAGGTAAATCATTTGAGGAATCGTTTGACCAAACCGCTTGCGATCATGCTGTCCTTCTTGCTGCTGATCGTCGGTGCTGCACCGGCGTGGGCTGCAAGTGCTGCCGTTTCGAAAATTGTTCTTTCAGCGAACAGCGGCCAACTGATGGTTGGCGAAACGTTAAAGCTGACCGCTACTGCTATATATAGCGATGCCAAGACATCGGATGTAACGATCAATGCCGATTGGACAAGTGACGACACTTCCATTGCTTCCGTATATAACGGTACAGTTACTGCGAAGTCGGTGGGAACGGCAACGATCGTTGCTATTTTCAAGGACGGGGACGGCAAAGCATTTTCTCAATCCGCTTCCATTACAGTTACCAAGAAAGTGAAAGCATTAACTGCAGATGTTACGAGCCTGAATATCCGCAAGGGAACTCCTGAACAAATTACACTTACAGCAACCTACAGTGATAATACGACTGATAATACCGTGGCGAATGAGGCGGAGTGGACATCCAGCAATTCCGCTGTTGCAACGGTCGTGAATGGAGCAGTAACCGGCGTCGGAGCCGGGACGGCAACCATTACAGGCGTATACGGCAAGCAGACGGTGTCTGTTGAGGTCACTGTGGATGTGGTGAAGCGCATTACACCTAGCACCACGGACGTCTCCCTTCTGCTTAGCGATGGTCCGGAAAAGGTCACGTTGACAGCAACTTTTCCCGACGGAACGACCGAGGACGTAACGGCGAATGCCGAATGGTCCTCCAGTGATGAAACAGTGGCCGATGTGCTGAAAGGCAGCATTACCCCTTATAAGCAGGGAACTGCAGTTATTAAGGCCGAGTACGGAACAAAGACGGTGACCATTAACGTAACCGTCGAAAAAACAAGCAAGCTGACTGTGGACAACGAGGACCTTTACCTCGAAATTGGCGGGGAGAAGCAGCTTAAATTGACGGCTTCTTATCCTGAGTCCGCTGCCAAGGATGTTACGGCTGATGCTCAGTGGACATCGAGCGATGAGAGCATTGCCAGCGTGTATAAAGGTAAAGTCACCGGCAACAAAGCAGGAGCAGCAACGATCACTGCCAAATACGGGGACAGAACGGTAACGATCAAGGTAAGCGTGGAGGTTGCCCGCTATCTTGATTTTAATCAAAGCCAGATTAATCTTGATTCTGTTGGCGGGAAACAGCAGCTGGAACTGACCGCGACGTTTGCGGACGGTACCCGCAAAAATGTGACAGCAAGCGCTTCTTATACGTCCAGCAGCCCATCCGTAGCGGATGTGAAGGACGGCTACGTGATCGGGTATAGCACAGGTACGACGACAATTACTGCAAGCTATGGCACACAGACGGCCACTCTGCCTGTAAAGGTGGGCCAGGTCAACAAGCTGAGCGTGGATAAGTCCGAAGTCTATCTGGCTGTCAAAGGCACTCATCAGCCTGTATTGAAGGATGAAAATGGAACTGATGTTACGAGCCAGGCAACGTGGACATCCAGCAACGAGGATATTGCCTATGTGTCCGATGGAGGACTGATCACGGCTTATAACTCCGGGACCGCCACAGTTACAGCGACATATGGTGGTAAAACGGCCAGCATTACCGTAAATGTAGAGACGGCATCCCATTTGGACATTGGCAGCTCGAAAATTTCCATGTCCGTGAACGGGCAGCCTGTTCAATTGACAGCCAAGGTAACCTATACGGACGGATCGACAGAGATCGTAACGGATAGCGCGACATGGACATCCGATAATGACAGTATTGTATATGTGAATAATGGCAAGCTGATGGCTTACAACAAAGGGACTGCGGTCATTACCGCCACCTACAACGGCAAAACAGCCACAGTTACCGTTACAGTAGGAGAACCTTCCAAGCTGGAGGTAAAATCCAAGTCGGTTGTTCTCGATATTGATGATACGTACCAGCAGCAGTTGACGGTAACCTACAAAGATGGAACGACGGAAGATGTAACGAATGAAGCGGAATGGACCACAAGCAGCGCCAAAGCTGCTACGGTGGATTCTTCAGGCTTAATCACAGGTATGGCCGAGGGCGAAGCCACTATAACTGCAACCTATGGAAGTCTGAAAGCGACCGTTAAAGTGGAAGTAGGCCTTGCCTCTGAGCTAGAGGCTGATAAGTTTCTGATCGTGATGTCTGCCGGAGATGAGTCCGAACAGATTACGCTCACAGCAACGAATTCGAAGGGCGATAAACGAAACGTAACGAAAGACGCGGAATGGTCTTCTAGCAGTACGGCGATTGCTTCCGTCAAAGACGGTAGTGTCAAAGCCTATAAAAAAGGGAAAGCGACACTTACAGCAAAATATGGCGGACAAAAGATAACCATTAAGGTTGAGGTAGATACAGCAACCAAAATCACAGCATCCGAAGTCACCCTTTCGCTGAAAACCGGTGACACAAGCAGTATTAAGGTTACGGCAACGCTAAGCGACGGAACGACCGCCGATGTGACGAAAAAAGCCGAATGGACAACAGGCAGCTACAAGGTAGCCACCGTGAAGGGCGGCACTGTGACGGCGACCGGGTATGGCAAAACCACTATTACTGCAAAATACGGCGGTAAAACGGTCAAAGTGCCGGTTACAGTGGACGCATTGAAATACCTTGAAACCAGCGAAGTGCTGCTGAACCTAACCGTTGGCCAGCAGGTACAATTAACCGGAACGGCTACGTATGTGGACGGTACGGAGGGGGACGTAACGAAAAAAGGAGTATGGACCTCCGCCAGAATTCTGGTGGCCACGGCCAAAGACGGAGTGATCAAAGGCATCAGCAAAGGCAAAACCAACGTCACCCTGAAGTTTGCAGGCAAGACAGCAAAGATTGTTGTCAATGTGACAGAGAAATAATTGGGTTATGATTAGAAAGGCCGCTCCCGGTGAAACGGGACGGCCTTTTTTGCTGTACTGCACGATGGCGGGTATTGTACGCTGCCGAATCAAGAAGTGGGAACTAATTCTCATCCTTTACATCTGTCTTGCGGCTGCCAGCCAGCGCTTCTGTCATCCGCCGGCCTGTCGGGGTCTGGGCAAGGCCGCCTTTGGCGGTTTCCCGGTGCTGGACAGGCATGGCGCTGCCCACTTCAAGCATGACATCAATGACTTCATCCGAGGGAATGGCGCTGCGTACACCTGCCAACGCCATATCGGCTGCAGCCAGGGCCGTAACGGCCCCGAGCCCGTTGCGCACAATACAGGGGATCTCGACGAGACCGGCTACGGGATCGCAGATGAGGCCGAGCGTGTTTTTCAGGGCCAGACCGACAGCATGAACCGCCTGCTCGGGGGTGCCGCCGCGCAGCTCGACCATGGCGCCTGCAGCCATGCCGATAGCGGAGCCGATCTCGGCCTGGCAGCCTCCTTCGGCGCCGGAGATAAATGAGTTGTTGGCGATCACGTATCCGATGGCTCCCGCCGTGAAGAGACCGCGAACCATATGCTCATCCGTCCATCCGAATCTCTCCTGGGCGCTGATGAACACTCCTGGAATGACACCGCAGGAGCCGGCTGTTGGTGTAGCTACAATCCGGCCCATCGAGGCATTCACCTCGGAGACGGAAAGGGCGTAAGCCATAGCGAGCGCAGAGGCATCTCCTGAGCAGGTTTCTCCCGACCGGAGATAATCCGCCACCCGTTTGCCATCCCCGCCAGTTAAGCCGCTGCGCGACACGGTATTCTCCGTCTGACCGCGGCGCACGGCTTCTTTCATAACCCCATAGTAGTCAGCCATCTGGCTGACTACGTCCTGGACGGGAATGTCTGTTTCTCTGGATTGTTCTTCAATCATTAATGTGCTGATTGTTTTGGACTCCTGCCTGCAGATCTTGCTGATTTCGTGAAGATGACTGAAACGCATAGGTTTTTGCTCCTTTTAATATCGTCTATGGCTGCCGCCTGTTTTTGCTGCGGATATCAATATTTCTCACTTCATACATATGGGTTAGTGATTGCAGCTCTGTGATGACCTGTTCAGGGACAGCGCTGTCCGTCTCAATGGCGGTTAAAGCTTCACCATCACGCCCTTTGCGATCCACATGCATATAAGCGATATTCACCCCCGCCGCCCCGAGCGATGAGGTTACAGCTCCGAGCATGCCCGGCTTATCGGAATGAAGCAGGATCAGAGCGGGGAACTCACCCGTCAAATTGACACGGAACTCATTGAGCTGCTGCACATTTATATTTCCTCCGCCAATGGATGAACCGAGCAGCGTTCGCTTCTCGCTGCCACGCTGCAGCTCAAAACGGACGGTATTGGGGTGGGGAGCAGGAAGACCGCTGGTCGCAAACTCAAAGGTCATTCCGGCCTGCTCTGCCCACTGTTCGGCGTCCGGAATGCGGGCATCATCCGTGTCATAATCAAGCAGCCCACCCAGCAGGGCCAGATCGGTTCCATGCCCTTTGTAAGTATCCGCAAAAGAGCCGTACAGTGTCATTTTGGCATGCTCGGGCACCCCGCCAAGCCAGTGCCGGGCCATGCGGCCAAGACGCACGGCACCGGCCGTATGCGAGCTTGACGGGCCCGTCATGGCCGGGCCGATGATGGAGAAAACATCCTTGAAGCGCACTTATCCATTCCTCCTTAATATGGTGCAGTATTCATTAACTTAAGATCATAGAATTAATAAGATTTCAGAAAGATAAACTTCTTGGCATGAGCTTCTTGAAATCGCAAGAAAAACTACCGCTAAACGCAGTCTGTCTTCTGTGAATGTACATCGATAGACGTTTTTCCTACGAAATATGTAAGCGCAGAAAAAAGGACAGAACAAGGAAAAGTCCCCTTGTCTCTGTCCTTTGTACCTGAGAGTTTCTGACAGGCATGCCCCGTCTTACCCCTTTGGTGGCTAAAAAAACGCTCTCTCCAGAGCTGCGTCAGCTGGCGGTACATGTACCTGAGAGATTAACTGCCGGCCGGGTGCCGTGCAGCTTGCTCCTTCGGTGCCCTGTATCCTAAAAATCGATCAGGTCTCTCCCGTCAGCCTCATCCGCGGCGATATTCAATTCAATGCTTTAAATTAAGAGTAAAGGATAGCTGTAAGCGTGTCAATGCTTACTGGCCCATGACTAGCTCATGACTGCTCATTGGGTCCGTACTTCCAGCTTCCGGGCAATCAGAGACATGCTGTAGTTCACGGCAAAATACAGGAAAGCTGCAAACAGCAGGGCTGGAACAACGAACGACTGGTTCTGAGCGCCCGCAATCTGTGCGCTGTGTGTCAGCTCAGGCAGCGAGATGATGACCGCCAGCGAAGTATCCTTCATCAATGAAATGTACTGGCTGACCAGAGGCGGTATCATGCGCCGCAGCCCTTGCGGGAGAATGATATGCCATAGTGTCTGAATGTAATTCAAACCTGAAGACCGTGCGGCTTCAATCTGCCCTTTGTCGACCGATTTCAGGCCGCTGCGCACAACCTCGGCAATCATGGCCCCTTCGAAAATGGACAAGCCGATGATGGCGGACCATTTCAAATCGACATCAAATCCGAGCGGCTTCAGGACGAGGAACAGGAAATAAATGATGAGCAGTAAGGGCAGATTGCGAATCAGGTCAATAATGGTGGCAGCCGCCTGCGAAATAACAGGAATTCGGGTATAACGTAATATTCCGAATATGATGCCCGCAATCGTGCTGATAACGATGGACCAGATGCCGACTTCCAACGTAAGGAGGAAGCCCTGCAGTATAAATTTTACGTTAGGTCCGGAAAATAACCCTACAAAATCCATAACAAGCTTCCCTCCTTAAGATGTTTTGGCCAGCCGCTTTTCCAGGTACAGCATGATAAAGCTGAGTGGAAGGGTAACGACCAGATATAATAAAGCGGTGAACGCATAAACGCTGACAGGCAAGAATGTCTCCGAATTGATCCGGTCGGACATCAGCATCAAATCCGCGCCGGCAACGACAGCGAGAATGGATGAGTTCTTGAACAGATTGATGAACTGATTGCCCATGGCCGGCAGCGCAATCTTGATGGCCTGCGGCATAATGATATGGATCATCGTTTGATTGTACGTCAAGCCAGACGAACGCCCTGCTTCCATCTGGCCATTGGGCACCGTTTGAATGCCTGCCCGTATGGCTTCCGCTATATAAGCGGCAGTATAAATGGACAATCCAATCGTGCCTGAAGCAAAACCGTCAAGGTTGATGCCGAGGGGGGGAAGGCCCAAATAGAAGATATAGACCGTAATCAACAGCGGAATATTCCGGAAGATTTCCACATAAACGGTCCCAAGCCAATTCAGCGGTTTGAAGGGTGCTATCCGGAAAATGGCAATCAAGGCTCCAAGCAGAAAGCTTGCCACAAGAGCAATCAAGCTGACCTTGATGGTGTTCAGGAAACCTTCCAAGTACAGGTCCCAATAATTGAACAGGACATTAACGTCAAAAGTTAGCATGTGCGGATCACACCTCCGTTAACGGATGGCAAGAAAGAAGGAGCTCGCTGCTGCGGCTCCTTCCGCCATTCTCTTATTCAGGTTTAACGCCAAGCCATTGCTCGTATAGTTTGTCGTATTCGCCGCTTGATTTCAGGTCAGTCAGCGTTTCATTTACCGCCTGCAGCAAATCGGTGGAGCCCTTCTTGACTGCGATGCCGTATGGTTCGTCAGTGAAGTTGCCGCCGACCAGCTGGAAGTTCGGGTCCTGCTGCTGCATGCCAAGCAGAATTGCGTTGTCTGTGGTCAGAGCGTCGCCTTTATTGGCTTTGAGCGCGTTGAAGGCGTCCTGATAATTTTCAAATTCAAGTACTTCGGTATCCGGGGCCTTTTCCCTGATATTTTTTACGGAGGTGGAGCCTTTGACGGCCAGGACGGTTGTACCTTTAGTCAAAGAATCTACGCCGGTAATGGGGCTGCCTTTCGGAACGAGCAGGGACTGGCCTGCTTCAAAATATACGTCACTGAAGTCTACCTGCTGTTTGCGTTCTTCCGTAATAGTCATGGTAGCGACGATCATGTCGATGTCACCGTTTTGCAGAAGCGGAATACGGGTCTTCGAAGTAACTTCCTTCAGTTCAATTTTGGATTCGTCACCGAAAATATGCTTTGCGACTTGTTTTGCGATATCCACGTCGAAGCCTTCGATTTCACCGGTGCTTGTGTTTTTCAGGCCGAACAGCTTCGTGTCGCTCTTAACGCCGACAACGAGCTTGCCGCGTGCCTTGATAGCCTCCAGCGCACTTTCCGCTTTCCCGCCGGACTCACCGGAAGAACCGGTAGTTGTGTCGGATGAACCATTGTTGCCGCATGCGGCGAGTACCAGAGCGAAAGAGAGGGCAAGCAGTAAAAGTGCATTCCATTTCAAAGCTTTTTTCATGAACATGAACCCCTTTCAAGCTTATATATTTAGTGGTTGATCAAACGGCTAAGGAACGTGCGTGCGCGTTCTTCACGCGGCTCGGCAAAAAACTCGGCCGGTGTGCTGTCTTCCAGGATTTGACCCTGATCCATGAAAATGACCCGGTCGGCAACCTCGCGGGCAAAGCCCATTTCATGGGTTACAATAACCATTGTCATACCGTCATGGGCAAGAGAGCGCATGACATCAAGCACTTCGCCAATCGTCTCGGGGTCGAGAGCTGACGTCGGCTCATCAAATAGCATAACCTTGGGCTTCATGGCAAGCCCCCTTGCGATGGCGACACGCTGCTGCTGCCCCCCGGACAACTGGGATGGGTAGCTCTGTGCCTTGTCTTCAATGCCGACCCGCTTCAAATAAGTCATGGCTGTTGCGGTGGCCTCCGATTTGGATACCCCCAGCACCTTGGTCGGAGCAAGTACGATGTTATCGATCACCCGCTTATGCGGATAAAGATTAAAGTGCTGGAACACCATTCCGATGTTGCGGCGGAATTTGTTGATGTCCACTTTCTTGTCATGAAGAGCCACTCCGTCGACAAACAGCTCGCCGCCGGAGATCGTCTCCAGACGGTTCATGCAGCGGAGCAGCGTGCTTTTGCCGGAACCGGAAGGACCGATAATAACAACAACTTGGCCCTCTTCGATCGTCAGGTTAATGTCTTTTAGGACTTGAAAGCTGCCGTAATGTTTGTTGACGTTCCGAAACTGAATCAGAACGAGCCCCCCTTTATCTGTGTTAAGCTCCAGGTTCAGTAGTTAGTGTCTATGCGCCTCATATTAATAATATGTTTGTAAAATAAACCCATTTTTGTTATGTGAGCTAATAGAACACATAGATAATAGTTAATTAATGATACAATGATATTATGGGGAATTCAAGAATTTTCTGTGAAGAAAGATAACACAAGATCAAGATATGGAAGCATAAGCATATAGTAAAGGGAGTATAGTATTCCACGACTGCCGCGTGACAAATGCATGTAAGTGTTTTACAGTAGAGGAAGCGTTTCAGTTTGAATAAGGCTATATTTTAATAAAGGAAGGTAATTATTATGAGTAAACCTATTTCCCCGCTGGTGGCGGCATTACATATGGAACCGCATCCTGAAGGCGGATGGTACAAGGAAATGTGGAAGGCCAATTTCCAAATTCCGAAACCGGTGCTGCCGGATGCGTATTCCGGTCCCCGCTTTGCGGCGTCCTCCACGTATTTCCTGCTCCATCCCGGTGAATTTTCCGAGTGGCATGTAGTGCACTCCGATGAGCTCTGGCTGTATCACAGCGGGAGCCCCATTGAGCTGAAGCTGGGCGGCAGCGGCGAAGAGCCTGGCGAGGAAACGGTCATTATTGTAGGTGCTGACGTAGAGAAGGGAGAATCCCCGCAGGCGCTTGTTCCGGGAGGCGTATGGCAGACAGCCCGTCCGCTCGGCGATGAGCCTGTGCTCGTTACTTGCGTGGTGGCCCCGGGTTTCCATTTTGATGATTTCAAGCTGTATTCCCGTCCGCAGGAATGACATATTAATCTGAATTGGAGTTAAGAAAAAGGGACTGACGCATGGTCTGGGGACTGGCGGAAAGTCCCTTTTTTGCCATGAACCGAAACTTCTTGCTGCAGAAGTTGGTTGATAATGAAGGCTGCAGTTTGGGATTTTTGCCGTACGATGATAATATGGTGCCAAAGGGTATTTTCAGTTATAGGGGCACTATTTGGAGGATAGATCATGGCAAAACCGAAACAGAAAAGACAGACGAAAAAAGCGGCCACCTGGTCGCTTGTCATAATGGGGGCGGGATTTGCGGCATCCCTTCCATTTCAGCAGTACGGCGCTGTGCGCCTGCTGGCAGGTGCATTCGAGGCCGGAATGGTTGGCGGTCTGGCGGACTGGTTCGCCGTTACGGCGCTGTTCCGCCATCCGCTGGGCATTCCGATTCCGCATACGGCGCTGCTTCCCAAGAACCGGAGCAAGCTGACAGATGCGCTGGTGAGCACGGTGGAGAATAATCTTTTGAATAAAGAAAGCATCGCGGCCAAAATCAGGGATATTCAGCTGGCCGAAATGCTGCTGAACGGGGCGGAGCAGGCGCTTGCATCCCCAAAAGCGGCGGAGGCCATCGATACGCTGGCGAAACGGCTCGTCAGCCGACTGCCGTTGGACAGTATGGCTCCTGTCATTACAGAGGAAATCCGCAGGCAGATTACATACCTGGATGCGGGCGCACTGCTCGAATCGCTGGCCAAGCAGACATTTGAACATGGTTATGATCAGAAGGCGCTGGATTATGCGCTCGAGCAGGCGGAATCTTGGCTGGTGAAGCCAGAGTCCGTCATGACACTGGGAACGATGGGGATGCAGGCCATTTCGGGCTTGCAGCTAAGCGGGCTGATGCAGTTCGCGGTCAATGCGTTTCTTGGCTACCTTAATGAGGAGCGCATGGGGGAAATGATCCGCCAGTTTCTGCTGGCAAGAGTATATGAACTGCAGATGGAGCATCATCCACGACGGGATGCCCTGCTGACAGGCTTGCAGGGACAGATTGAGAAGCTGGCGTCGGACAGCGCGGTTCATACCAGACTGAATGATTGGAAAAATGAACAAGCCGCCTCCTGGAAGGGGGAAGAAATGGTGCTGGGCAAGCTGGAAGAGCTGCGCAGCCGCCTGCTGGCCTATATGGAAGACGGGACTTATGTACAGACGCATATCCTTCCGCTGTGTGCGCGGCTGCTTGAGGATCTTCACAAGGACGAGGAGCTGCTCGATCAGGTAAACGAGCAGATTATCTCGGCCATTACCGGACTGGTGGAGAGGAACCACAGCCGGATCGGCGATCTGGTCAGAGAAAATGTGGAGAAGATGGATAATGCCACACTGATTGCGCTTATGGAAGACAAGCTGGGACAGGATCTGCAGTGGATTCGTATCAACGGGGCGCTGACCGGCTTTTTGATCGGTATCGTGCTTACGGGAATTCGCATGCTTGTAGAGTAGAATGAGCGACTCTCCTTTTGTCCGTTCTGAGGCGCTCCAAAAACGAATCGTTCCTGCAATAGCTGTTGCCCCCGAATTTCCGTGATTATATTCTTAATCGGATGAAATTCGGGGACAAAGGCGAACGCTGCCGCTTATCCGGAATCGCTTCGTTCTTTCCGCTGCTGTGTGCATATCCCTCTGCCTTAACAAGAAAAGGAATCGCCCATTGGTGATTTTGGTTAGATAAAAGTCAAAGAACCTCAAATCTCACTATTAAGTGGGAAACGAGGTCCTTTTTTCATCCAGATATAACACTAAGTGGGCTTATGAAATCATAAATTGACTTATGGGTCAGCCCCTAAGTATTTCGCTGTATGTGTATATCTCTGCTATCGCCGGTTCCTTAATACACGGAGAAGGGCCGCAATGGATAATACAAGGGCAGCAATACTGATCACAAGCGTGGCGGTTTGCACTCCGGAAGAGGCTGGTGCCGCTTCTGCTGCGGGAGCTGCTTGTGAGGAAGCAGCGCTGTTGTCAGCACCAGTCTGCTCTCCTTCATTGGTACCGGCTGAACCAGGTGCACCATCATGTCCTGTTTTGGCATCGCTATCCCCGCTTTGCTTCTCCGCTGCTGTGGGCTCCGCCGTCACGGTCGTCACGGAATGAGGAAGGTCGGACCCTTCGTCGCCTGTCCATTCAACGATGCTTCCGTCCTTATAATACTGGAAGGCATCCCAGGCAACCTTTGTTTCCGCGGACGGATTTACGGCCACAAAGCTGAAGCGCTGGTACTGGCCAGCCAGGATCCCATCCCCTTCAGCGGTCCAGGTCACGGTTTTGACGTTCCCGGCGTCATCGGCTGTTGTGCTGACCTTCCAGCCTGGTACCGGTTCATATTGCTTGAACTCCACGCCCTCCGGAATTTTTAGGGCTACTTTCGTGGTAGCCACATCCTTTTCGACAGGCACCTTGATCGTATAGGTTTCCCAGGCCTCCGGCTGCGAGACGGAAGGGGAGACAGTGACATGCGCGCTGGCAATGCCGGCGAACAGCAGCACCCCCGCTACGGCTGTGGAAAAAACCGAGGATAATTTCATAAACTTCTTTTTGAATGGCCGATAGTGCATATTCATCAGTTTAATTCTCCTTTTAAAATTCAAATTTAAGGCTGCTGCCCTGAAGTTTGAGAAGATACTGCCGGCTCTTCAGGGGTCGTGTTACGGACCGGCAACAGGAAGCTCAAAATCCGCATCGATGGAATCGAGGGAGCCGGTCAGCGCATGCACCCGCACGGTCCAGGTGCCTGAGGCCGCCAGCAGCTCACTGGCCTTGAAAGGCTGGGCGGCCTGGCCGGGAATGACGATTTCCTGGCTTTGTCCGCCGCCGGCCTCAGGGGTCAGCGTCAGCGTTACCTGCTGAATGCCGGCAACAGGCTCTCCGCCCTTATCGCGGAACCAGACCTGGAAGCTGTTGCTTCCTACTCTGGCCGGATCAACAGCCAGCTCGACCGTATAGCTGCCGGCAGCGGCTGTCTGCCGGAAGGGGCCGCCTTCCGCACCGGTCTCTGCCTCCACTGTCGGGGACAGATGGGTGAGCAGTGCGGCCAGCAGCAGCACGAGGATACCTACGGAGAGCTCCCAGCGGCCGGCAGCTCCGTTCTGTTCGTGACCGGCCGGCCGGCGGACAAGCCGGAACTGGTAAGCGGCGAAGGCAAGCATGACGATGAGCAGTGCTGTTTTGCCCAGCAGCGTATAGCCATAGCCCGTTGTAACAAGCGCGTCAAGCGAAGGCAGGTACATCAGAGCGGTATAGATGCCTGTCGCGAGCAGGGCTGCCGCTGCCGTCATGCCCCACCCGGCAAAGCGCCGCATCGTCTCGTTCCGGATGCGCCCGCTCTCCGCGGCGGGAAGCTGCCGCGTGGCCGACGGCAAGTACAGGATCATGGCAGCGATCGCGCCAATCCAGAAGGATGCAGCCACCAGATGAACGAAGTCGGCGGTGATGGTCAAAGCCGGGATTGGGGCCGCCGCCGCATGGCCTGTGAAGGCTTTAGCCAGCATGACGCCGAGGATCAGGATGACCGCTGCATGGGACCACAACAGCCGCTTGCGCTCAGGCTGGCTATAGTCAAAAACGTACAGCAGCAGTACGCTGAGCAGCAGCAGGATCATGACCTGGACAAACCAGACCTTGCCTGCAGTTGTGAACTGAAGGGCTTCGCCGATTAACGCCGGGGAAAAGGCGCGGGCTACTGGCACCCCGGCATCCCAGGAGACCTGCAAGGGCAGGCTGACCAAGACCGCCGCAGCGGTTATGGCAAAGCCAGTCCAGATCAGCGCCTGCAAGCGAGCCACCCCCGCCTTCAACCAGGGATTGTCGCTCTCGTTATGGCTGCGCCACACGTAAAGCCGGAAGCACAGCAGCCCGAACAATAGGGACAAACCCGCATAGAGCAGCCAGCGTACGGCAACAAGATCAGGGCGGGCCAGGGGAGAGGGGGCGGCAGCTCCGGTTCCGCTCGGCATCTCACCCGCAGTGCCGATCTGGAAAGGAATAACCCCTTGAATAGGGTGTCCGTCGGCGGACAGCACTCGCCAGGTTATGGTATAAACGCCGTCCGGTATACTGGACTTCAAGCTGGCTGTAACCACCGCAGCATCGCCTGGGGACAGCGCTGCGTCTCCTGTATCCACTCTTGAGCCGTCAGTGCCCCTCACCTGTACGGACAGAAATGCGGGCTGCAACTGCTCACTGAAGGTCATCTCGACGCTGGTGGGCGGCTCGTTGAGCACCTCATTGGCGGCAGGATTGGAGTCCACAAGTGAAGCGTGAGCCCAAGCCATATGCGGAAACAGAAAAAGCAGCGCCAAACCAAGGCCCGTAAAGCCGGCTCTCAACACGGCTCGAATGCTGCGGTTCATAGATGCACCTCCGGAAAATATTTCGATATGTAATCTCGATGAATGTTCATTATAGTATTTCGTAAAAAAGGGGACATCCCCACATCGGGCTATATCCCGCTTGAATTATGGATGCAAATATGACGGAAATATGAAAAATATCACATACAGGTAGAGAAGTACCGTTTTCTTCCTGATCATTCTTTATTATTGACGAACCGAGGGAGCAACAATTAGCGATGCACCGGATCGTTGGTGCCTGTCAGACAAAATTTTCATTCATCAGTGGTATCGCGGAGCATTATGAAAGTCGGAAATCTGAACTGGACAGGCACGGATCTGTGCCTGTCTGCTTAGCTGCGGGGCCGCATACTGCGGTCGACCAGTCCCTGTTCCAGGGCGTAACGTGTGAGCTGGACGCGGTTTTCGAGCTGTAATTTGTGCAGGATGTTTTTTAAATGATTTTTGACGGTCTGCTCCGAGATGCCGAGCCCTTCCCCGATTTCTTTGTTCGTCTGTCCGGATGCCACCCAGTTCAGGATTTCCCGTTCGCGGGGTGTCAGACTTTGGCCTGCTGCCGTCCGTTTCGGAGGGGCCGGGAATTCCTGCAAAATGCGGTATGCCAACTCCTGACTCAACGGCGCTTCGTCACTGACTACAGCCCGCAGGTACTCCAGCCAGGTGGAGGGGGACAGGTTTTTCAGCAAATACCCCTGCGCCCCCCGTTTCAACGCTTCGAATAAATGGGCTGCATCGTCGGATACGGTGATGATTACAATTTTTACGTATGGAAAACGCATCTTGATCAGTCCGGTCGCCTCCAACCCGTCCATATCCGGCATGCGGATATCCATCAGGATTAAATCCGGCATCAGCTCCTCTGTCATGCGAAGAGCCTGCTCTCCGCCGGACGCCTCCCCGATGATCTCGAAAGCCCCGTCTTCCGCCAGAATATCGGAGATGGCCTCACGCGCATGGGCCGAATCGTCCGCGACCAGCACTCTTGTTCTATTCATTGGGCTTGTCCCCCTTTTGAAATTTTCATCACGGTCCTATCGTTGTGCCGTTCAAATGAGAACGCCCATCCCATCTGCTCCGCGCGTTCCCTCGTAATGCGCAGCCCGTACCTGTCCGCCCTGTCCAGCGGGTCGCTCGCGAAGCCGCGGCCGTTATCTTCGACGACCATTCTCCAGCCCTGCTGCTGTCCATCCTGGATGCCGCGGATGCTGATCAGGCTGGCCTGGGCATGCTTGCGGGCGTTCAGCAGCGCTTCCCGGATGCAGGCGAGCAGCTCGGCCTGTTCACGAGCCGTCAAAGCTTCATCAGCAATGTCCCACTCCACGGCGGCCTGCGGGTAAACATCATCGGCTGTCTCCCGGACCCGGTGCAGCATAGAGGGAAGAACCGTCCGGTCCGGATAATGTGGAAGATCGCGCAGGTTGGAGATGGACTGCCTGACGTATCTGTCCACCTCATGCAGCGTTTTGCGGATTCCGCTCCAATGTGATGAATCTGCGGCGGAGCCGATGCTGCGTTCGGCTTTATCGATTTTGACGGACAGCAGAAACAGCGACTGAGCAATGCCGTCATGCAGCTCGCGTGCAAGCATTTCTCTGGCCTGCAGCACATCCTTGGCAGCACGTTCCCGTTCAAGCTCGGCTCTGGATGCCTCCATGAGGGTGAACAGGCGCCTGAGCAGCGTTACACTGATGACAAACATAATGACTGGAGTCAGCCAGTTGCCTGTCTCCATCGAAATGAAAGGCAACAGATACTGATGCCTCACATACTCCCACAAGCCGACAGTAATGGTTGGAATGATAAGAATCATCCATTTGAGTCGTCTGTATTTCATATATTCTCCTTAAGTCCAGCTTTTTCTTAAATTATATGTGTTCACGACGGCTAATCCCAGGCAGCAAAACAAAAACCCCCGCCGAAGAGTGTAAAGCGGGAGCTATTGAAGCGAACGGATATGGGATGAGGACAGATAAGAGCCTTTGATATAACGGATAAAAATACGGGTAAGCTCGGGATCAAATTGCGTTCCGGAGCAGGCGCGCAGCTCTTCCAGTGCCTGCTCGAACGTTTTCGTCTGCTGATAAGGCCTTTCCGACGTCATCGCGTCAAAGGAATCGATAATCGTAAGCATCCTGCACAGCAGCGGGATCTCATCCCCCGCGAAGCCGTAAGGATAACCGGTACCGTCATATCGCTCATGATGCAGCTCGATGAACGGAATCAGCTCTTCAAAGCGTGCGTTTGCTTCAACGATCCGTCTGCCCCAGGTAACATGCCCCTTCACGAGTGTCCATTCTTCAGGGGTGAGCTTTTCTTTTTTGTTCAGGATATCCCAGGGAATTTCCAGCTTTCCGATGTCATGGATCAGTGCGCCGAGTACGAAACGACGCTTTTCTTCCTGTCCCAGCCCAAGCACTTCACTGATATCCATAGCGTATTTGAATACACGTTTGGAATGCTTAAAGGTATTGATATCCTTGTACAGAAACAGGCTGAGCTGCTGCTCAATGTCCCTGATTTCCTGGGCGAGGTCAATTTCACGCTCCGCCTCATTGTAGCTGCCGAACAGATGGACTACGTTTTTCCCCTGACGCTTTGCATAATACAAGGCCTTGTCAGCCTGGTCGACCAGCTGGGATTTATCATAAATACCGGCCTGATATTCGGAAATGCCGGCCGAGAAGGACAGGCACCCGTGCGGGAAAATCTCCACCCCTTCATAATGCGAATCGTTCAGCTTCTTACGGATGCGATTGATCACCTCATAGGCCTGTTCGGCAGAATATCCCGGCATCAACAGGGTGAATTCCTCTCCGCCGTATCTGGAGGCGGTTATTCTGGTGTTCTCCGTTTCCTTCTTTAACAGGTTTCCCAAAAATCCGAGCAGCTGATCTCCCTTCAGATGGCCGAATTGATCGTTGTACTTCTTGAAGTCATCGATATCTATTAAGGCAAGAGACAGGGGAAGCTTGTCTTTTCTTGCGGTCTTGAGCTCGGATTCGAGCGCATTTTCAAAAAAACTGTGATTATACAAACCCGTTCGGCGGTCCACAATGGACTTTTCTTCCACATCCCTGAACATATCAAACAGCTTCTTGAAGGCATGTGACAGCAGCATGCTCAGTCCCAGGAACAGCACCAGCCCCAGAATACCGTTGTGATAAATAAGCACGGTTAGCACCAGCGACAGAATCAGGGTGCAGAGGTACACAAGCAAAGATTCGGCGACGAAAGCCCGCCGCAGCTGCTTTAGCGATCCTTCGTAGGCCAAGTAGAAGTATAGCCCCAGGGTGAAGGTATTTACCGCAAAATAGCTGAGCATGGACAAAACATAAGCGATGATATAACCGTCATCAAGCGGTCCCTGAGACCCTCCTGCCCATTGAAAAACGGAGGCTGCTGAAAAAATTGACAAAGCGTAAATGGAAAAATTGATAAAATGCTTCCACCAGGAAAGCTTGTAATCCCGGATCGCCGCAATCACGCTCGTCAGCAGCAGGATGAAGATGGCGATTTCGCTGCCGTGCACGAATATGCAGGCAAGATATACGGACGAGTCCATGGACTGCTTGTTGCTTGCGGGCGGTAGCTGAAAAGTGAAGTACTCAAGGATAAGCACGGCTCCCAGCATGGAATAGACGGTAACCCATTCCAAGGAAGAATACTGCAAAAAGGACCACTTGTTCGTATATGCAAATACTGCGGCACCAGCGAGGCATATCACAAAAGTGTAGATGCCGGTAGGCGTGATGCGCTGATGGAGAGATTTCAATAATCCCATGGGTATTATTCTCCTGCCTTGTTAGGGGGTCTTGATGTTTAACATATCAGGGTCTGTCCGAAAAATCTACTTCATTTGCGATGATGAGGGCGGAAATCGGCGTTGGAGGAGGGGAATACACGAAAAAACAGGCCGGTTCCGGCCTGTCTGGGTAAATGGATCCAAATCATTAACCGCCAATCTTGTATCCGGAAGTCAGAGCGATAACAACGGAAGCGATAATAACGGCATTTACGACAATGCGTGAATATTTGATATTTTTCATCATGTTCTCCCTCCCTTCACCGTAGTATGCTGTATGTTAGGCATGATGCGGATTCACCTGTTCATTCACTTTTTTCTTTTTGACAACCATGACGCTCTGAATGAAGAGAAATATGCCAACATTCATGACGACGTCGCCAACGCTGATCACCTGGGTGCGGGGATAAGGGGCAGACAGAGGGATGATATCTCCCAGAAATGAAAGTCGGGTGCTTTCATTCATCATAAAGTGCTTGGATACGGCATCTCCGGACTGCAGCAGCTCGACATAATAAGGACCCAGTACGGAGGAAGCGTCCAAAGATACCGGCATGCGCCCGCCGTTGACAGCCATAACGAGAAAATTCAGGAACACGCCGACCAGGATGAGCCAGAAGCCGGAATGACGTCTGTTCAGCCAGAGGAATACAAGTCCTGCCACATATACGGCCATAAACAAATAACCGTTAATGGAAGCCAGAAAGGCGGAGCTTTCCTGGAAATAAAAAATGCCAAACTGAACGAGCAGCAGCATAGGGAAGATCCAGCCCGCCGTCAGCCGGATATTGCTTAATCCCGTCAAGCCCTGACGAAATCCGCCTCTGAACAGGCCGACAATCAAGCCGAGCAGCACTCCATCATATACCATAGCGTATCCCCCGTAACATGTTTTGTATTAGTGATGATACAACGTGAGCGGATTCAACAAAATCCTTCAAAATAACTCTTAATTTCTTACATTTTTGCGCAAAACAATTTGTTGACAAGTGAGAATAAAACGCGAATTTTCGCAGAAAATGAAATAATGTGGATACTATGCCGTAATAAAGTAAAGCGGAATGGGTAATTTCTACTGTTTTTATGGATATTTTTGGCTGGAGGACAGACCGCATTTAGCGGAAGTTTTTTTTCAATATCAGGATGACTATTCCAGGGAGTTTATACTTTTGCTGATATCTAAAAAAATGGGTTTGACATACCCCGTGGGGGTATATTATGATGTGTGTACAACATATTGGGGGAGGGAACAGCCAGTGAAGCAGCCTGAAATGGAAACAGATGTGATGCAGGCTGAAGGCGGTGTCCATGCTTGCGGCCACACTGACGGCGGCGAAGAGACGGCGGTCAGGCGCAGCCATCATTCTCCTGAACTGAAGAACAGCTTGACATCCCGGTTGAACCGGATTGAAGGACAGATCCGCGGCATCAAGGGATTGATTGAGAAAGACACATATTGCGACGATGTGTTGAATCAGATTGCGGCTGTTCAATCTGCTTTGAACGGAGTCGGCAAGCTGCTGCTTGAGGGACACATGAAGAGCTGTGTGATCGAACGCATACAGGCGGGAGAAAATGAAGTTATTGATGAGCTTTTGGTTACTGTAAAGAAACTGATGAAATAAATACCCGGGGAGGAAATGAACAATGACACAAGTTAAGCTGAATGTAGAGGGCATGTCCTGCAACCATTGCGTTAATGCTGTGGAGAAAGCCGTAAAAAATGCAGGGGGCAATGCCAAAGTCGATCTTGCTTCCAAGACCGTGGAGGTTGAATTTGATGAGAATAAAGCAACGCTGAAGGCAATTAAGGATGCTATAGAAGATCAGGGCTATGATGTAGTTTGAAACAAGAAGGGCAGACACCGGGCCTTTGGCAAAAACGATGGGGGAGCTTCAGGCAGTGGAGCTCCTTCTTTAAGGAAGGAATTATACCCCATGGGGGTATTTGAGATAGAGGAGGAAGATGGGAAATGAGCGCACAAGCGGAAGAAAGGGAGCAGACAACGCTTCATATTACAGGCATGACGTGTGCGGCTTGCGCCACCCGGATTGAAAAAGGGCTTAGCCGGATGGAAGGAGTAGCGGAGGCGAATGTCAATCTGGCTTTGGAGCAGGCGACGGTAACCTTTGATCCGGAGGTCACGAATCTTCAGGGCTTGCGTGATAAAATCGGCTCTCTCGGTTACGGGACGGCCGTGGAACAGGCGGATTTTGATATTACCGGAATGACCTGCGCCGCCTGTGCGACCCGGATCGAGAAGGGATTGTCGAGAATGTCTGGCGTGACCTCGGCCAGTGTAAACCTGGCGCTGGAAACTGCGCATGTGGAGTATATGCCGGGTACGGTCAGCAGCGGGGACATTGTGAAAAAGGTGGAGCAGCTTGGCTATGGTGCAGTGCCCCAGGCGGAAGGCACGGATATCTCCGATGTGCGCCGGCGCGAAATCCGGCGCAAGCAATGGAAGTGGATGATCTCCGCTATCCTGTCGCTGCCGCTGCTGTGGGCGATGGTAGGGCACTTCAGCTTCACCTCCGGCATCTATGTGCCTGAGCTGTTTATGAATCCATGGTTCCAGCTCATCCTGGCGACACCCGTGCAGTTCATTATCGGCTGGCAGTTCTATGTGGGCGCATTCAAAGCACTGCGCAGCGGCAGCGCCAATATGGATGTGCTTGTGGCGCTCGGGACCTCCGCCGCTTACTTCTACAGCCTTTACCTCACCCTGGAGTCAGTTGGAATGCACGGACACGGCCAGGTTGAAATGTATTATGAGACCAGCTCGGTTCTCATTACGCTGATTCTGGTAGGCAAGTGGTTTGAGGCCGTGGCGAAGGGCCGGTCCTCCGATGCCATTAAAAGCCTGATGGGGCTGCAGGCACGCACGGCCCGTGTTGTAAGGGACGGACAAGAACTGGATGTGCCTGTCGAGCAGGTGGTGGTCGGTGATATCCTGATCGTGCGTCCGGGAGAAAAGGTTCCGGTTGACGGAGAAGTCATGGAAGGACGCTCGGCGGTGGACGAATCGATGCTGAGCGGGGAAAGTCTGCCGGTCGAGAAACAGCCGGGCGATCCGGTAACCGGCGCGACCCTCAATAAGAACGGGCTGTTGAAGATCCGCGCGGCTCGTGTAGGCGCGGACACCACGCTGGCGCGTATTATCAGGGTGGTAGAGGAAGCGCAAAGCTCCAAAGCTCCGATTCAGCGGATTGCGGATGTCATCTCGGGCATTTTTGTCCCGATTGTCGTGGGCATCGCGCTGGTGACCTTTGCGATCTGGTACTTCTTCGCTACACCGGGTGATTTTGCAGGCTCGCTGGAGAAGGCGATTGCCGTGCTGGTCATCGCTTGTCCGTGCGCGCTGGGGCTTGCTACGCCGACATCGATTATGGCAGGCTCGGGGCGGGCGGCCGAATACGGCATCCTGTTCAAGGGCGGAGAGCACCTTGAAGCGGCACGGAATATTCGTACGGTGGTGCTGGATAAAACGGGCACCGTTACGAACGGCAAACCGGAGCTGACGGACATGATTCCCGCGTCCGATATGCCGGAAGAGCGTTTGCTCCGCCTGCTGGGAGCTGCGGAGAAGGGGTCGGAGCATCCGCTGGCAGAAGCCATTGTCGCCGGGATTGCGGCCCGCTCCGTGGAGCTGCCGGAGGCTTCCGCCTTTGAGAGCATCCCGGGTTATGGCGTCAGGGCTGTTGTTGAGGGCAGCACGGTATTGGCAGGCACGCGCAGACTGATGGAGCGGGAAAATGTGCAGCTTGATCAGCAGGTAGGCGAGATGATGGAGCAGCTGGAAAGCAGCGGCAAGACGGCCATGATCATTGCCGTGGATGACCGGTATGCAGGACTTGTCGCTGTAGCCGACACGATTAAGGATACTTCGCGCGAAGCCGTGTCCCGTCTGCATGAAATGGGGGTCGAGGTGCTGATGATCACCGGCGACAACGAGCGGACGGCGCAGGCGGTGGCGGAGCAGGCCGGAATCCGGCGTGTGCTGGCCGAAGTGCTGCCGGAAGGAAAGGCGGATGAGGTGAAAAAGCTGCAGCAGCTTGGCGGTTCAGTCGCCATGGTCGGTGACGGCATTAACGATGCGCCTGCTTTGGCTACGGCGGATGTCGGCATGGCCATGGGCACGGGCACGGATGTGGCGATGGAGGCGGCGGATATTACGCTGATGCGCGGCGATTTGAACAGCATACCGGACGCGATCATGATGAGCCGCCGCACGATGGCCAATATCAAGCAGAATCTGTTCTGGGCTTTAGCCTACAATGTCATCGGCATTCCGATTGCAGCGCTCGGGTTCCTGGCGCCGTGGCTGGCGGGAGCGGCGATGGCGTTCAGCTCGGTCTCGGTGGTGCTGAACGCGCTGCGGCTGCAGCGGGTGAAGCTGTGAGGGGGCGTATCATTAACCCCTGCACAAGACAACTTGTAGTCTTAATACTTTCAGATTTCCGCAAAAGCTCAGGTTTTCGAGCCGATATTTCGCCTGCCAGAAATCTAACGGGTGTAGCAGCCGCTATTTTACGAAAAAAGACCTTTTCTAAATTCTAGCGGCTGTGACTGCTGTTATTTTGCTTAATCTAGACGAAAATGCCCCGGTCAAGCATAAATAAGCTCCATGGCAACCGCTATAATTTGAAATCAACGTTCTTGGAACCATTAGCGGTTGTGGCACCCATTAGAATAGTTTGTGGTTAGAAGTGTACCTTGTCAGACTTGTTGAAGCGAGGGCTGCACTTCTACAGCTCTGACGAAGCCCGTGTTTAGTTGCTTTGCGGCAGCAAACATGGGCTTTGCTGCTGTGTTTTGACTTAAGTACAGAGGGAAAACTGCAATGATTTTACCTTGTAAATTTAATATGAAAATTACATAAAAATATTGACATAGAGTTTCAGAACTAATATATTTTAAACAAACGTTTGATTTAAACGGTTGATTAAATAAAATTTGGAGGATGAAATATGCTTACAGCATTAAAGCTTTATTTTCGCAAGCCGATGACTATCGTTGGCATTATTACCGCTCTGATGTTCCAGATCATTTTCAGTGTTATCTGGATGACCGCATATAGTGGAGTAACCGAACGCAGCAGCAATCTGAAAATTGCCATAGTCAACGAGGATTCGGACACAGGCAAGACGATTGCCCAAGAGTTGGAAGGCAAATTGCCTTTTCAAATCGTAACCGGACTGACGGCAACGGAAGCGCAAAAGCGCCTCAATGACAGGGAATTGCAGATGGTGATGGAGATACCGGCGGATTTTACAGCCCGGCTGACATCACCAACGGAGAAGGCGGAAATCCGGTACACCATCAATGAAGCCAACCCGATGACGATTAAGAGCATCATGCAGGGCGTTGAGCAGAGCGTGACTGCCACGATCAACAGCCAGGCGGCCGAGCATGGAACGGAGGCGATACTTACCCAAGCCAATATGCCTGCGGCTGCAGCGGAACAAACGGCCCGTTCGTTAACCGGGAAAGTGGAATCGCATGTCACGTCTATTCACCCGGTGAACGGGATGAACAACCAAATGGTGCCGATGATGATGGTTCTGGCTACGTTTGTGGGCTCCATGATCATGGGGCTTAATCTTCAGCAGTCCACAATGGCGTTGGGTAATCAGGCCGGAAAATGGAGTAAATTTGGTGCACGTGTGCTGATTAATGTGGGATCTGCGCTGGTAGTTTCACTTGTCGGGACGGCCTTGATCACCGTGTTGGGAGGGCAGATGGAACAGGGCTTCGGGCTGCTGTGGCTGTATGAGGCGCTTCTGATGCTGACCTTTATGTTCTTCACCCAAATGTTCCTGATTGTATTCGGCATGCCGGGCATGTTCTTCAACATCACCATGCTGTCCATCCAGCTTGTATCCTCGGGAGCGATGGTGCCGCGTGAAATGTTGAATGGCTTCTATCAGCACCTCGGAGCGTTTTTACCGGCCACCTATGCGGTCAATGGGATTATGAGCCTGCAGCTGGGAGGTCCGGGCGCCGGCCATGCGGCAGGAGTGCTTGCACTCATTCTGGCCGTATGTCTGGCGGTTGCCCTTCTGGCAACAGCTCTGAAGAGAAAGCCGGCAGCGGCTCCCGCGGTAATGCCGGAGACTGCATAAAAAGCGGGGGGCGAATCTCCTTGGGGAGCTATGCTTCCCGAGGACCGCTTGATTCCCCTTTAGCAAAGCTACATAATAGGGACTAGCATATGACGAAGGGGATCAGGGGAAAATGACGCAGACGGAACCGGATATCAAAATGCGCATCTTGCTGGCGGCCAAAAAGCTGTTTGCCCAGCACGGGTACGACGGAACAAGCGTGCGGCAGATTTGTGAGGAGGCGTGTGCCAACATTGCGCTGGTATCCTACCACTTCGGGGGAAAAGAGGGCGTATATCAGGCGGTATTTGAGCACTTTTTTCCCGTTAAGGAGCTGAAAAGTGTAAATTTCGCCGATCTGGACCCCATCGAAGGTATTCGTCTGCTGGTTTCACGCATTATTCGATTGACTTACCAGGATCGGGAGCTTAGCTTTATGATCCAACAGGAAATGTTGCTGCGCTCGCCACGCAGGCAGATGGTCATGAATGTTCTGGTCGAAGTCTGGGGGCAGGTAAGATCGCTGTTGCTCAGGGGAAAGGAAGAAGGAGTATTTTCCTTCGGTTCGGCAACCAATGCCCTGGTCATGGTGATGAGTGTGGCTTTGTCCCACAAACATATGGTCAATTTTGAAGATGTGTTTGATGATGAGAAGACAGGAGTCGACATTATCGCTGCAGAAGCGGTACGGTTTATCTTTTTAGGACTAGGGGTGAAGGAAGCATGAACGAAACGCTGTCCGTTTTGATGAACCATAAATCAATCCGTAAATTCAAAGAGGATGAGGTTTCGCAGCAGCAGCTGGCATCCATCGTGGCTGCGGCGCAAATGGCGTCATCCTCCAGCAATGTGCAGGCTTATTCGGTCATTGCGGTAACGGAGCCTGGGCTGAAAAAGCAGCTTGCCGCGCTGGCCGGAGGTCAGGCGTATGTGGAGCAGTGTCCTGTGTTCCTCGTCTGGTGCGCCGATCTGTACCGCTTGAAGCGCGTGACGGAGCAGCATAAGCCCGATCAGACCTCCTATGAGGATTCAACGGAAAATTTCATCGTCGCCACGATCGACGCCGCGCTGGCAGCCCAGAATGCAGCCATTGCCGCGGAGTCGATGGGCCTGGGAATTGTCTATATTGGAGGCATTCGCAACAATATTGCCGAAGTAGCTGAGCTGCTTGGTCTGCCTGAGCTGGTCTATCCGGTGTTCGGCATGTGCGTGGGCGTGCCTGACCAGGAGCCTGGGCTGCGCCCTCGTCTGCCGCAGGCTGCCGTGCTGCATATGAACGGCTACGATCCCAACCAGACAATGGAGCAGGTGAAATTGTATGACGAGACGATGAGCCGCTATTTGTCTGAGCGTACGGGCGGTGAACGGACGACCCCGTGGTCCGAGATTATGGCCGTGCGGTTGACCGAACCGGTGCGTCTTCACATGAAGAGCTTTCTTGAGCAAAAGGGATTTCTGAAGCAGTGAGGTGCAGCGGGACGAACCGCGTCAGTCTGCAATGAATAAAGGGGCAGCTCCGGTTATCTGTGATGACTTAGGGGACTGCCTCTTATGCTAGATGCGGTTTGTCCTCTTTAGAAAGTACGTCGATTGACGTATTCTTAAACGCGCCAGAATAGGTTAAAAATGCTTACTAAGCTTGCAGGAAAATATTTTTAATTCAGTCTGCAAAAATTTGCTTGAAATCAAGAGATGTTCAAATTACAATGGACAAAACGGAAATCATTTACACATATTATGCCTACCTTCCAACGCTCCTCGCATCCTGTCAGGCCCTGTAGAGGCGGAAACTATTAAGCTTTGCCCGCTCCGGCCTAATCTTGTGTTCGCACCCGGTCCAGTCAAGGTCGGAAGCCGTCGAATTTCAAGCTTGCAAGCAGGAGGAGGAACGTTATGCATGTTGCGCTCGTAAGCATGCCTTTTGCCTCGGCCTATCGGCCATCGATTGGGCTCGGTCTGCTCCAGTCCGGACTGCGCAGCCGTGGTATTGACTGTGATACCTTGTACCTGAATCTGAAGTTCGCAGCTCTGATCGGCTTGGAGGAGTATGACTGCTTTGCCGAAAACTCAACGTACCCGACCAATGCGCTGGCGGGGGATTGGATTTTCTCACAATCGTTATTTGATGGGGAAGATACGTTCGAACAATATAAGGATTATCTTATAACAACGTATTCCCGATTCAGAAGGAATTCCTCCAATAAAGGACAGGCTTTTCAGCGTCTGCTGGATGTGCGTGCCAAGGTGGACTCTTTTCTGGAGAGCTGCCTGGCCGATTATGACTGGACCCGCTACGATGTCATCGGTTTTACTACGGTATTTGAGCAAAATACAGCCTCCCTAAGCATGGCTAAACTTTTGAAATCCCGCTTTCCCGACAAATTGATCATCTTCGGCGGCTCCAATGTTGAGAGCCCGATGGGACTTGGGACTCTTCGCAATTTCAGCTTCATTGATGCGGTATGCTCGGGTGAAGGAGACCAATCTTTTATTTCCTTCATGGAGCGTCTCCGAGATACCGGGGATCCGGCGGCAAGTGCCGGTCCCGGCATTATCCTTCGCTCCGCGGTTGATGGACAACATCCGGAGCAGACGGCCTCTTCTCCGCCTATTCATGACATGAACTCTCTCCCTTACCCGGATTACGATGATTATTTTGCACAATTTGACGGGTTAGGCCTGCCTGATCACAAGACCAGACGCCGTTTTCTCTTTGAATCCTCCAGAGGCTGCTGGTGGGGACAAAAATCACACTGTCTGTTTTGCGGACTCAATGGCTCCACTATGAGCTTTCGCAGTAAGTCGCCAGAACGGGCTCTGGACGAAATCATGTATTTGAAAGAGCGGTACGGAAGGTATACGAATAAAGCGACAGCCGTGGATAATATCATAGACATGAACTATTTCAAGACGGTGCTTCCGGTCATCAGGGACAATGAGCTTGATCTTGACATGTTTTATGAAACAAAGGCGAACCTGACCAAAGAGCAAATCAAACTGTTCAAGGAAGCCGGATTCCATTACGTGCAGCCTGGCATTGAGAGTATGATCACATCCGTCCTGAAGCTGATGAAAAAAGGGGTAAGCATGCTCCAGAACGTCCGTCTGCTCAAATGGTGCTCCGAATACTCGGTCACGCCACTCTGGAATTTCCTGTACGGGTTTCCCGGCGAGAACGAATGGGAATATGATGCCGCTGCGGAGCTGATCCCGTCTTTGACCCACCTGACGCCCCCGGGAGGGACCGCACCCATCCGGCTTGACCGTTTCAGTCCGTACTTCATGAATCCCGAAGCCTACGGGATCCACAACATCCGTCCGCTTCGTTCCTATGAACTGATCTATCCTGCACTTCCTTCCGAACAGTTGGCACAGATGGCCTACCACTTTGATTTTGACTACACAGACGATCAAAACCCGTTTTCGTATACCTCTCGTATGCGCCAGGCTGTCCAGAACTGGCAGACCGAGCATGGGGAGAGCGAGTTCTTTTCCGTACTCAAGGATGACCGCATCATTCTTGTGGATACACGCTTTGCTTCCGGGCAGCCGACGTCTTTGCTTACATTTCATGAAACAGCGATATATCAAGCGTGCGACAATATGATATCTGTCCCGAACATCGTCATCCGCTTGCGGGAGCAGGGACTTACTGTCCATGAGGACGAGGTCAGGCATTGTCTGGAACGGTTTGTGGAGCGACGCTGGATGGTAACTGAGGGCGAGGTTTATTTGGCCCTGGCCGTTTCGCTGGGGACCTATACACCGAAGACAGCCGGACTGCAGCGTTTAAGGGAGCTGTCCGCCGCAAGCGAAAGGGGAGAGAATCAGCTTAGTGCCCTGTCCTGAAACCTTGGCATAACGTGGGATCACCCTTTGAGGAGGTGAGGATCAAAAAAACGGGTATGAACGTTATTCGGTAGGTAGCGCTGTCGGTCATTTTATTATCCACTTTATAACAAAGGAGAGATTGGAATGGCACAGGAGAAAAAACAGTTAACGCTCAGCCCGGAGGCATTTACGGTAAACAGTCAGGGAGAGGTGATCATCAGTGATTCGGCGCTGTCCGAAGCGCTGCTGGGAGCCGCCGAGGAGAACAAAATCGGAGAACAAGGGATTCAGGATGCCGTTAAGGTATCTGTAAGTGTGTCCATCTAACAAGCAGCAGTCTGAAAGATGCGGAAAGCGGGGGCCGCTTTACAAGCAGCGGCTCTGCCGCTTTTTGCGGTGCAGGGTCCATGTGATACCCATCCGGGGAAGGGAGTAGGATCATAGGATGTTCTCTGAGCTGGTGACTAAAGCTGTTTTTGAAAATTGCCTGCAGGTGACCATACGCAAAATACCCCATGCAAGAACAATGAATATCGGCGTATTTATCAATCATGGTGTCAAGAACGAAGAGAATCAGGTGAATGGCATCTCCCATTTTATTGAGCATGTGTCCTTTAATTATACGAATATGAACAGCCATGCCCGTCAGCTGCTGGGCGGATTAATGGACCGCGGCGCACTGTATGAGGCGTTCACTGGCAAGGAGATGACACGCTGTACACTGTCTGCCCAGCGGGAGTATCTGCCGATGATGATCGAATGTCTGGCCAGCATTGTCATGAACAGCAGCGTAAGTCCGGAGAGTCTGGAGCATGAGCGCAATATTATCCTTCATGAAGCGGAAAGCTATTTTTCCTCGGGCAGAATCAAGGAAGAGCTGGTGGAGCAAGCCCTGTGGGGCAACCGCTCTCTGGGGCAATTTGTGATCGGGAACCGAAACAATATTCTTGGCTTCAACCGGGAGCAGATCGAAGAGAGGCTTCATCACTACTACATTCCGAATAATACCCAAATGATTGTCCAGGGCAATGTGGAGCCTGAAGAAGTCATCGATCAGGTGGGCCGCCATTTTCGCGATTGGAAATACCAGGGGAAGCAGAAGGATGTGGTCATTGAAATCGAACCGAGCATCCTTGGCCTGCCTACTGCCAATCCGAGGGTAGACTTGAATATTTCCTTTGTGGGCGCTCCCTTTCATTCCCAGGAAAGGCAGCTGATGAATCTTCTGTCCGTCATTCTGGGCTCGGGGCTGAAGTCACGCCTGCATGTGGAGCTGCGGGAAAAGCGGGAGCTTGCCTATCTGGTCTTCTCCTATGCGCAAAGTTATGCGCTCAGCGGATATTTGAGCATCCAGGTGAACTGCCGCCGGGATCAGATCAAGGAGGTTTACGAGGCGATCTTATCCGTATTGGAGGAGTTGAAAACGGGTGCCGTTGGAGAGGAGGAGCTTCAGCGGGTGAAGGCGGCAAGAATTACAAACCTGATGCAGGTTCCCGGCAATGACGCCAAGCTGCTGCAGATTACGGGCCGTTACGCGCTTCTGAACAGAGACTTCTTCATTGATCTGGAGCGGGTCGAAATCGAGCGCCTGACCGCTGAAGAGCTGCAGTCGTTCGCTTGCGAGCTGTTCACTCAGGATCGTATGGCCCTGTCGGCCCTCGGGGTAGGCTCAGAGGAGCTGGCCATTTTACTGTAAGGAGGATGAATTCATGACGCCATCGCAATACGGCAGCGGCAGTGAAGTAGAGGGAAAACCGGAGCTTTTGGAGCGGCTTATTAAAGACAGGGGGCTGGAGGTTTTTTTGAGCATTATGGATAAACCTTCCACCGCTGGAGAGCTGGCCGACCGGCTCGGCTGTTCGAGGGCCAAAATGAATTATATTCTCGACAGCATGCTGAAGCAGGAATTTATTACTTTGCATTCAGAAAAAGTCAGCGGCGGAATTGTAGAGAAATGTTATTCCTCCAAGGCGGATACGTTTCACCTGCTGGTGGGCAGCAGCTACAGCGACTCGGAGCGGCTGTCCGCCGCCCTGTATATTCTCGGAGTCGTCAAAACAGCCCTGCTCACCAATATGAACCGGGGAGATCTCTTTCATATGGGTATGGTGCATGCGAAGGTGCCAGTCTCCCGGGTCGATGAGTACATGGCGAGACTTAAAGAGCTTCAGCAGGAGTTTGACGATGAAAATCTGGTTTCAAACGATCCGGATTGTGAATGGCATACGCTCGCTGTATCCATTTTCCGTGGCCCGACGCCCAGTAATTGAATCGGAAGGAGGACGGGGATGGATTCCCAGGAACCTCGGCAGGAAACTGTGTCTGATACCGGAAACAAAGCCTCCTACAAAGCGTTGTTTTCCATCCGCAATTACCGGCTGCTGCTGATGTCCCAGACGGTGTCGGTGATTGGGGACGGCGTCTATGCCATTGCACTGATTTGGCTGATGAAGCTCCTTACGGGAAGCGCCTTATGGATGTCCGTCCTGCTCGTTGCCGAAACGCTGCCGCTTATTTTGCTGGGAATGTTCGCTGGTGTCATTGTGGACCGCAGCAGCAAGCGGAAAATTCTGATTTGCTGTGATATTGCACGCGGGAGCATTATCGTACTGGTCATCCTGCTTTGGGCCACCGGGCTGCTGCAGCCGTACCAGTTGATCATGGCGGCTCTGCTGCTGTCATCCTTCACGGCATTCTTCGGTCCGGCCAGAGCGGTGACCGTCCGGAACGTTGTGCCTGACGCCTATATGTTTCAGGCCCAAAGCGTGTCACAGCTGGTACAGACCGTCGTTGGATTGACGGCTCCCGCGCTTGGGGCATTTCTGCTAACCTTTGGTACGGCTCATGCCTTCGGTTTTAATGCGGCTACATTTTTTATTTCCTGCTTGCTCCTGACGCTGGTACGGGATGAACGTATGACGGAACGGAAGGAAGAGAAGATGAGCTTTGCCAGTCTGGCCGCTGATTTCAAGGAAGGGCTGGATACGATTATGACGCAGCCTCTGCTGCGCAATCTGATTATTTACATTATGCTGATCAATTTCATGCTGTCGCCCACCGCACTGCTGTTTCCTCTTATGGTGAGTGATTCATCCGAGCTTGCGGTGCTGGAGATTTGCTTTTTTATCGGGATTGCCGCAGGCGCGGTAGTAACGGGACTCGTAAGAAGGTTGCCCTATATCGTCACCATGTCGATAGGCCTTGGTCTGCTGATGACCGGGCTGGGCATGCTGTTCTGGATTCGGGGGCTGGTATGGGAAGCGATGTTTGTGTTTGTCGCCGGGCTGGGCAGTCCGCTGGCCAATGTGACGCTGCAGACGCTGTTTATGCTTAAGGTGCCCCGGCCTGTGCTGGGGCGTGCGGCCGGCATGATGAGGGTGCTGACAGAAGGCTCGCGTCCGCTCGCGATGATGCTTACAGGCATGCTGTTGTCATGGATTCCTGTGAGGAGCTTTTTCGGCGTTGTGGGGATATTCGGGATTGTGGTAATTGTGCTGATGGTCTTGAACCCGGCCATTCGCAAGGATTCGGATGTGTCGGCATATCATCCGGCCGCTGCGGAGGCAGGGGCCACAACCAAGGAGGTTATGTAGCATGTTCAGATTTGTACAGCCGTCCGAAATGAAAAATGATTTTGTATATACCTTGATGGTGAAGCGCCGGATGGAGAAGCTGAAGCATTGTCTGCAGGCATGCGCGGAGCAGGATGGAGATCAGCCGCGCTGGGACAGCATGCTGGTCGAGGAGCATTACCGAGAGCTCATGCATCCTGTGCTGGTGAATTGGACGGACACCCGGTTGTTTCCCGCTTTTCAAGGTGCAGTTCCGGAAAAGCCTGTCAGGGAGCGGCTGCTGGAGGAATTTTCCCGCCTGGTCCTTATCCCTCTGTGGAAGCATCAGGAAGGGCCGGAAACAGCGGTGCTGCGGGCGGATGCGGAGGGTGTCGTGTATTTTCCGGGATGTATTACAGTGGTGGATCTCGGCGCGGAAGCGAAGGAGATGCGGGTTACATTTACCAGGACGGGTGAGATGGTAACAATATCCGCTGGGGAGCGGCAATTTGTGGTCGGGTTCTCCGAGCTGACCGGTGAAAAGGAGATAACCGCCCCGATACTGAGGCGGCTTGGCTGCTATGAGCATGGCGGCGTACAGTTCGGCGGCTCCGATCCGCTGATTGAAGCCTTTACGGAGCGGGAATTGCCGGAGATCATCCAGTCCTATGGCAGGGGAAGGCCGTCTCTGCCGCCAATCCGGTCCCTGTCGCTGGCGGATATGTGGTATTACGAGAAAGCTATGGACCTGATCCAGGCGGTCTGGCCGCAAATGTATCGGGAGGTGACTGCACATGTGAGGGCGGTGTACCTCCTGAATACCGGGGAGATCGGGGCAGTGACCATCAACCTGTTCCAGGGAGCGGTATTCATGTCTCACCGCAGCGATCTGATGTGGACAACGGAAAACCTGATTCATGAATTCGGCCATGCCCGGCTGGACCAGCTGTTTGAGCTGGATGATCTGCTGTTGAACAGCGCGGATGAGCGGTATCCTTCGCCCTGGCGGGAGGATTTGCGCCCGGTAAAAGGTATCCTGCACGGCCTCTTTGTGTTCGTGCGCATCGCGCTGTGGTATGAGCGGGTCGCAGAGGTCGTTCCGCATGCCGCGGATATCAGGGACAGAACGCAGCAGGTGCTGGCCCAAATCGGGCAGGCGCTGGATACTCTGCGGCAGCATGCCCGCTGGACGGCCCTTGGCGAACAGCTCTTCTCCGAGCTGTCGGAGCAGTATGACAGGCTGGTAAAGGCCGCTGCGGTATCTAACCATGCCGGCTCACCGGAAGGAAGCGCCGCGGCTGGTTGAGCTGCAGCAAAAGAGATATATGGCAGGGCTTTCGCGGATACAAGCGGTGAGAGGGAGACTACAGCAGGTAAAAACGGCGGGTATTGTTATGGAACAGCTGTCTGCCCTCTGCCTCGGCCATTCCATGGATGCCGCAGTACGCCCGAATGACGTCGGCCGTCATTCGCGGATGAGTTGTCTGCCCGCTGAAAGACCCTTCAAATGGCCACGGGCCGTCCGTTTCTGCCATCACTTGCGACGGAGGATACATTTCCGCTAATGCCCGGATCTCCGGCTCATACAGCAGGTCTGGCGTGAAAGAGATATAATATCCATTTCGGGCCATTCGCCGGGTAGTGGCTGGACTGCCCTTGAACCAATGGAAATGGGCCCTGGTGACCTGATGCCGTTCAAGCAGCGTGCAGGCGATATCCGCGTCCTCGTATACGGCGTGCAGCACCACAGACTTGTCGTGCTGTTTGGCAAACAGAATAAACCGCTCCAGAAGCTCAACATAACCGCTTTGGTCAAAAGAGCTTCCCTTTCTCACAGCTTCCTGGGCGGTGTAATAAGGCAGCCCGACTTCCCCTACGGCGATCATACGGTCCGCGTGGCGTTCCATCCAGCTGAACAATCGGTCCAGCTCTGCCGGGCCGGGTAAAGGCTGCTCGGGATGAAAGCCGAACGCCGGAAGGATCATGCCGGGCCGTTCGGAAGCAAGGCGCAAATTGGCTTCGCAGGACGGAAGATTCATGGAGACAGCAATGACCGCTTCCACGCCGTTCTCGCCCATGGAAGAGAGGAGAGCTTCCCGCTCTTCATCTGAATAGCTGTCCAGATGAATATGGGCGTCGATTAATGGGGCAAAGAGGCTCATACGGTGTCACCTTCCCATGCGGCTGTGATTTTCGCTTTTTCCTCCCGCATCCGGCGGCTCAATTCATGCTTCAGTTCCACAAAGTTCTGGTCTGCAGTTATATCCTCCTGCCGCGGCCTTGCAAAAGGAACATCCATCACCTGCAGCACCGATGCCGGTCTGGCGGACAGCACGTAGATGCGGTCGGACAGCAGCAACGCCTCCTCGATGCTGTGCGTAATGAACAGCACGGAACGGCGGTTGCGCTCCCACATCTGCAGCAGCCACTGCTGCATGTCCGCGCGTGTCAGTTCGTCCAGGGCACTGAACGGCTCGTCGAGCAGCATCAGCTCCTGCGGACTCAGCATGGCCCGCAGAAAGGCTGCGCGCTGCTGCATGCCTCCGGACAGCGTGTACGGATACGCATCGGCGAATTTGCCGAGCCCGACCTCGTCCAGCCGGCGGCGGGCTTCCTCGCGGGCTTCCCGGCGCGTCCCCTTGACCGAACCCGGCGCATTCTCCTGCCCGAGCAGGACGTTATCCAGCGTCGTTCGCCACGGGAACAGGGCGGGCTGCTGCGGCATGTAGCTGATCCGTCCGCGCGTCCCCGTTACATCCTCACCGTCCATATAAATATTCCCCTGATTCGGTGTCAGCAGTCCGCCGATCAGGTGAAACAGCGTGCTTTTGCCGCTGCCGGAAGGACCAAGCAGCGAGACGAACTCTCCGCGTTCCACGGTCAGGGAAATATTCTTCAGCACGGGGAGCTGATTTTTCCGCTGCCGGAAAGCGATGCTCACCCGATTTACATTCAGAGCTGCTTTTTCTCCGCCACCCATGCCGTTACTTTCTTTTCCATCCAGTTGGGGCTCTGCGGACAGACCATTCAAGATCATTTTCTCATACTCCTTCCTTCGCAGGCGGATTCCGTATGCCAAGCCGGTTTATTTCCTATTTTTGCTCAGGCCGCCATCTGATCAGCAGCCTTTCCATCAGCGCAATGATCAGGAACATGATCAGGCTGAGCGCAACAATAATGGCAATGGCGGCAAATACACGGTCCGTGCGATAGGCTGATTTTTGCAGCAGCATGTAATAGCCGATTCCTTCGCTCGCCCCGAGCCATTCGGCTACGATAGACCCCATCACGCTGTAGGTGGCCGCTATTTTCATGCCTGAAAACAGGGGAGGCAGCGCATGCGGCAACTCAAGCTTGCTGAAGATACGCATCCGGCTTGCGCCCGACATTTGCATATAGTTCATCATCAGCCGGTCCGTCTGCGTGAGCCCGTCCAGGGCCGCAACAACCACAGGAAAGAAGCAGACCAGCGTAATAACCATCAGCTTGGGCAGCAGACCGAAGCCGAACCAGATCATCAAGAGCGGTCCCAGTGCAATGGTGGGAATGTTCTGGCTCAGAATCAGCAGCGGGTACAAAGCCCGCTTCAGAAAAGGGACCAGGTGCAGCAGCACGGCCAGCAGCAGCCCGACGGCGGTGCCGATGGCAAAACCGCTCAGCGTAAGTTTGACGGTAGCCCAGGTATGCTGCGCCAGCAGGTCGGATTGCGCAGCTGCTTCGGAGGCAATGTCCGCCGGACTCGGCAGCATCCAGGGTTCAATATGCAGGAAGACCGCCGCCGCCTGCCATACCAACAAAAAGAAGAGGACCGCCACAACGGGCGGCCACACGCTTCTGAACACGGAATAGAGGCTCTCTTTCCGGCTCATGGACGGTACTTCTCGGTCAGCTTGTCCATGCTGATTCCACTTGGGTTGTGGGCAATTTTAATCTGGGAAATCACACTTGGAATTCCCGCTTCAGTGAGCGCTGTGTGCATCTCCTTCACGACGTTCAGCAGTTCGTCCAGCTCGCCCTCCATGGTCGTCTCCAGCGGATTGACCTGATGTTTGACGCCTGAGCGCTGGATCACCTCGATCGCTTTGTCGACGTAAGGAATGGTGTCCTCTCCGCCGGGGGTTTTGGGAATCACCTGAATACTCAACAATGTGCTAGCCATGGAAAACCGTCTCCTTTCCGGGTCAAATCAGGATTTGCCGTCTTCCGGCAGGAAATCATTGGTGAAGGCTTTATCAGCCTCCAGTGGCTTGTCAAGCAGCTTGCGTTCATACATCCAATCGGCATAGTTCTTCCAAACCTCCGCCTTCTGGATGCCCCACTGCGGAGCATCGTCCTGGTAGCGCGGGCTCAGCCATTTCTGGCTTGCCAGTACAAGCTCTTTATCCAGCTCGGGCACGGCTTTCGATAGAACTTCCGCCGCCTTTTCCGGCTGGTCAATGGCATATTGATAGCCTTTGGCCGTGGCACTCATGAACGCTTTTACAAGCTCGGGGTCATTTTTAATGGTATCTTCATTTGTAACGATGACCGGTGTGTAATAGTCCAGACTCTTGGAGTAGTCCTTGACATATAGCATATCAAGCTGCTCACCGCGCAGCTCGGCTTCAATTCCTGTCCATGCATAGAAAATCCAGGCGAAATCGATATCACGCTTGACTGCAGTGAAGTAATCCGCATTACCCATGTTGATGTTTTGGACCTTGCTGACATCGCCACCATCCAGCTCCATAATGGATTTCATGACAGCCTCCTCAACCGGGGAGCCCCAGCCGCCGTATTTCTTGCCTTCAAAATCCTTCGGGGACTTGATGCCGCGATCCACTGGCGCGGCAAAGCCGGACGTATTATGCTGAATCACGGCCGCAATGGAGACGAGCGGAACGCCCTGTGTGCGAGCCTGGGTCACGCTTTCCTGATAGCTGATGCCGAACGGAACCGCATTGGAGGCGACCATCTGATCCGCGCCGCCTTCTCCGGGCTGTACAATCTCCACATTCAGACCGGCTTGTTCATAGTATCCCTGGTCTTTGGCCACATACAAGCCGGTATGGTTGGTGTTGGGGGTCCAGTCCAGCACCACCTTTACGTCTTTCAGCTTTCCGGTTGCCGAACCGCCGCCGCCGGAAGGTCCGGAAGCATTCGTATTCTGTGGAGCGGACGATTGCCCTCCGCAGGCTGTCAGAATCAGGAGCAGGGAACATACCGCGCCAAGGCCCCATTTTTGCAAAGAAAACATTTTTTCTTCTCCCCTCTTTATTACCCGTGCTCTTCCTGCAATGCTTGTCATCTGCCGTGATCCTGCAAAAAAAGCGCCCCGTTGTCCGGGGCGCCTGTAATCTACCAAAGGAAAGGATGACGATGCCAAAAAGGCATGTCACTCTATTGCGATTCCTACGCTGGCATTACCCAGATCAGGTTGTAAGGGTCAGTGTCTGGGGACACAATCTCAGCCGGCCGATTCCAGCACCCCTGGCATGTTGTATGAAGGAGCATCAAGACGGCAAGCCGCTGCCTGGATGCGTCCGCATTGTTGAAGATTTTGCGGGTTCAGTAATGATGAACTAACGTTGATTATATGCCTTCCCGCCCGGAGTGTCCAGAGGGGGGAGTGGGCGATTTAACGGACCCGGGGTGGGCACCGCCTTCCTTTGGGTTACAATATGTTACATTAACTTACACAGAGCCGTGGTTTGGGATAAAAACTCTATTCATTTTCTCATGCTTCGATTAGAATGAGAATCAATCAGGTGATTTTTTTATGATAAGATTTACAAGAGGTGTGCATAGATTTTACATACACAAATTACAATCATTGCTTGTGGGTCTTGCCTTCTGCCTATGCAGGGATAAATCGCCTGATTATTTTTTAGATTATAGAATTTTTAAGTTTTCAGCGGAGCTGAACAATTCTATAATCGCAAGAAAAATTTCCGCTTATCGCGGTCTGGCTTCTGTGAAAGTACATCGATGGGCATTTATCTTACATTAGGAGGGGTTAATCTTGAAATTTCGGAAAAAAGGGTTGAAGAGCCTGGCAGCGACAATTGTAGCGTTCAACGTGCTTGCACTGCCGGCCGTGCCGACCTGGGCTGCTGAAGGCAGCGCTGAGGTAAAGCTGCGTATTATGCAAACGACCGACCTGCATGTGAACCTGCTGAACTATGACTACTATACGGACAAGCCGACAGACGAATATGGGCTTGCCAAGACAGCCACACTCATCAAGCAGGCGAGGGGGGAAGCCAAGAACAGCATGCTGTTTGACAGCGGCGACCTGATTCAGGGCAATCCGCTCGGAGACTATGTGGCGAAAATCGACCCGCTTAAGGACGGAGAGACCCACCCTGTATACAAAGCCATGAATCTGCTGGACTATGATGCCGCCACGCTGGGCAATCATGAATTCAATTACGGACTCGATTATCTTCAGAAAGCGCTTAAGGGTGCCGATTTCCCTTACATCAATGCCAATGTATATGTTGATGACGGGGACAAAGATGAAAGCAATGATAAAAACTATTTTACGCCATACCGGATTATCGATAAAAAAGTCGTTGACGAGGACGGGACGGAGCACACGCTTAAAGTCGGGGTGATCGGTCTGCTGCCTCCGCAGATCAATCAATGGGACGAGGCCAATCTGAAAGGAAAGGTTATTGCCAAAGATATTGTGGAGACGGCGAAGAAATTTGTTCCGCAAATGAAGGCGGACGGGGCGGACATCGTGATTGCGCTCGTGCACAGCGGATATGAGGACACCCCCGAGACTCCGAACATGGAGAATGCGGTTAAATATTTGAGCCAGGTGGACGGCATTGATTCCATCCTGTTTGGCCATGCTCATAAGGTGTTTCCAAGTGCAGCCTTTGAAGGCATGTCAGGTGTTGATGTGGGAGCCGGAACGATTAACGGAATGCCGGCTGTTGAATCCGGTTACTGGGGGGACAACCTGGGTGTTGTCGATCTGGATCTGGAATTGAAGGATGGCAAATGGACTGTCGCGGACTCGCAATCCGTTGCCCGCCCGATCTATGACAAGACCAGCAAAGCATCCCTGGCTGAGCCGGACCCTGATGTAGTGAAAGCCGTTTATGAAGAGCATACCAAAACGCTGGAGTATGTGCGCGGACCGGTTGGTAAGACAACTGCACCGATCAACAGCTATTTTGCCCTTGTTGAGGACGACCCTTCCGTTCAGATCGTAACCAATGCGCAGAAATGGTATGTGGAGCAGAAGCTTGCCGGAACCGAGTATGCAGGACTGCCGGTGCTGTCGGCGGGGGCGCCTTTCAAAGCAGGCGGACGTTCGGGAGCTTCCTATTATACGAACATTCCTGCAGGAACAATCGCCATCAAGAACGTGGCTGATCTCTACGTTTATCCGAACACGGTATATGCCGTGAAGCTTACAGGAGCCGAGGTAAAAGAGTGGCTGGAATGGTCGGCAGGGCAGTTCAATCAAATCCATCCGGGACAAAGCGGCGAGCAGCAGCTGATTAATAACGATTTCCCGACCTATAACTTTGATGTCATTGACGGGTTAACCTATCAGATTGATGTGACCGGGCCGGCGAAGTATGATGGCAAAGGAGATGTGGTGAATCCTGCCGCCAACCGGATCAAAAATCTGAGCTATGATGGCAAGCCGATCGATCCCGAGCAGGAGTTCATCGTTGCCACGAACAACTATCGGGCATCTTCCTCCAAGCTTGCCAACCCGGACGGGCAGCGGATCGTCCTGGCTTCACCGGATGAGAGCCGTCAGGTCATTATTGATTACATCAGTGAAAATGGCAGCATTAACCCGTCGGCTGATGGCAACTGGTCTATCGCGCCTTTTGGCGATGCTGATGTAACCTTCGTTTCTTCACCGGATGCCAAGTCCCTGGCTTCCGACACCTCAAGCATCACTTATGAAGGGGCAGGAGAGAATGGTTTTGCCAAATACAAGCTGTTGTCGGCCACAGCTTCCGGAGAATCGGAAGAAACAGAACCGGAAGACACGCCCGCCGCTCCGGTGACACCGACAGCACCGCCGGCTTCCACGCCAGCTGCTCCAGCCAAGCCGGCTCCGGCAACGCCGACGCCGTCCGGGTCGTCCTATACCATCCAAAAGGGTGACAACCTGTACAGAATCGGTTTGAAGTTTGGAGTTAGCTGGGAAGAAATAGCGGAGCTGAATGGAATCGAAAATGTCTATCGTCTGCAAATCGGGCAGACGATACAGATTCCGTGACATAGGTTTGATCCAAAAAAGCCGGCGCAAATGCCGGCTTTTTTGTCGAACAACCTTATAATAAGTAGGGTCAATCTACCAAAGGCAGTGGGAATAAATCGAATATAACACAAATATATTAGTGAAAGGAAATGAAAACATTACTTGAAAAGATCGAATTTTGGCGAATTCAACCAATAAAATAGTTCTTTTGTGCTATTCGGCATGCTATAATAAAGCGGAAATAGGAAAAATGTTCCGGAGGGATTGTCTAATGAATTGCAGCAGCTGTAGCGGTATACTGCCTTTCGACGATCACGGATTGCTAAGATTCCGCCCAGCTGTCCCATCGCTCGTAGAAGTGCTCGGTCCTATTTTTAGCAAAATGGAAGTTTTGCCCGATGATACAGTACAGCTGAGATATTCAAACAGGGAAGAGTTAGTAGGGCTCTTGAAGCTGCTCGCAATGACAGGTCAAGATGAGTCAGGTGGTGTGCTTGTGCATTTGTCCAAAGCGGAGGATCGTGGTGTGGACGACTCCTGGGCTCCGCCGGAAATCGTAAAGTCCAGAGTCGAGAACAGTGAAATGGTGCATTTGATTTTACAACGCTGCTTTATGAGTTATATGCAGCCTATTGTAAATCTTGACACCAGGATAATCGGATATGAATTTTTACTGCGTCCGCTGCCTGATGTAAGGCCATTTTCGCCTATAGAGCTATTTAAAGTTGCCCGCAAAACAGGCCTGCTCTCTTTCCTTGACAATGCCGCCCGGATCTCGGCCGTCGAAACGAGCGCACGCTGGCTTCCCAAGGGCATTAAAAGATTCATCAATTTTCTGCCTTCTTCGATCAATGATTCGCATTATTGCCTCAGCCGTACGTTCGATGCGATTGACCGGTTGGCGCTGAATCCGGAGGACTTTGTATTTGAAGTGGTGGAGACGGAGCGGCTAGACGACATGAAAGTGATCCAGCACATTTTCGATGAATACCGCAGCAGAGGAATGTCTGTGGCACTGGACGATCTTGGTGCGGGTTATTCGACACTTGAAGCGATGAACAGGCTCCAGCCTGATTATGTCAAAATTGACCGCGCCATTATCGACGGCTGCCACAAGGATGCGGATAAGCAGCGCCAGATCAGCCAGATTGTCGAATCGGCTGGCCGCTTTGCGGGTCAGGTGCTTGCCGAAGGTATTGAGCGGTGGGAGGATTTTGAGTTTTGCCGGCAAGCAGGGGTTTCGCTCGCCCAGGGTTATTTATTCGGTAAGCCCGAGGAGAGGCCTGTCAGCGGGCATCGCGCTGGTTGAGCATTCGTCCGTGGATATACAAAGAAACCTCTCCTTTAGAATGGTTGGGTGGTACCTCCATTTACCAAGGAAAGGTTTCTTGTGTTGTTTTTTAATATGGCTTACAGCAAGATCTCCGTTACTTTTCCGCCTTCAAAAACAAGCGCCTTAAAATAAAAGGATTTGTCACCATATACCCATACCTCTACACCTGATTCCTTGCTTATCGATGTTGGGCGGCCCCAAGCAAATTCAGCCTGCGTGGTATTCATTCCGAAATCGACTTCGTTATTTTTGATGCTGTTCCACGCAGCGGTTGACCAGTTATACTTCTGATAAGGGTTGTAGGTCAGGAATTGATCCGAATCGGACAGCATGTCCGGTATACGGGAAGCACCGATTTGCGACGGAGTTTTATAAATTTTTCCTCCCGGGTTTCTGAATACGACGCTGAAGGAGCTAACGCCTATGGCGTCATAGCTAACCTCTATATCCTGGATAGTGACTTTTTCAAAACGCTCGCCTGCATTGTAGTAATTGTTCACCCAATAGCTTTTGCCGATCAGATTAACCAGATTCCCAAGCTCGATGGATTTTTTGATTTTCACTGTCGCGGGGGATTCTATGATCAGCTTGGATCCGCCTATGTTTAATATGGCCTGTTGAAGTTTGGTATCCCATTGCAGCGTGCCCTTTTTCAAATCGGATATCAGGCTTCCCGGAAACACCGCTTGTCCGCCTGCCGTTTGCAGTGTTCCTTTCATGGTTACGGGTTTCCCGTTAAGCAGGGCTTCCGCACTGCCCTTTTTCAGTACAATAGTATCCTTGCCCAGTTTAATCGTAAACTGCTGTCCCGCAACCGTAACCGTGCCTCCCAGTGATTTGAAAACCGGCTGCAGAGGCAAATAAGCTTTGCCTTTCAGCATGGCAGCGCCGGTCAGAGGCTGAACGGTTGTAACGGATAATGTAACGGAGGAGGCGAGTCCTCCGGTTTGAAGGTTCACAGCCGTATTTCCTATACCTCGCACCTTAAGTGTACCTGGTTCCTGAAGTTCGGCGACCTCTGTCTGATCCACGATGATTTCGCCAGCCTCGGAATCGCGGACGAGCCGATAGCCGTTTGAATAGGTTTCCTGTACCTGCAGGTGGATCGTATCACCGACAGCTGCATTTGCCGCGCTGCTCATCAGGGAAACGCTGTTTAACACCGGAACATTCAGCGGCGTGCTTTTTCCATTCTGGTACCCGGTCCAGGAACCGTCACGCAGCTGCACAAAAAGCTCGTCTGGTGAATTGACCAGCTTGACCGCATCCGATATTCCGCTCAGCTGTACCGGCTTGTAGCCTGCCATACGATCATAGGTCCATACGGAGCCATCCTGATGGACGGCATAAAGCACATGTGTCCCTTTCTTCCAAACGATGGTGTTGATATCCTGTCCTACTTCAACAGGGTCTTCATCAGTGAGAAGGTCCAGCATGATCACACGACCGCTTTTCTGCAGTACGGCTGCATATGCAGTGCTCATCCGAAGCTCAACGGCATGATCTACATGTCCGACCATTCGGGGCTTGGAGCCGTTGTAACCCGAAGAATACCAAACGTCTCCCGAATTGGTAATGACCGAAAATTGTTCTTCAAGCTTGTCGCCATCTACCACATTGGATAATCCTTCAACCGTTTTTCCGCCGATGAGAACAGAGCCGTCCTTTTTAATAACTAGCCCCTCTCCCGAAATTTCTGAGATCCCCGCAGATTGAGCAGGCATCACAGCCCCACCTGTCACTGTGCTCCAGGATAAGGATTGCCCCTCACCTGTCCAGCCGTAATGGCTGGAACCTTCGCCGGCAGTGATACCCACCAGATTTAAGTGCTCCAGGACGGGCCCGTCGACGCTGGTGGTCCATAATGAACCATCCTCAAGAATATAATTGTTGCGGTCGATCACATCTGTGATTTTGGCGGTTTTCCAGCTGTTCTCTACCACTGCTTGAGCTGCTGATACTGATTTACCAGCCAGAGGTAACGATGCCGTGAAAAGAAATGAAACGGCCAAAACTGTTGCTGCAGCTTTCTTCATATAGTGCTCCTCTTCGTATGTAATCATCTGTATCTTTGGGCGTAGGAAAAAAGGCCCTCTTTATATTTCTTGAGAGCCCATGGAATTTCCTTTATTTACTTTAGGAGGGCAGCATCTTTCGACTTTCGCGTCTCTACTTGAGGGTGGTCACATAGATGCCGAGAGGCGTGCTGGCGCTGCCTGCCACCATGAAGCTGAACGAATAGGAGGAAGCACCTGGTGGCGCGGTGATTTCGGCCAGCCGGCATACTTCTGTATTCGTTCGCATGAGCGGAATGCCGTAGACCTTGCCGTCGATTTTCGCTGCACCGGCGAACGCGCCCCCGCGCGGGTTGGCGTCAATGCGGATCACCCGCTCCTCGTCCGAGTTGTTGACAACCGGGATGGTAACATTGTAGATGCCCCCGAACTGCCCCGGGTTATCCAGCGCCGGCTGCAGCTCGCTGCTGGCTGCCGTGAACAGCAAATCGGCAGGCACGGACCCGTCCAGCCGTCGGGCTGCGCAGGCGCGGTAGTTCGCACTTGTGCCAACGACATATTCCGGCATGACGGCATTCGTCTCGCTGAAGGGCCAGCAGCTTCCGCGCGGATGTGCCTGCGGCGGAGGCATGAGCGGCAGGGGTGCCGAGGTGATCAGGCGCAGGTCGGCGGATGTGTCCTTGCTGACTACCGTGCGCACCTCATAGTCCAGCAGGCCGTGTCCTTCGGCAAATTCCACTGTAAAATCATAGACAAATCCGGCCAAATCACCTTCAGCGGCTTCAAATTGCTCAATCAGTGCGACTCCGCAGCCGAATTTATGCTTGTCTGCGGGTCGGATGCACTCCATCGTTCCTGCCAGACAGGATTTGGCGATGCATTGGCCGACATCGATAATCCAGTTGCCGTCCTCCGGCACAATGCGCAGCTCGCGCTCAATGTGGCGGACCTCCAACCGTTCCGTGGATTTATTTTCCACCGTTACGCCGATTTTGACGGGTCCTCCTGTCTTGTTATAGTGCCAGCCGAAGACGCGGTGTTTTACCGTCTTCTCATCCGTCCGCACCACGTCATGCCATAGCGTGCCATCCTGGCCGGGCACACTTTCAGGCTTGAGCGTTTCGGGATTGTCGCTCAGCATCAGCCTGCGTTTGCCACCCGGGGCGGCCGCGGCCACGTCGATGTTAATATTTCCGGGTACGATGGTCGTTTCGCTTGTCAGATTCTCCTGTTTGCACGTCATTCCGAACTCCTCCAATCCTATTAGTGAGTGAATAACCGTACGATTGCAGGCGGGCATCCTGCAGCTGCCCGGCGGGAGAGCATACTTGCCAGCAATCTGTTGGTGAGGCCCTCTTATTTATATAGGTAATGGGGAAGCAGGTTTAACAACCATTTTTCGAAAATATTTTTTTTCTTTAAAAAACTCACTTGTCAATTTCGCGGAGTTCTCACTCTGTACAGGAAAACAGCCGTTAGACCTACGATGATGATCAATCCGGAGACAGCCCAATGCGTAGTTGATTTATTTGGTGTGGCTGGTGGAGGAGTCTCCGGCAGCGGGGATGCTGCGTTCTTCTGCCCGGTGGGCAGCGATGATGGACCAAGCTCCTGCAAATCGCCTGCAGCCTCGGAAAGAAGGACCGTGCGGTCGCATAAGGTGGTGCGCAGGACGCCGGAAAACTGATCATTACGAGCATAGACGAGATATTGCTGTCCCTCCGTAAACTCATATCCGCAGCTCTCAGATGACATGGCTGTGGTTACGACGGTGGTGCTGCCTATATTGCCCTTCCACACCCGATTCACCTGAAAGGTAACCTTGACGGGATCGCCCGATGAGACGATAAGAGCGGTTCTTTGCTTCAAGGATACGGCTTTTCCACTGAACACAGCCGTGCTCTGTGCTCTGGCTTCTTCTGGAGACGGCGGTTCTGCACAAGAGCAAGCATATACGACCGAAGGTTTGGCGACCAACAGCATACTTAATATTACCGTCGCCCCGAGCAGGGCCAGCAGCGGCTTTCGCCAGACTTTGCTCATAAGCTCAACCCCCTTTTCCCTCCAGACGGAATGAAATGGAAGATTGTTACTTGGACCCAATAAAAAGCAGAGAAAAAGCAGCCCTAAAAATTTCAATCCAGGGCTGCTTGTGTTTAAAGTGCTGCCAATCGTGTTTTGCAACACAGACTAACGATAAATTTTGACCTTCAGCTCATTTAGGCTTTTGAAAATATACCCTTGCTTGCGCGCATCATCAATGATGGAGGAGAGAGCCTCGGCATTGTCTCTGGAGACGGAATGCAGCAAAATGACAGCGCCGGGATGCAGCTGTGACATGACCTGCTGATAAGCATGCCCGCCGCCCTGCTGCCTGTTCGTCTCCCAGTCCCGGTAGGCTGCGGACCAGAACACATTGGTGTATCCGAGCTGCTTGCATGCCTCCAGCACCTTACCGCTGAATATACCGCGTGGCGGTCTTACAAAGCTCATCTCCTGCTGCCCGGTTACATTTGCGACCGCTTCGCGCACCTTGTCCAGCTCTGTGCGGATTTGCTCCGGTGACAGTGTTGTCATGTCAGGGTGGCTCCAGGAGTGATTGCCGATGATATGGCCTTCTTCACTCATGCGGCGCAGGAGCTCAGGCTGGTCGCGCACAAAATGGCCGGTAACGAAAAAAGCGGCCGGTACCTTCTTGGCCTTCAGCACATCAAGCACTTTTCCCGTATATCCGTTCTCATAGCCGTTATCGAAGGTCAGGTACAGCTCTTTCTGTTCTGTGTCTCCCAGAAAGATCGATCCGTTCTCCTGCAGGATATTCATGAAGCCCTCCTGGGCAATGGACGGCAGCTCTCCGTTTTTGCTTTTCTTGAACCCGAAATGATACGGTTGAGCAGAAGAGGCCATTACAGATGCAGTTTCAGAGATGGTGACTGTGACAAAAAAGACAAGTGTCATACACAAAATTTGCTTCAACAGACGCGGCATTCATATCCCCCTAATCCCAAACTTTCGGAGCCTGTGGTGGTTCCGTCTCCTGTTAGCATTTTCAGTTGCTGGATAAATTATGTGGACGATATGAAGGCTCTCACAATTTTTCCGGGGATGCCCATGGACATGAATAAACGTTATAATTGATGCAGGAGAGGCCCGGTCGGGAGGACCGGGTCTTTTTATGAATGAGGGCTTTTTGGCGATGCCTATATTTATAACGAAAGGCATGGAGCTATGAGAAAACAGTGGATCATCTTGTCAGGCTTCTTTTTATTAACCGTAGTTCTTCCTGCTTATTACCTTTTTAACAAAGCGGCCACGAATGTGGAGCTGCCTCGTGCCCGCCAGGGCGTCCTGGATTTGAGTGGCTGGGATTTTTCCAAAAACGGAGCCGCCAGTCTCAATGGAGAATGGGAGTTTTACCCCGGTCAATTATTACATCCCTGGTCCTGGAAAACGGACGGCCTGGAGCATCGGCACCGCTATGCGTCCGTTCCGGGTATATGGGACCCATACATGCCCGGGAATAGCGGAACGGGATACGGGACCTATCGTTTGCTTATCCGTGTTCCGAAGCAGGACAACGAGCTCTTCGGTATACGCACGATCAATATCCGGACGGCGAGCAGCATTTATATCAATGGCAGCCAAGTGGGGACCAGAGGAAAACCGGGAGAGAGTGATCCGTCGTCTGTTCCGGGCAACAGGCCCTATAACGGATATTTCAGGGTGAACGGATCGACTGTTGAAGTGATGATTCACGTATCCAATTATAATTACTATACAGGTGGAATCGTCAGACAGATCATGTTCGGCGAGTATGCCACCATCCGCAACGCGCGGGACATCAGCCTGGGTACTGACCTGATTTTGGCCGCAGGGTTCTTTGTTCCCGGCATATTTTTCCTGTTGCTTTACAGATTTCGCAGGAGGGAGTCCTCACTCTTTTATATGGGCTGTTTCTGCTTTGCAACACTGGTGTACGTGCTAAGTCAGGGCGAAAAGCTCATCGGGGCCATTCCCGGAATGCAGTACGAATGGGTTGTCAGCACCCAATGGGTGTCATCCGTGCTCGCGTTTTTCTTTTTGGTCCGTTATGTCAATGTATATTCGCCCGGAATGGTTCATCCGAGGATTCTTAAGCTTTCGACGGTGGCAACAGTGATATGGACTGTTATGGTTCTCTTAGTACCGACCGTGTCGATGTCCCGTGCGGAGCCGCTGCTGCTTATCTATCATGTGTGCTGGGTAGGGTACGTGGTATACGTCCTGATTAAAGGATTTAACAAAAACAGGCTGGACACTACATTAATGGCGTTAGGCATATTTAGCATTATGATGGTGGTTCTTCTATGTGTTGCTTATTTGCTGGGGCTGATCGATATGCGGGGAGTTGTCTCCTTTGAAACGCTGATATTTATTTTTTCACAGGCTCTGCTGCTGGCCAAACGGTTCGCCGTCACCTTCGAGGAGGTTGAGCTATTGTCACAGCGCCTCCTGACGCTCGATGGGTTGAAGGATGAATTTCTGGCCAATACCTCCCATGAGCTTCGCACCCCGTTGCATGGGATGATCAATATTGCGCAAGGCATGGCTGACCGGAGGGAAGGACGAGAGAATGAAGAGCAATTGCGCAATTTGAAACTGATCGTGTCTGTAGGTAAACGCTTGTCTTTTCTGATAAATGATATTTTGGATTTTTCCAATTTGAAGAACGGGAGGCTTGTTATTCATCCTGCTCCTGTCAACCTGAAAGCAGCGGTGCAATCCGTACTGGAGGTGCTGGAGCATACAGTCGGCGCCAAGGAAATCCGTTTCGTCACCGCGCTCCCGGATCATCTGCCGTACGTGCTTGCCGATGAGGACAGGCTTATGCAAATGCTTTACAATTTGCTCGGCAATGCGGTCAAATTCACCGAACGTGGGCAAATCAAGGTGTCCGCAGCCGCTCACGGCGGGGTCCTTGAAATCAGGGTGGAGGATACAGGCATAGGCATTCCACCGGAGCTTCATGAAGATATTTTCGAGTCCTTCCACCGGGGAGAGCATACGGAGAACATGGCTGTCAACGGCACCGGACTTGGACTAAGTGTGACGAAGCAGCTGATTGAGCTGCATGGCGGGCGCATTTGGGTCGAATCCCAGCTTGGGGCAGGCGCGCTGTTCACCTTTACGCTGCCGGCTGCCGCAGAACATGCCGCTTCAGCTTCTGAACCGGATGCGGTGGGACAAGAGCCGCCGGAGATGGCAAGTGCTGCGGGAAGAGCTCCCCGTTTCGGTAAGAAAAGCAAGTATACGATTCTGGCCGTTGATGATGACAGTGTGAATTTGCATGTGCTGGCTAGCCTGCTGGAGTCGGAGGAATGCAGGGTAATCGCCGTTCAGGATGCCCAGACAGCGCTGGAGCACATTAGCGGCAGCAGGCATATCGATCTGGTGATCACCGATTGGATGATGCCGGGCGTGTCGGGGCTGGATTTGTGCCGGGAAATCCGCAGAAGGTTCTCCATGGCTGAGCTGCCTGTACTCCTGCTTACAGCCCGCAATCTCCCCGGTGACATTCATGCCGGCTTGCAGGCAGAGGCGAATGACTTTCTGCGCAAACCGGTGGATGCCGAGGAATTGCGCGCACGTGTGCGCACCCTGCTTAATTTGCGGGAATCGACCCAGGAGGCGATCCGTTCGGAGATGGCCTTTTTGCAAGCACAGATCAAGCCGCATTTTCTGTACAATGCCCTGAATGTCATTATCTCCGAATGTGCGGAGAATCCGGACCGGGCTATAGAATTGCTGATGGAGCTCAGCCAGTATTTGCGCAGCAGCTTTGATTTCCACAATCGCGATCAGACTGTTCCGCTGTATAAGGAGCTGGAGCTTGTGCGCTCGTACTTGTCGCTGGAACGCGCCCGCTTCGAGGAGCGGCTTCAGGTTGAATTCGACATTGCGGAACAGGCCAAGGCTTTGATCCCTCCGTTATCCATTCAACCCATAGTGGAGAACGCAATCCGTCACGGAATTATGCAGCGCGCGAACGGCGGAATGATTAAAATTTCCATACGCACCCGGGAAAAAGGCATACTTGTTGTCGTAGAAGATGACGGGGTGGGAATACCGCCCGAGAAAGTGGAGCAGATCCTGTCCAGTACCGGGGAAGCGGGCGGTGTGGGACTGCGGAATATCCATCGCAGACTCGTCTCCCTCTACGGAAGCGGCCTTCAGATCAGCAGTGGGCCTGATGACGGGACGATCGTGAGCTTCCATATTCCGCATACCCCGCCTGCCTGGTAACGGGCTCTGGAAACGGAAGTTTTGCATTATGAAATAACGAACCTGCTTGTTCACTTTAAAACGAGACTGCTTGATTATGCAAAAGGTGGGGACGCTAACATGATGAAGGCCATTTTGGTAGATGATGAGAGATCGGCTTTAATCCAATTGGAAAGGCTGCTGCGTGCGGATGGACGCGTCGAGGCGGCGGGAATGTTCAATTCCGCTGCGGCTGCGTTAGAATATCTGGCGTCCGGACGGGCGGACATCGTATTTCTGGATATCGGCATGCCCGAAATCAGTGGTCTGGAGGCTGCTGAACTCATTCAACAGCTGGACATCGACGTTCATGTGGTGTTTGTGACAGCTTATTCGGAATATGCCATTGAAGCGTTTGAGCTGCAGGCCTTGGATTATTTGCTGAAGCCGGTGCATCCCCAGCGATTGGCCAAAACGATCGACCGGATCGCCGGGAAGGCCAAAGAAAGCAAAGAGCCTGTCCCTGTCAGGGAACCCAATGTGCTCTGTTTTCAAAGGCTTGAGATTACAGACAGTGTTACCGGCAGTACTGGCGGCGGGCATTTTAAATGGCGGACGCTGAAATCTCAGGAGCTGTTTGCCTACCTGCTGCAAAATGGACGGGAATGGATCAGCAAGCAGGAGCTGCTGAATATGCTGTGGCCTGATTACACGCCTGATAAGGCCGTGGTCCATTTGCATACCTCCATATATCAAATCCGCAAGGCGATAAAAGAATGGGTGTACGGCACCAAGCTGGAATTCAGTCTGGACAGGTACAGGCTTATCCTTGGCGAATGTACGACCGATGTAGAGGAATTTGAGCGGGGCATGGCGGAAATTTACGCGTCCGGGCAGCCGGACGCGGCCAGGCTGGATCAGGTCCTCGGCTTGTACCGTGGTAATTATTTGGAAGAGCATGATTATCCCTGGGCCTACTCCAAAAGAGAGAAGCTGCGCAGGAAGTATATAAAAGGCGTAATGGACGCCGCGGCAGTTGAAATGCGTACAGGCCACTTCCGGGGGGCAGCCGAGCGGCTGCTGGCTCTGCAGAATAAGGAGCCCTATTCGGAAGAGGTTTGCTGCCAGCTATTGGAGCTGTATGCCCGCATGGGAGATTACAAAGCGGCGGAAGAGCATTACGGCAGTTTCACCAAGCTGCTGGAAGACGATCTGGGCATCCGCCCCGAGCCCTCTACGCGCCAGCTGTTCGAACGGCTGCTTTCACAGCGTCCTCCGCAAGCACTAACCTGAACAAGAAAAAGTGGATGTCCCGATTGTGTCTTCAGGGCATCCGCTTTTTTGCATCTCAAGAGCCAACACTTAAGATTCCAGAAAGAACAAACTTCTTGCTATAATCTTCCTGGAATCGCAAGAAAAACTTCCGCTAAACGCGGTCTGTCTTCTGTGAATGTACGTCGATGGACGTTTTTCTTACGTTAAAGGCACACGCAGCACGGCATACCCGTATCCGGGAAGCCTGGCGTTCAGTACGCCGCTCGAATTGGTCCAGCTGCACTGGCCAAACAGGAGCTCCCAGCCCGTTTCATGGATAGGGAAGGAGACGGCCTGCTCCTTCGTATCCCTGTTCAGGAGCACGATAATAACTTCTTTCGCGCCACGGCGCTCATAGGCGATGGCCGAACCGTCAGCCTGAGCGGAGAGGAACGTGATCGAGCCCTCCGCTCTCAGGACAGGGTAGGACCGGCGCAGTTCAATCAGCTCCTGGTAAAAACGCAGCAATTCGCGGTCCTGCTTTGCTTCATCCCACTCCATACATTTGCGGCAGCCCGGATCCGGCCCTCCGTCCAGGCCGATTTCATCTCCGTAATAAATGCACGGAGTGCCGATGTAGGTAAACTGAAAGACTGCAGCCAGGCGCATCTTTCGCTTATCCCCTCCAGCGAGTGTCAGAACGCGGGGGGTGTCGTGGCTGTCCAGCAAATTGAACGCCACTTCCGTCGCTTGCTTGGGATAACGGGCAATCTGCTTGCCGATCCGGAAGGCAAAGTCTTCGGCATCCGCCTCCTGCTTGATAAAAAAGTCATTTACCGCATAGGTGAACGGATAGTTCATGGTCGCATCGAACTGGTCGCCCTGCAGCCATTCGGAGGATTCATTCCACATTTCTCCGAGAATATAAGCCTCCGGGTTGGCAGCCTTGACCGTTTTCCGGAATTCGCGCCAGAAATCATGATCCACCTCATCCGCTACATCCAGCCGCCAGCCGTCGATGCCGATTTCGCGGGTCCAGTATTCCGCTGCGCCCAGCAAATATTTTTTGACCTCAGGATTCTCCGTGTTCAGCTTGGGCATCATCGGTTCGAATGAAAAGGTATCATATGTCGGCACCCCATCTACGACCCTCAGGGGAAACTGGCGAATGTGGAACCAGTCTTTATAAGCCGATTTTTCTCCCTTCTCCAGCACATCCACGAAAGGGGCAAAGGTGCGCCCCGAATGATTGAACACCGCATCGAAGAGCACGCGAATGCCGCGGCGGTGGCACTCGTTCACCAATTTTTTGAGCGTATCAATATCCCCGAAATGGGGGTCCACCTTCATATAATCTTCTGTATCGTATTTGTGGTTGGTTGTCGCCAGGAATACAGGCGTAAAGTAAATGGCGCTAATGCCGAGCTCGTTCAGGTAGTCCAGATGATCGATCACGCCCTGCAAATCTCCCCCGAAGAAATTCTCCCTGCGCGGCTCTCCCCCCCAAGGCTCCGTCCCCTCCGGATCATTCGACGGGTCCCCGTTGGCGAAGCGTTCCGGGAAAATCTGATAAAATACGGCATCCTTAACCCAGGCGGGAGGTTTTAAAATATCGACCGGGTTGAGGAACGGATATTGAAACATCCGGTCGGGATTTTGCGGCTCCTCCGTGACAAAGCCGTTTTCATTCATCCAAAGCCGCTCATCCCCGGCCTCCAGCATGAATCCGTAGCGCAAACGGCGGAAACAGGGTTTGACCCGGCACTCGTAATAATCAAACATGCTGTCACTGGCAAGCTTGTACATGGGGATGACTTCACGGGTCCGCTCCCAGTCATATTTATCCCCGGTCAGGGCGCAGGCGGCAGTAAGGTCGTTCTTTTTCACGCGCAGACGCAAATAAATGGTCTCTTCATCATAACCGAAGGCCCAGTTCCGTTTCGGATGGTGGTACACGGCTTCAAGCAGCATCATCGATTCCTCCTTCAATTGCCAAGTTTAGAGTTCCGGCGCCTTCATGCTGTTAAACAGGAATTGTGCTTCAATCTTATGTATTCAATATGGACAGATGGACTATTTATTACCCCAAGCAAGAGAGATTGCACCAGATTCATGGGGGAATATTCCACGCGGCAAAAGCGGATAAGACCGTTATCGACCAGAATTGACGTCTGCCCTGACAAAAGCTCTCAGCAATCCGCAATAATAGAATAATTACGCCAAAGGAATTTTATGTACAATCGCCGAAATGGAAAAGCATGTGAAAAGGGCGGGGCAAGCCACCCGAGGCTGTGCGGCCGTCATGCTGGAATGTCGCCCTGTTTAATTTAAAATTACAGGAGGTAATGGCGTATGCAGGAAACTGGAGTCACATCGGAAATTGCCAAGACATTGGGGGTCGGCGCAAGCACCTTGCGGAAATATGCCGCAGCTTTGGAGGAGAAGGGATATGTCTTCGAGCGGGCGGTCAATCAATCCAGAATATATACCGAGGCGGACGTTGACTGCTTTCGTCACCTCAAGTCCCTGCTGCGGGAAAATAATATGACGATGACGGATGCGGTTGAGGCTGTTTTGACAGAGCTTAGGCAGCAGGAGGAGCCCTTGCCTTTTCCCAAGGAGCCATCACCTGATCTGATGGCGCTGGTGGAAGAGGTTACGGCGGCGGTTCCCGTGCTGCATAAGCCTGCTCCTTCTCATGAACAGGAGCATCCCCCTGGTGTGGAGGTCTCCTCCAGCCAGGAGCAGCTTCCTGTTGAGGGTGTCTCCTCCGGTCAGGAGCAGGAGCGTATAGACGCCCTTTTACAGTGGGAAGAGCTTCACCGCCGTATTGCCGAGCTGGAGGCGCAGCAGGAAAAGCTGCTGGAGACGCATAGCAGCCTGACGGCCCAACTGGAGGAACAGCGGCGCTGGATCAAGGAGAAGACGGAGGAAGAAAGGGATCGGCAGCTCATTACGAATCTCCGCAGCTATCAGGGGCGCAGAAAGAAGGCACGGAGCCCGCTGTTCAGCATTTTCGGCCTGCTTCCGCGCAAGAGCAGAGAAGCGTAAATCATGTTCACTAATGAGTTCACCTCTCCTCTGGCCTGCCCGTGATATAATGGGGCGGTGAAGACGGGGCTGAAGCCTGTCTGCCCAAGGAGGAAAGGGATTGCTGGCATATTTACGCAGAGTACGTGAAACGTGGATGGATTATCCGCATCAGCCCGGAGAGGTGATCGGCGGCAGATATAAGGTTGTCAGGCTGCTGGGGATTGGCAGTTACGGGCTGACCTATCTGTGCATAGACAGTGAGACCGGCATGAGCGCAGCCCTCAAACAGGCCAAGCCAAGCAAGCGAGCCCGTGCCGTCAAATTGCTGCAGCGGGAAGCGGATATTCTGCAGCAGATGAGCCATCGCTGTATTCCCCGGTATATCGATTGGATCGAGCTGGCGAAGAACAAGGTATATATGGTATCCGAATATATAGAGGGAAGCACGCTTGAGGATTTGATTTTCGGGCAAGAACAGAGATTCACGGAAAAGGAGTGTGTCCTGTACACGCTGGAGCTGCTGGGGCGGGTCCGCTATGTGCATGAGCAGGGCTTTGTTCATATGGATATCCGCATCCCGAATGTGATCCAACGAGCGGGAGAGCTTCATCTGATCGATTTTGGACTGGCCCTCGCCATCGGAGAGGACCCGCAGGAGGTATTTCCCGGCTCTATGATACAAACACGCGATCCGCAGCGAAGGGATGCCGCAATGTACAGCGACCTGTATGATATCGGGCATTTCATGCTGTTTATGCTCTATTCCTCTTATGACCCGGTCCCCGGACAGGAGTCTGCAGGATGGCAGGAGGAGCTGGATTTGCATCCGGAGACCCGCCTTTTCCTGGAGCGTCTGCTGCAGCTTGGGCCCAGGTACGAGGATTCGGCGGCAGCCCTGCAGGATCTTGGACGTTTGTCCCGAGTGCTTCAGGATGAAGTGTGAAAAATGGGATACTGTCTATGCCCCCTGCACGATCGTCTACATAAGATGATTCTGTGTTAAAGACCAACTGAGCGATCAGCGGAAAGGGGCATTCTGACAGTGAAAACCAAAGGTGTCGGATATGCGGGTGCCGGTCCGTGGGGTTATCCCGGATATGTACCGGGAATTAAACCGGGATTTGGCTTCGGTTACGGCGAATGGGGACCTGTGGGGACCATTCTGGTTTTGTTGATTTTGCTGGCCATTATCTCCCGTGCATGGCTGCTTTACTAAATAGCAAGAAGAAAGAACAGGCTACATCGAATGAACTGCACCTTCAGTGTTGTTTGTTTCTAACCGTTGGGGTGCAGTTCAGAACGGCCTGTTCTTTTCCGTGTTCAAAATATGTTCCAGACTCAGGAGCTTGAGAAGCTGCGGTGTCTGTTCTTGTAATATCCGTGTCCGTGGCGGCTGTGTCCGTATTTCAGATCGGATGAAGACAGCTTTCCGACGTAACCTCCGTGGTGCCTTTTGTGGTGATCACTGCTGGAGTAACGTTTGTAATGCCGCCTGTCCGAGCTGCTGTAATGACGCCGATGGGAAGAATGGGAAGCGGAATGCATCAGGCGGTGCAGTATTTTCTTAAGCATCGTCTTGTCCTCCTTGGGTATAGGGTCCTTGATCAGCATGGAACCAAATCGCTTTTACTTAAAAAGGTAATACGTGCGAAGGACAGAGCGGTTGCAATTAATCTCCCAGCATTTTGTTCTGGAAATCAGCCAGAACCCTGAATTCTTCTTCAAATTTCCGCGAAATCCGGATGTAAATCGGCAGAAGCTCACGGTACACCTCAACATTTTTTCTTTCCGGCACGTGACGATGTGTTGTTCCGATCATGCTTCCGACCGCTTCAAGGGAGTCGATTCGCTTTTGCGCGTAGAGCCCAAGGATGACGGCGCCGAGGCAGGAGCTTTCCAGACTCTCCGGAATGATGACTTCCTGATCGAAAATATCGGCCATCAGCTGCCGCCACAGCTCGGAGCGGGCAAAGCCGCCCGTAGCATGGATGACGGAAGGTCTGTCGATGACCTCCTCCATGGCAAGCATGACGGTATAGAGGTTAAACAATACGCCTTCCAGGGCGGAGCGGATCATATGCTCCTTTTTATGCCGCAGGGTCAGGCCGAAGAAGGAGCCTCGTGCGTTTGGGTCCCACAGCGGCGCGCGTTCGCCGGACAGGTAAGGATGGAACAGCAGGCCGTCCGAGCCCGGAGGCACCTGCTCCGCAATTTTGGTCAGCACATGGTAGGGATCCAGTCCAAGGCGCTTGGCGGTTTCAACCTCAGAGGCGGCGAATTCGTCGCGAATCCAGCGAAAAATAATGCCTCCGTTATTGACGGGACCGCCAATCACCCACTGATCCTCCGTCAGCGCGTAACAGAAGAAGCGCCCCTTCGGATCGGTGACAGGCTTGTCGACCACGGTGCGGATGGCCCCGCTGGTGCCGATGGTTACGGCCACAACCCCGGGCTTAATGGCGTTAACGCCCAGGTTGGACAGCACGCCGTCGCTGGCGCCTACGACAAAGGGTGTCGATTCCAGCAGGCCCATTTCCTTGGCGTAGACCGGGTTCAAGCCGTTCATGATATGCGTTGTCGGAACAAGTGTCGACAGCTGTTTGCTGGTGACTCCGGCCACCGCCAAAGCTTCTTCATCCCAGTCCAGCTTCTCCAGATTCATCATGCCTGTAGCTGAGGCCATGGAGTGATCTACAACGTATTCCCGGAACAGCCGGGCGAACACATACTCCTTGATGGAAATATATTTATGGGCTTTTGCCGCAATATCCGGCAGGTCGCGTGTAATCCACATCAGCTTGGTAAGGGGGGACATGGGATGGACAGGCGTTCCGGTACGCCGGTAGATCGCTTGCCCGTTCAGCTCTTTTTTTAGCACCTCGGTCCAATGAGCGCTGCGGTTATCCGCCCAGGTGATACATGCGGTCAGCGGCGCCCCGCCTTCATCGACGGCCAGCACGCTGTGCATGGCCGAGCTGAAGGACACGAACAGGACCGATTGTGGCGGCACGCCGCTCTTGGCCATAACCTCGCGGATGGTCGTTACCACCGCCTTGAAAATTTCATCCGGGTCCTGCTCCGCCGCGGCCGGCACCGGAGTGTTCAGGGGATAACCGACATTATGCTCCGCTCTAATGGTACCGTTCTCTTCAAACAATACCGCTTTGGTGCTCGTTGTGCCGATATCCACGCCGATCATATGATTGACATTTGCCATGGTGATTCTCCTCTCTAATTCCGTAGCTGTATGGCTCTTTAATTCACACTACCACACTCAGCAGTAGAATCAAAATGAAGGCAACAAGGGAGAGAATGGTTTCCATAACGGTCCATGTTTTGAGCGTTTGCGGAACCGTCATGTTGAAAAACTCCTTGATCATCCAGAAGCCGGCATCGTTGACATGGGACAGAATCAGCGAGCCTGCACCCGTAGCAAGCACGGCCAGCTCCAGGTTGGCACCAGGTGTCATGGCAAGCACGGGAGCGACAATTCCCGCGGCAGTCGTCATGGCAACAGTAGCCGAGCCTGTGGCGACACGAATCAGCGCGGATACCAGGTAAGCAAATACAATCACATTAACGTTGGCTCCGGTAGCCATTTCGGCAATCGCTTTGCCGACACCGCTGTCAATCAGAACTGTCTTGAAGGCACCGCCTGCACCGATAATCAGAATAATGGAAGCGGTCGGCGCAAGGCATTCACTGGTAAAGCGGGCAAGATCATTCTTGTTGAAGCCGCGGGCATAACCCAGCGTGAAGAAGGAAAAGACGGTGGCGATCAGCAGGGCCACGACTTCGTCTCCGATAAATTCGAGAAATACGGTTAAACCGCTGGTCTTGCCAGGATCGGCAATCATGGCGATAGAACCGCTGAGCATCAGGATAACCGGCAGCAAAATTGTAAACAATGTAATACCAAAGCCGGGAAGCGCCCGCTCGTTTTTATTGGTGAACTGCTCGACAAGCTCGGGATTTGGTGTAACATGCACCCTTTTGCTGATCCAGTTGGCAAATACCGGTCCGGCGATAATAGCGGTCGGAATACCGACAATCAGCGCGTACAGGATCGTACGTCCGATGTCGGCCTGGTACGAGTCAATCGCAATCATCGGAGCGGGGTGCGGCGGAAGCAGACCGTGTACTGTGGACAGACCGGCAAGCATGGAAATCCCGACTTTGATCAAGGACATATTCATTTTACGTGCGACGGTGAACAGAATAGGGATCAGCAGAATCAAGCCGACCTCGAAAAATACAGGAATGCCGACAATAAAGGCGACGAGCAGCATGGCCCAATGAACGCGTTTTTCGCCAAAGCGGTCGATCAGCGTGGTGGCAATACGCTCAGCCCCGCCCGATTCAGCCATCATTTTTCCGAGCATCGTACCGAGACCGATGACGATGGCGATCGATCCCAGCGTTCCTCCGAGACCCTTCGTCACGGAAGTAATGACGTCAGGAGCAGGCATGCCGTTCATCAGCCCGAGGAAAAACGCTGCGAGCAAAAGGGAGACGAACGGATTCCACTTGAATTTGGCAATGAGCACAATCAGCAGAACGATCGTGATAAGCGCCCAGATCAACAAACTGGCGTTATGACTGAGCCCAAATAGGGATTGCATAGGTAAAACCTCCTTGAATGATTAGTTTGTATACTTGTCGACAACTTTAGCCAATGAAAACATTTCCGAAAACGGAAAAGTGTTTTCATTTCATTTTTGCAGCGCTTTCATTTTGCGGTTTACCATAAAATGAAATGGAACCAGTCCTAAAATGCCGATCCGCGAAAAGGAGAAAGCACACTGTCATTGACTGCATTGCGCGTGTCTCTGTAATGATCGTCCACGAGATCAGCCAGCCGTTTCACATCTCCATCCAGTAAAGCGGCCGCAAGTGTACGGTGCTTGGCAATGGTGACGAGCGACTCGTTGCTTTTGATGGAAAAACGCTGTTCCGTCGCGGCGAGCATCACGGTAAGGATGAGCTGTCTCATGCCGTTCCATGTATGCAAAATCCGTGTATGGCCAGCTTCCAGCACCAGCATTTCATGGAACAGAAAATCCTGCAGCGAAAACTCGGCGATATCCCAATGCTTAAAGGCGACTTCCATCTTGTCGGTAAGGCGTTCCAGCGCGGCTGCGATGGGGGCAGTATCTTTATGTACGAGACGCTTGACGACAAAATGCTCGATCAGCAATCTTACATCAAACAGCTCCTCCATGTCCGCAGGCGTCATGCCAATCACGACGGCACCCATTCGCTCAAGGCGAATTAATCCTTCACCGGACAGCACTTTCATGGCTTCCCTTACGGGGGAGCGGCTTGTCCCGAAATCGGCAGCGATCTGGTTCTCGGATAAAACCGTGCCTGGAGCATAGTGTCCCCGGATAATCTGCAGTCTAAGCTCACAGGCGATTTTTTCGCCCAACGAAGCCCCTTGCAGCCATGCTGCCGGATAATCCACATTGCTCACGCTCCTGTCTCTTATAAAGTTTGTCAACATGTATACAGGTATACAAGTTAGAATTATTATATACACAAATTTAAATTCCTGTAAACGGTAACATTTAAATTTTAAGAAGATGACCCGGGCAGGCGACATAAATTCATGTGCGATGGTGTTTTCCTTTTGCCGTTTTTCGCGATACAATAGCAGATAGTATATCGGGCGCATAAACTGCATCAAAATGAGTATACAGAGAGCCGGATTCCGGCGGCTTGTGTTAAGGGTGCAAATCCAATGTAAGGAGACTCTCCATGATTATTTTGAAGACGAAGGAACAAATAGAAAATATGAAGAAGGCCGGTGAAATTTTGGCCGCCTGTCACCGGGAGATCGCAAAGATGATCCGTCCCGGGATTACGACGCTTGAAATTGATGCTTTTGCCGAGGCGTTTATGAAAAAAAACGGGGCGACTCCCGAGCAGAAGGGGTATAACGGTTATCCGTATGCAACCTGCGGTTCCGTGAATGACGTGATCTGCCACGGCTTTCCGAACAAAACGCCGCTGAACGAAGGCGATATCGTTACGATTGACATGGTCGTGAATTTAAACGGCTGGCTCGCTGACTCCGCCTGGTCCTATGCGGTAGGGCAGGTATCCGAGCAGGCGCAGAAGCTGCTGGACGTAACGAAGGAATCATTGTACAAAGGTATCGAGCAGGCTGTTGTCGGCAACCGGATCGGGGATATTTCCCACGCGATTCAGGTATATGCGGAAGCTCAGGGCTTCTCCGTGGTGCGCGATTTCATCGGGCACGGGATTGGTCAAAGCATGCATGAAGAGCCGCAAGTGCCTCACTACGGTCCTCCGCATCGCGGCACCCGTCTGAAGGAGGGCATGGTCATCACCATCGAGCCGATGCTGAATACCGGAACCTACCGCTGCAAGATTGACGAGGACGGCTGGACGGCGCGCACACAGGACGGGGGTTTATCCGCCCAGTACGAGCATACGCTGGCGATTACGGCGGATGGGCCGATCCTCTTAACGGAGCAATAACGTCTGTGTCACTTCATTACAAAAGGGCCCGGGTCTATGACCTTGGGCCCTTTAAAATGCGGAGAGCGTAACCGATACGATGTCATCCAAAACCTTGGGGTCGGATGTCAGCTTGGTCACCTGGATCAATCCATATCGCGCATAATGCAGATATCTGGCCAGTGCGTGCAGGTCCTGACCCGGCTTCAGCTCGCCCTGCTGTTCGGCACGAACCAGTGCATCGTAAAGCGCCTGCTCCACCAGAATCCTGTCCTGCTCAAAAAACTCTGCTATTTCAGGAACGTGCGGTATCTGATCAATGGCGCTGTACAAAATAAGGCACTCTTTGCGCCGCGCTTCATCCTTCAGGGTAGCGGCAACCTCGTGAAAAATATCATGAATCGCTATTTTGACGGAATCCGCCTGCTGCAGATAAGCGACGACGGCGGCTGATTTTTCACCCGCATAATGCTTGACCGCCTTAATGAAAAGATCCCGCTTCGTGCCATAGGTATCATACAGGCTTTGGCGGGCGATCCCCAGCCCTTCGAGCAATACCTGCAGTGAAGTTCCCTCGTAACCGTAGTGACCGAATATCTCCATGGCCTTGTGCAGAACGAGCGTTGTGTCAAATTCCTTGTTTCTTGCCAAGCGGGTGTACCCCCTTTCTCTCCAACCAAACTACCCTTTTCGGATCGTTCTGTCAAGAATCATGGGTATCGGGCAATGTGGTGCTCATTCGTTAGTATTGAAGCCAAGGTTGTAATCATAGAAGCGGCAATAAAAAAAGCCCGCCCCCACTAAACAGTGTGAAAGCAAGCTAAGCCGACCGAACCATTTATGGGTTGACCGGAGTGTTTGGCGTTTCGGCAGGGAACAGTTTGCGGTACTGCATATACATATAAAGGCGCCAGTGCAGCAGCGTTCCGAATGCCAGCGTAAAGAATACCGAAGCCGTCTGAGGAATGGTGACATATTGCTGGACAAACTCATGCAGCAGCATCCGGACAGCCAGCAGGCCGAGCAGGATAAAGAAGAAAGCCCGTGAGCGCTGGACAAAAACTTGTCCGTCCACCATCTCAAACTTGGTGCTGCGAATGAGCGGGTAGGAGAAGATAAACCAGCCCACCAGAAACGAAGTGACTCCCCACAGCAGTGGAATATGAACTTCGGGGACAATGAACATTAAAAATCCCGTGCTCATGCCGAGCGGAGGGATAATGATTTTTTTTACATTTATAGGACGGTGGCTGGCCTTCATGCGAATAAATATCGCAAGTACGGCCATGATCACCATGCCGACAGTCGCTCCGTACTGTAAATAAGTAGTGTTGATGTGTAGCAACCTGAGAACCCCTTTCCAATGGGATCTACAACGAGTTTTTGTAGAGGTTGTTCAAAAAGTCACCTTTTGATCACGAAGGAAGTCAGGAAGCGGAATCGGCATCGAATCTTGAATTCAGCCGGGCCTTCCGGTGCTCAGGTACTCCAAGTACGCTCCGCTCCTCAGTCCCTATCTTCATTCAACCTTCTCGGTGCTGAAAACCTGACTTTTTGAACACGCACTTGCAGTAAAATCTCACTTTTTAAGTATACCACAATTCGCCGGTTAACAGCCTCTGCAGGATCGTTCTCCTTACAATTGACATAATTATGTCACACCTCATCAGCATTTATGGCGTCATAGTTTTGTTTTTTGTAAGGAGTGTGGCATGAGTTAGCCGTATTAGAAACAGAGCTGATGCCCTTCTTGTTGTTGGGAATGAAAAAAGCGCAGTAACTCATAGGAGCTGCGCCTTTTCACACTGTAATCGTTTAGCAGGTTAATCATTTCATGCATGAATGCTTAACCAGCTGAATTACCATCGTCTTCTTTCCTGTCTGCTGATCACAATCATGGCTGCAATAATCAGGATAAACGCAACAAGCGCCAGCATCGGAATTGTAATAAAGCCGAACCAATTCAGGTAATCCGTCTCGCAGGACACTCTGCCGCAGGAGGTGCTTGGAGCAGCAGCAGCACGGGCGGCGGCGATGCGCTGAATAGTCACATGGTAAGCGGAGATGAGGCCGCCGATCACGGATAAAGGAAGTATGTATACGCGGATGCCTGAATCCCCTCTAAAGTAGGCAATACCAAGCAAGACCGTGAGCGGGTACATCAGTATGCGCTGGAACCAGCACAGCTTACAGGGCTCGTACCCCAGGTATTCGCTTAGAAAAAGACTGCCAAGTGTCGCCACACACGCGACGATCCATGCGAAGAATAACATCAAATCAGATTTTTTTCCGAACATGAACGTTCTCCTTTTTTTTCAGGAAATTGCGCCTCAGTGATGGAACCTCAAGCTCCAATTCATAGCTGCAGTTATATTGATCATACTATAAGCGAATGAGGAAGAACAGTAGGTTGATTCTGCAGTCCGGGATTATTGCCGATGAGAGTCAATTTGAAAGGAAGGAGATACAGCTGCAAAATAAAGTTTGACGATTTATTGACAGTTTAAACTGTGATTTTTATAATTACAGTACTATCTTGACACCATCGCAATGGCTGATATCAGAGTGCGCGTTCAGGCAGAGGAAGCAGAGAGCATGCCATAGGGACATTTCCGGAAACGCCGTGAACACAGAGAATGCTGTGCTGACGTTGTTTTCGGAAGTGAAAACAATCATTTTGTTACATATACAAAGGAGACAGGAGAGTGTAAACCATGTCCAAAGTGGAACTGAATGAAACACTTCGAGTCATTAGCGAAAGACATGCGGTAAAGAAATATGAGACTGGACTTCAAATGCCGGAGGCGGACCTGCAGGCGATTCTGAAGGCGGCCAGCGAAGCCCCTTCAGCCTGGAATCTTCAGCACTGGAAGTTCCTTGTCATTGAATCCGAGGCTGACAAGCAGAAGCTGCTTCCTATTGCCTTTAACCAGGCTCAGGTTGCCGAAAGCTGCCTGACGATCGCTGTATTGGGCGATCTGGAGGCGAACCGCAATGCTGTTATTTATAACCAGGCTGTGGAAGCAGGCTTCCTCAAGCCGGAAATCCGTGATGCATTGGTCGGTCAGATCAACGGCGCTTATCAGAACCCGCAAGTGGCTCGCGACTCCGCCATTATGAATGCTTCGCTGGCGGCCCAGAACATCATGCTGGCAGCGAGATCCCTTGGTTATGATACCTGCCCTATGGGCGGATTCAATCCTGATAAGCTGGCGCAGGAGTTCAACATTCCGGGCCGTTATGTGCCGGTCATGCTGATTTCCGTAGGCAAGGCAAAGGAGCCTGCCCGTCCGTCAGGGCGTCTGCCGCTGTCCGAGACAGTTGTCCGCGGAAGCTTCTAAAGAAAACCATATCGATTAAGTTCAATGGAAGGGGCGAGCCTGGAGCTGCCCCTTTCATTTTTTTGTCCGTATTGCCGTCCCGGGACATTTTTCTGCTGCTGCAGCGGGCACCAATTTACCGAAAATATGGTAGACTGAATTTAAAAGTCAATGGGAGAGAAGGGGAGGAATCAGGCATGTCCGATTATGATGAACTCGCCGAGCAAAGGCGCAAGAGGTTAAAGCTTATCCAGTTCAGCAGTGAGGATCAATCGCTCGTCGAATCGGAAAAGCCGAAGGAGACTTTTCAGGACGTGGGCGGCCTGGAGGATGTGAAGAAGAAAATCCGCATGAATTTTATTCTGCCCCTGCAGCAGCCGGAAATTTTCGCGGCCTATGGCAAAGAAGCCGGGGGAAGCCTGCTGCTGTTCGGGCCCCCGGGCTGCGGCAAGACCTTCCTCGCCAGAGCTGTTGCGGGAGAGATTGACGCAAACTTCCTGCACATTGAGCTGCAGGCCATTTTGTCCATGTATGTGGGGCAGAGCGAGCACAATCTTCATGATATTTTTCAGAAGGCCAGGGAGAACAAGCCTTGTGTGATTTTCATAGATGAGCTGGACGCGATGGGCGGCAACCGTCATCAGATGCGGCAGCATCATGACCGGATGCTTGTGAACCAGCTGCTGCTGGAGCTGGACGGACTGCAGGCGGAGAATGATCAGGTCTTTGTGATCGGAGCGACCAATACTCCATGGTATCTGGATCCGGCGCTCCGCCGACCTGGCCGGTTCAATCACCTGATATTCGTTCCGCCGCCGGAGGAAGCGGAGCGTGAGCTGATTCTCAAGCTGAAGCTGGCGGGAAAACCGGCAGAGGATCTAAGTTTGGGCAGACTGGCGTCGGATACCAAGCTTTTCTCGGGCGCTGATCTGGAGCAGGTGGTCAAGGATGCCGTGGAATCGGCCATGGAACGCACCTTCGAGAGCGGAAAGATTGAGCCTATAACGAATAATGACCTGAAGAAAGCCGCGAAGAACAGGAAGGCCACAACTCTTGAATGGTTCGCAACGGCTAAGAATTATGCCACGTTCAGCGACGTAAACAAGGATTACCAGGTTGTGCTAGAATACGCGAAGAAGCATGGAATCCGCTAGGCGGTCGGGAGAGGAGGAGCTGCAGCTTGGGAACCGTCTTCAATCAGCCCGATTATGCGGCTGCTTACCAGCTTATCGAGTGGAGAAGATTTAAGGAAGCACTTGCCGAAGCGGAGAGGCAGCTTCGTCTGGAGCCTGAAGATCCGGACGGCATGGCGCTTGTGGCGGAAATTTATTATCAGATGAACGAATATGAGAAGGCTTTGCACTGGAGCAGAGAAGCGATGCTGCGGGAGCCTGACCATCAGCTGGCCTGGTATGTGCGTGTTCGCGTACATTTTGAGACGAATGAGATGAAGGCCTTCAATGAGTCCGTTGAGGAAGCTCTGCGGATCGACCCTTATGAGCCTCATTATTACTTTCTAAAAGCTCAGCTGCTTAACAAAAAGTCTAAGTTCAGAGAAGCGAAAGAGGAGCTGCTGCTGGCGCTGGAGCTGCGCCCTGAATCGCCGTTATATTTGGCGTCCATGAGCTATACGGAAGCACTGCTGGGCAATGATGAAGAATCGCAGCGCCTGGACAGACAGGCGATCCGTGAGGGAGCGGAGCAGCCGATCGTGCTCATGTACCTGGCTTGGGCGGCGGCGGAGCGTGGGGATTACAGTCTGAGAGAGGACTATATGCGCAGTGCCGTCCGCTTGAGTCCGGACGATAAACAGTACCAGGATGAGTACCTGGAAGCCCTGCAGCAAAACAACACGGTATTCAAGGTTTTATTGTATCCGGGAAGGCTGCTGCGCAAGCTGCGGCCTTGGCAGGTTTTTCTGGTGTGGGCGCTTGCCTGGCTATTGTTTAAACCGCTGCTTGTGCTGTTTATCATTATCTATGTGCTGGTGCATTGGGGGAGCAAAGCGATTGTGCATTTGAAGGTATTCGGCTGGAGAGGAAGAGGAAGGTAGAGTGCGAATCTACTCGATTGCTAAATGTTGGTGAAAAGAGGCTGTCCCAATTGAATATGGGACAGCCTCTTTTGGTTTATGGTCTCTCGTATCCGTCCGGGTTTCGGACTGGAAAGACGCTATTACTGTAAAAGTCGGCTTATTTTGCTTTATTCGGACACAGATGCAGTTATCTGCTCATTTTTTCGCCTGTAAGCCTGAAATTTAACTGAATAAGGTCTGTGAGGTCCGAAATCTCGATAGAAAGCAGGTTCTTTTCGCAAATAGAGTCTCTCCAGTCCGCGAAAGTATCCCTTGCACAGAGCCAGACCTAGACCCAGACCCAGGCCCCGAACATGCCAGCCCTCCAACCTGCAGATGTTTCAGACCGATTAGGGACAGCATTTCTTTTGACAAGCAGCCGGAGTCTAGTCCATTTTACGTGATACCAGGTACATAAGCTCTGCCGTAAGGATGGGCAAAGAGACGGAAGCCGGATAAGCGAGATAGCGCGGCTCCCAGACGGGCGAGAACTTTTCCTTGTATTTGCGCAAGCCCTGAAAGCCGTACCAGTGGCCGCCGTATTGAAATACCAGCCGTGCCAGCTTTTCTTCGCGCAGCGCGCGTTCGGTCTGGCCCACACTGGAGAGTGGGGCCATGCCAAGGTTGAAGGTCACATACCCTTCGTCCCGTGCCCACTCCATCACATGAGTGAACAGAAAATCCATGGTTCCGTTCGGCGCATCCGGCAGATGGCGCATCAGGTCAATGGAGATCGTCCGTTTATTGTCGTAAGCAGGGGCTAGGGAGGCAAAGGCGATAACGCGCTGCTCCGGATCGAGCACAAGCGCAATCGGCGCCAGCTGGAGATAGGATTCTTTAAACCAGCCAAGCGAATAGCCTTTTTCCTTTCGCCCCTCAAGCCATACGTCCGATACGGCCCGCAGCTGGCTGATCAGGTTATCGTCAAACGGGGGATAAGCCATTTGAAACGAGCAGCCCTCTCTGCCGAACCGGTTTCTTACCGTACGCAGCGGTGTATTGCTTTTACCCGATAAAGTGAAAAATTCAAGCGGCACAAGTGCCTCCTCCCCAAGCTTGAAAAAGCGGTAGCCGTTCTCGTGATAAATCGGGAGATACTCCGGGGATGCCTGGTAAAAGACAACCGCAAGCGCGTATCTGTCAGCATAGCTTTGGAATTCCTGGATAGCTGCGCTGGCTTTGTCCATCGGACCTAAGGGATCGCCAAGCACGACCAGTTTGTTGCGGCTTCTGGCGTATGGGATGAGAACCTGGTCCTTCTGAGCCCAATAGAACCGTTTGTCCCCCAGAAACAGCATGTGAGTCAGCAAGTTTCCTTGCTCATGAGCGATAAATTCCCGCAGCCTGTCCATTTCGGCCTTATCCGGCAGCGCTTCGATGTCCCGTTTGGGGCGCATCATGAGGTACATGGTCAGGAACACCCAGGCGGACATCAGACTGAGCACACCTTTGATGCCAAAATGGTGGCGGTCAAACAGCAGATTTGTGCTCATGCGCAAGGGCAGACGGTGCAGGAAATAGCTGTAGCCGCCAACTCCAATGAGGAGGTAGGCCGCCGTCACCAGAACGGTGAGTCCGCCCCAAATCAACAGATTGGTACGGCTTACCGGAGCCCCTTCACGGTAAAAGCGCGACCGGGAAAGGTACAGCATCAAGGCCACGAAAAGCAGGAAGGAAGCCTCCTCGAAGTCGAGGCCCTTGATGAACGTAAAAATCGCACCCGCGAGCAGCAGTACAAGCGTAAGGCGAAGCGCCCGCCGGATACGCAGCGAAATCCCGTGCGACAGCACGACCAGCATGATGCCGATGATGACCGAGATATCATGAGAGAGCTGCATAATGGGCAGGGTCAACAGCTTCTCGGCAAAACGCAGCCTGTACAGCAGGCCTGGTAAAGCCGCGGACAGCAGAAGCACGAGCCCGGAAGCAAGCACCAGCTTGCTCAGCGCCCAGACGCCGAGGTCGGCCAGAAAGCGGAACTGCCCCGGCCACGCCCAAATCTGCTGCCATTTATTCAGGGAATAGCTCCAGCCTGAGCCGGCCAGCTCGCCGATCCGTTCCCGGCTTGGGATGATTTCGGCCGCCGTCATCACAAGGGCGATGAGCCAAGGGACGATAAAATAGAAGAAACGGAACAGCAGAAGCACCGTCAAAGCAAGATCGGGGTGCACCCCCAGCAGCTGCAGGCCAAGCAGAGTCGTGACATCAAAAGCGCCGATGCCGCCGGGTGTCATACTGATCAGGCCGGCTGTAGCGGCAATGATGTAGACGCCGATCAGCGCGTCAAACGGGACACCGTGCAGGACGCGGGCGCCGACGAGCGCAAAAGCCAGCGCGGCGAACAGCCACTCCAGCAAGGAAGCGGCCACAGAGGCGAGAATGGTTGTCCAGGGCATGGTTCCTTTGCCCTGATTGAACCATTTGCCGAACAGGCGCGAGCGCTGAACAAGCAGGAACACCGGCAGGTAGAAAGCCATTCCCCACATGGCCCACCGCAGCCATGGATAAGTATGGAACAACTGGTCCCCCGGAAACAGACGGGCCAGAACCGTCCACGCGAGCAGAGACAGCCCCGTAATCGCCACAGGGGAGAGAAAAATAACCGCGGCCGTGATGACATTAAGCGGAACGCCGCTTTTTTTATAAAGAAATGCGCGCAGGCCGGCCCCGGTAAACCCGGCAAATCCGCAGGCATTATTGAAGGTATTGGCGATCCAGCCGTACCGGAAGGTCGCTCCCACGGATATCGGCATCCGGTAGTGCCTGCGGACAACAAAGTCATAGGAGCTCATTACGGCGGCGGCAAGCAGTGAAAAAAGCGCAATCTCAAGTACAGTCCATGGCGAAAGACGCCGCAGTTCGAACAGCATGCGTCCGATATTCATATTATGAAGCTCACGGCTCCCCAGCCAAATCACAATGGCCAAAATAATCAGGGGAATCAGCATCCTGACGATTCGTTTCTGATAAGCAGCCAATATAAGCTGAACGATCCGGAATGATTTGAGCTGCTTGAGTGCTGTAAGCAAGTTGGATTCACTCTCCTGAAAATGACTTGAATGTAGTGGAAGACGGGTCCATGTCTCGCTCCGCTCCCGCAAATTGACCGGACGGCGGAGACCGACGTATACTGATAAGAAGAATATACCAGAATCAACTTTTAATTACGAAATTTTGTGCTTGCTTTCATCTTATTTCTACATGATTCATAAGAGAGGTTTTGCCCTGATGAAACTGGTGAAGAATCTGTTGGGGTGGTTGGGAACTTTTGGAGCCGCCATCGCAGTCACATTGTTTATCGGCATATTTATTGCCCAGCCTTATACGGTGGAAGGACATTCGATGGAGCCGACGCTGCATGACCAGCAGAAGCTGTATGTCTCCAAAATTCCCAACACCTTCCCGGGAACGTTGAAGCACGGCGATATTGTTATCATTGACAGCCGTGTCAAAGAAAAACGCAGTATTGTTAACGATTTATGGGAGCAGCCGTTATTACGACTGTTTGACGAGGAGAAGAATAAAAGCATTTATGTCAAACGGGTCATCGGTATGGCCGGCGATGTGGTCGAAGTGAAGGATCATGCGGTGTATCTAAACGGAAGTCTGCTGAACGAGCCTTATATCAAGGAGACCATGGATGAGGCGGATGACGAGAAATGGGTTGTGCCCGAAGGATATATTTTCGTTATGGGGGATAACCGGAATAACAGTAACGACAGCCGTGTAATCGGCTTCATCCCGCTGGATCATGTGATCGGCAAAACATTTTAACAGATTCATGAATACTCTGCCGCGAGAAACTCGTGACAGAGTATTTTAGTTTACATCTTTTTCTTTCAAATTGGCGAACATATGTGCTATAATGCAATGAGCTGGATGAAATATCCTTAAGGAGGACGAGCCGTGGCTGAAATCGATGATTTTTTGAAGCTGGATATCCGGATCGGCACCATTATTGGAGCTGAACCTTTTGAGAAAGCGCGCAAGCCGGCATATAAGCTGCAAATTCAGTTTGGAGAGGAACTGGGGATCAAGCGGTCCAGCGCCCAAATTACGAAGCGGTATCAACCTGAACAACTGATCGGACGCCAGGTGGTGGCTGTTGTGAATTTTCCGCCGCGTAACATTGCCGGCTTCCAATCAGAGGTACTGGTACTGGGCGGCGTACCGGGTGAGGGAGATGTGGTGCTGCTGGCGCCGGATGCCCCACTGCCGGATGGCACACCGATTGGATAATTTTGTTTGTCTTTTGGCGGGCGCTCCATTAATATATAAGAGCTTGGAGCTCTGATACCCAAGAAAGGCATACTTTCCACATGAAAAGAGAGATGCGTGCGAGGAGGAGAAACCGCATTATGTCAGCAACAAAGTTAGGGAACGGGCCTTTGATCATTCTGATGGTCAACATGTTCATTGCCATGCTGGGGATCGGTCTGATCATTCCTGTCCTGCCTGAGTTTATGGGCATGCTGGGGGGCAGCGGGGAAGCGGGAGGCTACCTGGTTGCCGTCTTCGGGCTTACACAGTTCATATTTTCCCCTATTGGCGGGGAATGGTCGGATAAGTACGGCCGCAAAAAGCTGATTATTCTTGGCCTTATCATCATGACGGCTTCATCTGTTATCTTTGCCTTGGGTACTTCGATGTGGATGCTTTACGTTTCCCGTCTGATCGGAGGCATCGGGGCGGCCTTTCTGATTCCGCCGATGATGGCTTATATCGCGGATATTACCACCCTGGAGACACGCGGTAAAGGAATGGGCTTGCTCGGCTCGGCGATGTCCCTGGGCTTCGTCATTGGACCGGGCGTAGGTGGTCTGCTGGCTGATATTTCAGTAAGGGCACCATTTTATGTATCTGCCGGTGTGTCCCTTGTGGCTACACTGGTTTCCCTGTTCTTTCTGCCTGAAACGCTGTCGCTTGAGGATCAGCAAAGGCACCGCAATACGATGCTTAAGCGGGAGAATGTGATCAAGCAGTTTGCACTTTCGTTCCGCAAGCCGTATTTTGCGCTGCTCATTATGATATTTACACTGACGTTTGGCCTGTCCCATTTTGAGACGATGTTTCCGTTCTTTGTAACAGGCAAGTTTCATTATGATGAACAGGACATTGCCCTGGTCATTACGATCGGAGCCCTGATCGGCACTGTCATCCAGGCAGTCGCCATTGGCCCGGTGCTGAGCCGTTTCGGAGAGAAGGCTGTCATTACCGTGTCGTTCCTGTTCTCGGCGATTTCGCTGGTGCTGATGCTGTTCTCGGGCAATTTCTACTATGTACTCGGGGTGGCCCTGATTTTCTTCACGGCTACGGCGCTGCTTCGTCCGGCTATCAATACGGCATTATCCAAAATGGCGGGCGACGAGCAAGGCGTAGCTGCAGGTATGAACAATGCTTATATGAGCATTGGCAATATCGTAGGGCCTGCCCTGGCGGGAACCCTGTTCGATGTGCATATTAATCTGCCTTACATTTTCGGGGCAGCCATCCTCATGCTCAGTCTGGTGCTGGCTGTGAACTGGAAGGCGGGCAGAAGAACAGAACCTGCTGTATAAAGTGGCAGTTAGTAACCTAATATCGGATTCAACAGAGAAAGGCGGCTTCTTCGGAGAGAAGGACCGCCTTTTTTTGCTACTTTTGCAGGTCTGTATTAAAAAGCGGTCTTATTTCCATGTCAACATGGGTAATAATGAAGGATGGAAAATGCAGAAATTGGAGAGGGGCGACGATAAAAATGGAGCAGAAGCAGGAGTATTTTTTCTACACAGGTACATACGCCTCCCGCACGGACACAGGGATATATCTGTGCGCCCTTGACGGGAGCAGCGGCGAGATGAGAATTGTAAACGGGACTGATGGGATCGAGAGACCGTCATTTGTGAGGCTGAGTCCTGATGGCTCCCGGTTGTATGCGGTGAGTGAAACGTCAGAGGGGCATTTATATGCTTATGCAGTGGATGCCGGGACGGGTGAGCTGCATATGCTGGACCGCCGCGCGACGGAAGGAGCCGATCCCTGTTATGTTTCCGTGACCTCGGACGGCTGTTATGTGCTGGCCACCAACTATTCAGGCGGCAATGCCGTCGTATATGGCATTTTGCCGGACATAGGGCTTGGGAATTTGCTGGCCCAGGTGAAGCATAGCGGCTCAGGTATCCGCAAGGACCGGCAGGAAGGCCCGCATCCCCATTCCATCGTGCCAGATCCGAGCGGGCAATATGTCATGATATGCGATCTGGGCCTGGATCAGGTTGTCGTCTATCGCCTGGAGGAAGGAAAGCTGGTGACGCATCGTGAAGCTCATCTTCCGCCTGGATCAGGCCCCCGCCACCTGGTATTCCATCCGACCAATAAATTTGCTTATGTATCCAATGAGCTGAATAATACGGTTACGGCGTTTATTTATAACGAGCAGACCGGCGAGCTTCAGCCGTTGCAGCATCTGTCTACTTTGCCGGAAGGAGCGGCTGTTCAGGACAATACGGCTGCGGATATCCGTGTGACGCCATGCGGTCGTTATCTGTATGTCTCCAACCGTGGGCATAACAGCATCGCCGCATTCCGGATCGACCAGGACAGCGGGAAGCTTGAGGTGATCGATTGGACGGAGACCTTGGGCGCCACACCGCGCAATTTCAATCTGCTGCCAGGCGGGTATCTGATCGCCGCCAACCAGGACGGCGGCAATCTCGTTTCCTTCGCCATCGACGGCGACAGCGGCCGGTTGCAGCACACGGGATTTGTACTGGAGATTCCAAGCCCGGTATGCATAGAGCCTGTGCAAAAGCCTGCGAGGTAGGGGCACGGACTTGCAATTCAAAAAAAGGCGTCATTACCAAAAGTTCTGCTGCTGATAATACGCCTTTTTTATGGTCTTTTGTTTCACTAATGGTTGTTACCCTGGCCTGTTCTGCTGCTGCTGTCGATGTTCGTGTAGTATAGGCGGAACACAATATCCTGGTTATAGTTGCCGAAGCCTGTACCGAACAGGGTCACTCCACCGATGTGCTCTGCGTCCTCGCTTACGGCAATGCGGAATTTCCACTGTTTGCGGGCAATCACCACTTCATCCAGGGTTATATCCGAGATACGGTTGCCGTCCATATAAGTTCCGTCCGCAGTCACCCGCAGCCGCTTGAGCAGCCCGTATTGGTTGATGACATCCGGCCACCAGGACGGCGTATACTTGCCCCGGTTGTCCCCGAAATCTCCCGGACTGGTCCAGACTCCCAGCTTGACATCGTTCAGATAAAAGGAGATATCCGACGGCCAGTTGTCGTTGGTGGAAGGCGCCTCCGAGGACAGCTCCATGGTGATTTCGAGCTCCTCCGGCTTTTGGCTGGCCAGCAGGAAGTTGGGGATTTTATACTCAATATGTCCCTGGCCGAACCATAAAATTTTGGCGTTCACCCGCTCCGAATCCAGGAAATAACGGGGCTCGTCAAACTCGCCGATGATTTTCTCCACAGTGGCCAGGCCGCAGGTCGGTTCAATATCGAAATCCGTATAATGGCCGACAGAGATTTCGGTCTGATGAAACTGGCGGGTGTCCTGCTCATGCAGCGGCAGGGTGATATGGATGCTGCCTACGGCCAGCGAGCATACCTTTTGCACACCTCCGCGGCCTGGCAGCATTTTGGTTGTAATGAGGGCAGCTTTCTCCAGTTTTTTGACATGCATGGTCATGATGGCGCTGCTAAGCCCCAGAGCTTCAGCCAATTCGCGAATGTTCATGGGCGAGTCCGCCAGCAGCCGGATCACGTTCAACCGCACTTCGCTGGCCAGGGCCTCGTACACGGGCAATGATTTTTCAGAAATATCGAGCTCCATACTTCCTCCATCTATAATAGTTTGACTTTATATAATTCATTTACATTTACATAAATAATAACCCTCTGTCAGTACAGACACAATCCAAAGCGAAAAAACAAGCGCCGCGTCTTCACGAACGCAGCGCTTAGTGAATGAATGCCGAATTACCGGTGCAAGGTGGTTGACGACGTCTCTGGCGCCTCCGCATCCGCGTCCTGGTTTTTCAGCCCATCCGTCTGAGAGGCTTGCAGGGCTTGTCCTGGCTGCTCAGGGGTCCCCGCATACGGGCGTTTGCTGCGCGGACGCTCGCGGGTGAACGTAAATCCGCTCAGAAGCAGGACAAGCTGAGCACCCAGAATATAAGGCGAGGCGTGCGGGCCGATCCATTGAAACAGCGCCGCAGCAGCGATCAGGAAGGACAGCACACTGGCTGGCAGACGGGAGGCCGTCACATCGATTCCGTTCTGACGCGGCAGGCATAACAGCCGGTATGCGTAAATGACGGCCAGCAGACCGGATAGGTAGCTCATCCATACGATCGGAAGCGTCATGCCGGGAGCGGGGGTTCCGGTCAATTGCAGCTCTGCTACGAGCCGCCAGGTCAGCAGCGCCAGGCCTGTAACGGCGGCAGGCGCAGCGGCCGGACGCAGTAAATTCCACAGGGCCGAGCCCCAGCCGGGAGCGTGAGTCTCCTTGAGCAGCAGCCGCCGTTCCTCAATCAGCTTGTTCATTTCCCGTTCCAGCGATCGATGAAGCAGCGAGATTCTGGAGCTGTCCCTGCGGTCAAGGCAGTTCTGGATTTCTTCCTGCAAATACGGGGTCAGATAGGGTGCGGACTTGCACTCCTGCAGGGCTTTCACAAGCCCGGAATCCCCGCCGTGTTCCGCTTGCTGTCCGTGCACGGCAGCATGAAGAGGCCCTGCAAGTCTTCCATATAGATATAAGGATTCCTGAAGCTCGTCCAGCCGCCGTCTGCGGGACAGACGCAGTTGCACTGCACTGTGGATATAGAGCCATACCATGCCAGCCGCAGCAGTGAGCAAGGCCAGAACGCCAGCCGGATGATCCGGTAAAAAGGCGGTTAGTTCCAAGGGGGTCAACGACAGCCCCTCCTTTCTATACTATAGATCACTATTACATATCCACTACAGCGGTTTCAAGGTAAGCCGTCATGAAACAGCTTCTATTTTAATGAAATTTGACACGCCATAAAGCCTGAATAACCTAATATTAGATGGAAGCCTGGGTTTCGTCTACACCTTCTTCTGGTGGGGGAAGCTGTAATTGAACAGGTCCGCAGGATTTGAACGGGGGCCCACGGTTTGCTACAATACGCTCGGACACCAGAAGTAATCATTTGAGAGCCTAAAGGCCTGGAACATATGCCACGCCGAGCTGCGGGAAAAAGGGAGCGATGACAATGGAACCGGAAGTTTTGCATGAAACACCGACGGTTGAAGAATATTTGGAGTTGAGGCAGGCTGCGGGCCTGTCTCCGATGAGTGTGGAGGGAGCCGGCATCGGACTGCCCAACAGCCTGTTTGCCGTCAGCCTGCGCATCGATGGCGAGCTGGTGGGCATGGGCCGTGTTATCGGGGATGGAGGCTGTTTTTTTCATATAACGGATATTGCGGTGCGCCCATCCTGCCAGGGGAAAGGATACGGGCGTCTGGTGATGAGTGAAATTATGAAGTATCTGAAGAAGGCGGCACCTCCCGAAAGCTTTGCCACTCTTCTTGCTGATGTACCGGCAGACAGGCTGTATGCAAAGTTTGGCTTCCGGCTGTCGGCCCCCGGCTCGGTGGGCATGTACTGGCGGCCGGGATGGAGCATGGAAGAAGGCAGGGAGTAGGACGGGTGGTTTAAGGAACACGGCTTACGGATAAGTAATAAGATAGCGGCGCAGTAGCTGCACGGAAATCATTCAGACAATGACAATCAGAAAAGAGGGATCGGCATGGAGAAGAAAATCATTTTGTTCGGAGCTACAGGCACGATTGGGCGGGCCATCATGCATGAGGCCTTGAGACGCGGACATCGGGTGACGGCAGCTGTAAGGGATACGGGAAAAATCACGGAGACGGATGAGCGTCTGCAGGTGGTGGAGGCCGATATTTTGCGGCCGGATTCCATCGCATCCGCTGCCCGGGGGCATGAGGTGCTGGTCAGCGCCTACGGGCCAAAATTCGGCGCGGAGGAGGAGCTGCTGGAGGTGGCGCGCACGTTGATCGAAGGAGTCCGCCGCGCCGGGGTGGAACGACTGATCGTGGTGGGTGGAGCCGGAAGTCTGAAGACGGAGAACGGGGAGCGGCTGATGGAAACGCAGGAGTTTCCGGAGGAAATCCGTACTCTGGCGCTGGCCCATGCCGACGCATTCGACATCTACCAGGGCTCCGACGTGGCCTGGACCTACTTCAGTCCAGCAAGCATTATTGAACCGGGCCGCCGCACCGGCAGTTTCCGGATCGGCACGGACTGGCTTGTGACGGATGAGACAGGGCACAGCCGGATTTCCGTAGAAGACTATGCCGTCGCGCTGGTGGATGAGATCGAGGAGGGGCAGTTTGTGAACGCCCGGTTCACAGTAGGTTATTAAGGTCTGCTTTATTGGGGGTGTTTCGGAAAGGTTGATGGAGAGTGCATATCCTGGAGAGGGTTTCCGGAAGGGGAGGTATTGAGATGGAGATCGTAACTGCGGAAGAAATGCGGCGGCTGGATCGGTATACGATCGACAGGTTGGGCATTCCCGCCATCAGTCTGATGGAGAACGCGGGGAAAGCTATCGCCGAGGAAGTGCTGAAGCTGTGCGGTTTGGGGGCAGCGCAGAATACCGTGCCGCAAGCTGCGACCGGTGCAGGGGACAAGCCAGAGCATGGCGGCATGATTCTGGCTGAAGAGAGCCTGGGACAGGAACGTGCTTCCCGTGAGCACTGGTACGTGCTTGCAGGCAAGGGCAACAACGGCGGAGACGGGCTTGTAGCAGCACGTCACCTGACGGATGCGGGGCTGCGCGTCACCATCATCTATGCCGTCCCGCCTGAAGAGCTGAGCGGAGAAGCGGCGGTTCAGCGCGATGCAGCTGCGGCGTCCGGTATACCGGCCTGCCTGTACGGCCGCGATCCGGTCGACTTCAGCCGCTGCACCGGCATCATTGACGCTCTGCTGGGCACGGGAACAAGCGGTGCCCCGCGCGCAAATTACGCAGCCCTTATTGCCGCAGCCAATGACAGCGGGCTGCCCATCGTGGCTGCAGATATTCCGAGCGGGCTGGATGCGGATACCGGCGAGGTCCATGACCCGTGCATTCGGGCGCAGGTTACAGTCTGCCTGGCCTTTCTGAAACGGGGGCTTGTCCAGTATCCGGGCGCGGGAGCCGCCGGCAGCGTAGTTGTGCGGCGCATCGGCATTCCGCAGCGGCTGGCTGCGGAGCAAGGCGTCGCCGTACGGCTGCTGACCGAGGAGACACTGCGCAGTCCGCTTGGCGTCGATGTCAGCCGCCAGCGCGACCCGGACGGCCATAAGGGCACCTATGGCCACGTGCTGGTCGCGGCGGGGAGCCTGCGTATGAGCGGCGCAGGCCTCATGACCGCGCGCGCTGCACTGCGCATCGGCTGCGGCCTCGTTACCTGGGCGCTGCCCGAGGTGCTGATGCCGCGCGTCATCGCCGCCGCGCCGGAGCTGATGCTCGCCGGCGCCGCACAAGGGCCGGACGGCGAGTGGAACGCCGGCTCGGCCGATGAGCTGCTGCGGCTCGCGCGGGAGCGGGACGTGCTGGCCGTCGGGCCCGGCCTCGGCCGCTTCCCGGGGGACACCGGCTGGCTGCGCCGCCTGTGGGAAGAGGCAGAGCTTCCGCTTGTCCTGGACGCGGACGCTCTGAATATCCTGGCCGCCGCCGAAGATGCGGCGGACTGGACGCGGCCGGGCCGCGCACCGGTGGTGCTGACGCCCCACCCGGGGGAGATGGCGCGGCTGCTGGGCGTGCCGACGCCTGAGGTGCAGCGCGACCGCATCGGCTGCGCGCTGCGTTATGCGCACGAGTGCGGGGTGACGCTCGTGCTGAAGGGCGCGCGCACCGTCGTGGCTACGCCGGACGGTGCCGCCTATGTCAACACCACGGGCCACGCCGGGATGGCTACCGGCGGAGCAGGCGATGTGTTGACAGGCATCATCGCCGGCCTGCTGGCGCAGGGGCTGGACGCCGCTCAGGCGGCATGCTTCGGCGTGCGGCTGCACGGCCAGGCCGGCGAGCGGGCTGCAGCCCGCCGGAACAACCCGGCTTCCGTCATCGCCGGTGACATTATTGATGCCCTATGATCATGAAGATCAAGGGCAGGATAAAGGCGAACATGATCGGGATAAAGGATTCCCGCATCCATCGTCTCCGGCAGGTCGTGTAAATAGCGGCAACGATGATCCCTGCACACACGTCTGCCGTGGAAATTCCAGTGAAGCGGGGCATAGAATAATAAGCAAGCATCAGAAACAGGCCGTACCCGGTTGTGAAATACAGGGCGGCCTGTTTGCTTTTATCCTTTATGTGCAGGTGCAGGCTTTCCGCAACTGCATCCGCAGCCAGGGCGGCGGGCAGGCCGAAGCCATAGGCCCAGATCTGAATGGGCCAGCCGTCGTTGTAGGTCTGTCCCGCCAGGGCCGCAAGCGGAATCTGCAGCCGCGGCAGCAGCAGTGAGAGCAGACTCAGCAGGGAAAAGGCAAGGCCGCCGCAGGCAAGCTTGCTCAGCGCATAGTGGCCGACGGCCATCCGCCAGGGCAGATTGGGCCGGTTATTGTTCATATTTCGCATCAAAGATTCCTCCTGAGACTAAAGAAAAACGTCCATCGACGTACATTCAAAGAAGACAGGCCACATTTGGCGAAAGTTTTTTCTTGCGATTATAGAAAATGCTCAGCTCCTGCTTATAACTCAACTCCCGCTCAGAGTCTAGTATCCAGAGTGAGACGGGTGTCTATAAGGTATAGTGTTTGGTATCTGGTGTCTGGTGTCCGTTGCCTGATCCCTGTTTTGTCTCTCTATACAGCCTTGTATGATTATCCCTTTCGCTCAGACTCTCGGTCAGTTTCACATCACCTAAACGCTCTGATTTCTCCTAAGATCGCCTCATCATCTCGAATCGATCTGCTTCTCCATAAGGAACGATCCAAAAAATAATAGACCATTCGATGGTCCTGAATAGCGTGACAACAGGCATTTTCGTGCCTCACCTGATCCGTTGTTTTCTTTAACGTCCTAAAGTATATTTTTGGTTCCCGGTTTTTTGTTTTTCTTTACCTGATCCAATAGGATAATCGTGCAAAGCTCCCGGACAGCGAGTTTGTATGCCTTGCCACGGTCGACGGGCGTATGACTGTCAAGCCTTAACTTTCGCAGCATGAAATCGGCAAACTTGCAAGGAGGGGATTTGAATTCCTCTTTAAAACCCGGCAGCTACACAGGTTTAATTGGATTTGCCCTCTGCGAAAGTTGAGTTATAAATTCTGTAACTTTAAATGAATACCGGCGAAAAGTTAGCAGGAATGCCGGGACGTGAAGATTACAGAAGGCTAACCGTTCCCTGCATTTCTTTTAACATTTATTGTGTAGGATGGTCTTCATAGGAATTTACGTACAGCGATGAAAGGCGGGGCAAGCATGATACAGGCTGTCATATTCAATTTGGAAAGCGCGCTGCTGGATCCCGGAGGCCGCCGGCTCTCACAGGGAATCAAGGATTTATTCCGCTGGATGGGTGTCGACGTCAGTCAGCAGAACATCAAGCGGGGCCTGGGGCTGACGATCCGGGAGCATATCGCCGGTACGCTGCGGCTCTCGGAGGTGCGGGCAAGCTGGATGGACCGCTTCGGCACCGAGCCGGGGCGCGCGGACGTTGATCATATCTATGCGGAGCTTGTTCCCGTGCTTCGTTCCCTGCTGCAATCCTCCACCCCCTGCAGCGGTCTCGACAAAGCGCTGCAGGAAATCCGCGATCGCCGCATCCAGTCCGGAGCAACCTCGGCCTTCACCAGCGATTTGCTGGGCAGCGTTCCGCGCCGTTCGCTGGAGGATAATGTGCTGGATTGTACGGTGACGCCCAGCGAAGTCAGCAGCGGACGGCCTTTTCCATGGATGGTCTATGAAAATGCGCACCGCATGCAGGTATATCCGCTCAGCGATATGGTCAAGGTCGGCGACACGCTTGCCGACATGCAGGAAGGACGGAATGCAGGGGTCTGGACCATCGGCGTGCTGGACGGATTCATGGACCGCATGGAAGGCATCGGACCCGGGGAGGCGGCTTATGAGGTCCAGCGCAAAGAAGCGGCCTATCTGCTGAAGCGAGCCGGGGCTCATCTGGTCATGGATTCGCTTGCCGATCTGCCGCGCATGCTCCGCGAAATCGAAATGCTGCAGCATACCGGCGGCCGCCCCTGATTCATGCGCTGCTCCTTAAGTGGTCACCATAGACCCGCCGTTGACATGGATCGCCTCTCCTGTCACATAGGAGGATTCATCGCTTGCCAGATATACGTAGGCAGCTGCCAGCTCATAAGGCTGTGCAGCCCGTCCAAGCGGGGTATCCGCACCGAAGGTGCTGACATTGTATGGCGACATGGATGCTGGAATGAGCGGGGTCCAGACCGGGCCCGGAGCTACACAGTTTACACGGATTTTTTGCGGAGCAAGTGATTGTGCCAGCGTTCGTGTCAGGGTGACAATCGCTCCTTTGGTAGCGGAATAGTCAATCAGAACCGGGTGGCCTTCATAAGCCACAACGGATGCGGTATTGATTATGGAGGAGCCTGGACCAAGATGAGGCAGCGCGCCCTGGATCAGAAAGAAGAACGATATGATATTGGTCTGAAAAACGTTGTAAAGCTGCTCCTCCGAAATGTCCATAATACTCTTTTTTTCATATTGAACGGCATGGTTGTTCACAAGAATATCCAGCTTGCCGAAGGTATGAATCGTGTCCTGAACCGCCCGGATACAGTTGGCCTTGTGCCGCAGATCCGTTTCGATCAGCAGGCAGCGGCCCCCGTGCTGCTCGATCCGCTGTCTCGTCTCCTCCGCATCGGAACGTTCGCTTAAATAAGCGATGGCTACATCCGCCCCTTCTTTGGCAAAGGCGATAGCGGCAGCTTTACCAATCCCGCTGTCCCCTCCCGTGATGAGGGCGGTTTTGCCATGCAGCCTGCCACTGCCGTGCAAAGAGGGATTCTCGCTGATCGGGCGCGGATTCATGAGGCTTTCCAGGCCCGGGAGCGGCTGCTGCTGAGGAGGGAAGGTGAACACCTGCTCCTTGCAGACCGTTTCTTTTTTGTAAATTGGGTATACGGGATTCATAAGTCCCTCCTGGGTGAACTGTTTACTTCCTAGTCTATGCGTACGCCCAGGAAACGTGAGCAATGCCTATTCTTATAGGCCAACCCTGGTGAAAAATGCTATGATCAACAGGGAGAGAATATGCATTGAATCATGGTGGCCCGTCCTCCAACTGAAGGATAGATGGAGGGAGTCACGGTCATGTCCGGGAGGGAGAAAGAAGATGAATGAACAGGTCTGTTTGCACCTGAACCCTGGGGACCGTCAGCTGCAGAAACTAGCCGGGTCCGACCCAAGCATGGGAGCGTTAATGAATGCTGTTGGCGAGCTGCGTATTCCGCTGCGGACGGATTATTTTGACGCGTTGGTCCGCTCTATCATCGGCCAGCAGATTTCGGTCAAGGCGGCGGTTACGGTACGTGCGCGGCTGAAGGAAGCGGCAGGCGTTCTGACGCCCGCCAAGGTCCTGAGCCTGGATCCGGAAGTGCTGAGGGGGGCTGGAGTTTCGCCAACCAAAATCAGCTATATGCATGATTTAAGCAGCCGGATCACCTCCGGCGAGCTTGATTTGCAGCGGCTGCCGCGGATGGATAATGATGAGGTGCTGGTGGCGCTGACAGCGGTGAAAGGGATCGGAAGGTGGACGGCTGACATGTTCCTGATTCACTCGCTGGGCCGGATGGACGTGCTCGTCATGGGTGATGCCGGACTGCAGCGCGCTGCACGATGGCTGCACAGGCTGCCTGAGCATGGGCAGCGCAAATATCTGGAGCAGGTCGGCCACCTGTGGGTGCCTTACGGAACGGCGGCTTCCTTGTATTTGTGGGAAGCGATTAACCTGGGCTGGGTGGATTCGGGTCAAGGTCCGGAAGTGTGGATTGACAATCATAATATATAGACTGAGACAGGGTGGCCTGGGGAATTCCCGGGCCGCTTTTTCTTACATCTGTATCCATGATTTCTAAAATAACACTTTAAGCCGATGAAGCACAACACAGTATAATAGAGGCTGTGGAAAGGGGCGGGATCGCAGCAGCTCGGGAATTAAATTATTAGATTCCATATTTTAACTGTTTGCTTTACTGCTCCTGCGGTATTATGACTTCCAGAATAGAAACCCCAGTTTAAGCAAGAATCGGAGTGAAGCAAATGTATCGTTTACTTGACATTGAGTTTGAACATGAGGGGCAAAAGCAGGTGATTACCCCGGTGCTTCTTCAGGATGAGGATGATTTCATCCTGGTCGATTGCGGTTATCCGAATTTTGTTCCTTTGCTGGAAGGGGCGCTCTCGAGGCATAGTGTAACATTTGCATCCATTTCGAAACTGATTGTCACCCACCATGACATGGATCATATTGGCGCGCTTGCCGGGCTCAAGCGGAGATATCCGCACATTGAGATCGTGTCCCATGAGATGGAGAAGCCGTACCTGGAGGGGACCCGCCGGTCGCTGCGCCTTGTGCAGGCAGAATCAACGCTGGAATCTTTGCCCCCCGAGGCCAGGCCTCAAGCGGAGCAGTTTATCCGTTTGCTTGAATCCATTGAGCCTGTCCCCGTGGATTATACTGTAAAAAGCAATGAGCTTTTTTCCTGGTGCGGAGGAGTTCAGATTGTTCATACTCCCGGCCATATGCCTGGTCACATCTCGTTGTATCTGCCTGGAAGCGAAACCTTGATTGGCGGCGATGTCGTGGTCATTGAGCAGGGGAAGCTGGAGATTGCCAATCCTCAATTTACCCTGGATTTGGAGGCGGCCGTGCGCTCTGTGCAGCTCTTGCTTGAATACGATATCAAGGAGCTTATTTGTTATCATGGCGGGTTATTTCAGGGGAATGTCAAGCAGGCGCTTGAGGAACTGGTTAGTAAGTACACTTCTTAACTCATGAATCACGGTAGGGTAGGAGTATTAATCTATGCAGGTAAGAAACAACTCGTTATCTTTTACATTAAATACATAGGCAATAGTTTCATTGTTACAAAAAAACAACCCGGACCGGATAAGGATCATTCCTTTGTCCAGTCCGGGTTCCGATTTTTGAGCCCGTAAGTTTGTTCTTTTTCAGAGATGTTTTACAACATAAAAGATTAAACAGATATATCATTCACCGTATAAAAGTTTAACCGGCTTACAGATCATCGAACCCGTTATCGTCGCCGACTTTGCCGTAGTTGCGGGATTTGGCTTCGAAGAAGTCGGTTTTGGTCGCGTTCAGGGCTTCATCCGAGAACGGTTTGATCCAAGGCATGCAGTTCACATCGACGCCTTCATAGGCTTTGTCCAGACCGAGCAGTCTCAGGCGCATGTTGGCCATGTATTTGATATAATCGGACAGCTCGTTCAGGTCGATGCCGCGCACTTCGGACAGCGTATAGTGAGCCCAGTTCGTTTCAAGCTCCACGGCACGGTCGATCGTTTTGTAGACATAATCAATATTCTCTTTCGTGTTCAGCTCAGGGAAGTCGGCGAGCAACTGCTTGAACACTTCCGCGAAGAAATAGCAGTGCTGGTTTTCGTCACGCTGAATATAAGAAATCATTTGGCTGGTCCCCATCATCTTCTGGTCGCGCGCCAGGTTGTAGAAGAAGGCGAACGTGCTGTAGAAGAAAATGCCCTCCAGAATCAGGTCAGCAACCAGAGCCTGGAAGAAGGTTTGCGGATTCTGATTATCCCGGAACTCCTGATAAATTTTCGAAATGAACGTATTACGCTCCAGCAGTACAGGGTCATGCTTCCAATATTCAAAGATCTCCTTCTGCTCCTGCTCGGAGACAAGAGAGGACAGTACGTACGAGTAGGATTGGTTATGAACAACCTCCTGCTGGCCGATAATGGCCGAAATCGCCTCCAGAGACGAATCTGTAAAGTAACGTTTCACATCGCCGACAAACATCGTCTGCATGGAGTCCAGCACCGCCAGCAGCCCGATATTGATTTTAAAAGTACGCTGTTCTTCCGCATCCAGAAGCGGGAACTGCGACGCATCCTTGGACATCGGAATTTCGTCCGCAATCCAGTGGTTGAGCAGCAGCACCTTGTACAGCTTGTACATATGCGGCATGCGGATATCGTTCCAGTTCAAAATGCCGGAGCATTCACCTTCAATGATACGGGTGGAGCGGTTGGGGGCTTCCGTGTTAAAAATCTTTTGCAATTGCATGGGAGACTCTCTCCTTTAATTAAGCTTGATTTATAGTTAAAGCTTTAAGCTTTTAGTTCAAAAAGGAAACGTAAAAAGCAAACCCCTCTCACGTTGCGGGAAAACAGGAAAGAGGGAGCCTGGCTTTCATTTATGTTCAAAACGATTGCTCGTATGATTCTATTTGCTCATGTCTATTACTCAAGTCTGTTACTCGTTTAATCGGATTACTCATTATTAGTCTGAGCGTATGGTTCGCTGCCCATATAGTTCGCTACTCGTATAGTTTGCTGCACGTATGATCTCTTTACACGTAAGGTCTTTATGAGTCGCATTATCTTTTTTAGCAAAACTCTGCTTTTTTGCTAAAAGCGCCATGGTAGAGCGTGTTGAGGCCACATTTGCGAAGCAAACAGGCCTCGACAACGCGGCTCCTTACACTACAGTAACTTTATGCTGCGTCATAGCTCCCTCCACCAAATTTGCGGGGGTCCAGGGGGCAGCAGGCCCCGCTGGGGTCCCCCTTGGCTAAGGGGGATTTAGGGGGATCGAAAAATCCTTTTATAAGATCTAAAGGCTAGGTTTATGACGCACAGCTTTCACACTCTTCAATCGTCAACGCGCGGCTGCGGACATAATACGTCGACTTCATGCCGGATTTCCATGCATGCAGATGCAGGTCAAGGAACTCGGTAGCCTTGATATCCGGGCGGACGTACAGGTTAAAGCTCTGCCCCTGGTCGATATGACGCTGGCGGGCGGCAGCCATATTGATGGAGGCATGCTGATCCACCAGGAACGCCGTTTTGTAGTACCAGATCGTTTTTTCGTTCAGATCCGGTGCAGGGTTGGCAATCTTGTAGGTCGTCTTCTCCTCATAAGAGAGCAGCTCATACAGCGGATCAATGCTGGCGGTCGAACCGGCAATGATCGAGGTCGATCCGTTAGGTGCGATCGCGAACAGCCAGGCGTTGCGGACGCCATTCGTTTTCACCTGTTCGGCAAGCTCCTGCCACTCGGAAGTCGTTACGAACTTGCCTTCACGTGTGCCGTCCGTGTAATGACGGGACGTGAAGTAATTTCCGTTCTCCCAATCGGAGCCTTCGAACTTCGCGTAGCGGCCTTTTTCCTTGGCCAGCTCCATGCTGGATTTGACGGCAAGGTAGTTGATTTTCTCGTACAGGTTATCGTTAAATTCCACCGCTTCATCGGATTCCCAGCGGATGCCCTCAAGTGCAAGCAGATGGTGCAGACCGAAGGTACCCAGGCCTACAGCACGGTACTGGCTGTTGGTGTATTGGGCTTGCAGCACTTCAATGTTGTTGATGTCAATGACGTTATCCAGCATACGCACCTGAATCGGTACCAGACGCTCCAGCACTCCGGCAGGCACCGCGCGTGCCAGGTGGATGGAATTCAGGTTGCAGACTACGAAATCACCAGGGATTTTGGAGATGACGATCCGGGTTTGCCCGTCCTTGGTTACAAGCTCTTCTTTCTCCACCACGGTAGGCGACTGGTTCTGCATAATTTCTGTGCACAGGTTGGAAGAGTAAACCATTCCATGAGCACGGTTCGGGTTCGCACGGTTCACCGTATCGCGATAGAACATGTAAGGCGTGCCTGTCTCCAGCTGAGATTTCATGACACGCTTCATGATATCAATGGCCTGCACCGTAATGCGTGGCAGCAGCGGATGATTGACGGCCTCCTCGTATTTTTCACGGAAGGAGCCTTTGCCCTGTTCTTCATCATAAAAATCTTCCAGCCCGAGCGGACGGCCGTTTTCGTCGGTCCAGCCCATGATTTTCTTCACTTCGTGAGGGCAGAACAGGCTCCACTCACCGCGTGCTTCCACACGCTCCATGAACAGGTCAGGCAGACACACGCCGTGGAACACGTCATGCGCGCGCATGCGCTCGTCACCGTTGTTCAGCTTCAGGTCCAGGAAGGCCAGAATATCCTTGTGGAATACATCCAGATATACGGCGATGGCGCCTTTGCGCGTACCGAGCTGGTCTACGCTGACGGCGGTATTGTTCAGCTGGCGGATCCAAGGGATGACGCCTGAGCTGGTATTTTTGTGACCGCGAATGTCTGAGCCTCTGGCACGGACTTTACCAAGGTACACGCCGATACCGCCGCCCATTTTGCTCAAGCGAGCCACGTCCGTATTGGAATCGAAGATTCCTTCCAGAGAGTCGTCCACCGTATCAATGAAGCAGCTGGAGAGCTGACCTGCCACCTTTTTGCCTGCATTGGACATCGTAGGGGTGGCAGCGGTCATGTACATATTGCTCATCGCCCAGTAGGCTTCCTTGACGAGCTCCATACGCTTCTCGGCAGGTTCTTTGTGCATCAGGTACATGGCGATGACCATGTAACGTTCCTGCGGCAGTTCCATGACCTTCCCGTCGAAATCGTTGGCAAGGTAGCGTTCGGACAAGGTTAATAACCCTATGTAATCGAACAGGAGGTCATTCTTCGGTTCAATGTGCTCCCCGAGCTCGTCGATTTGTTCTTTGGTGTAGCATTCCAGAAGCTCTTCGCGGTAAATTCCCTTTTTCACCATTTCGGTAATCAGGGGGTAAAACGCCCCGTAAGGCTCGTCCGGATAGGATTTATAACGGCGGTTATTGGCCGCTTTCTTGTACAGCGAAGTCAGCAGGGAACGCGCGGCGGCATATTTCCAATCCGGTTCATCCTTGCTCACCAGTTCAAGGGCGGACATGATGAACGCGTTGCTGATTTCATCACCTGTCACTTCGTCCCGGCGCAGCTTGGAGTTCACACCGCGGATGAGGCGGTCCTTATCCAGCTTATTCAGTCCCTGCAATACACGGTCGGCATAAACGGAAATCCGCATTTCGTCAAAAGCAAGCTGACGATTATTCGGTTTAACTACGAGTTGTGGCATGGAAGATTCCTCACTTTCATTTTTCTTATCACTGGGTCGGGTATCGGACAGTGATGTCTGCGGTTTGTGAAGAACTGCAGTGGTGATGCTTATGATGAAAAATAACCTGGGAGCGGAAGCCTTGCTTGCAGTAGATGATGTGCCGCGGATGCCCCGGACGGCCGGAGGGAATACGGTTTTACAGGGCCGAACGGCAGCGATCCGGAGAGAAAGTATATAAATCAGTCGACACAAGCCACCCCAAATAGCGCCTGGCTTCAGGAAAGAGGCTCTGCTTCAGGGGGGTGTCGAATTTTGGCTTCCGTACTACATTTAGGTGCTGCTTATCTACTTTAACCCAATATATTGTATCTGTAAACCGAAAAAATGAAAATGACACAGGCTCGATTATAGCACATGGAACGAGTTCTCCGCAAAGGAAAGAGTTTGGCAACGATATAAATCGACGTAATTAGGCCCTATGGACGAGTATGGTGAGAAAAGGCATATTTTTTGGATTGCTGTATTTGAACTGGGGGGAGGCTGACTGGTAAAATACATGTAAAACATGCCGGCTGTGGCAAGTGCCGGAAAATCGAAGGAGGCAGGAACATGGCTATCGCGGAAGTGACGGTCATCCCGATCGGGACAGGCAGCACCAGTCTCAGTACCTACGTTGCGGAAATGCAGCGCGTGCTGCAGCAGCAGAAGGGGATTTCCTATGAGCTTACCTCTATGAGCACGATCATCGAAGGCACCTTGGACGATGTATTTACCGCGATTGCGGCACTTCATGAGGCCCCTTTCATGACAGGGGCAAAGCGTGTCTCGACATCCGTCAAGATCGATGACCGCCGTGACAAGGAATCGTCCAGCGTGCTGAAGCTGCAGTCGGTTGCCAACAAACTGGCATATTCTGATAATGGCATCAAACCGTCTTGATTTTTATGTCCAGAGTTGTATAATCAGATCATGTCAGCCGGTGTTATCGGCTCTGCTGGTGTAGCTCAGGGGTAGAGCAACGCACTCGTAATGCGTAGGTCGGGGGTTCAATTCCCTTCACCAGCATACTTACATATTTATGCACGGCGCGGCTTCCTGGTTTTCGGAGGCCGCGCTTTTTCTTTAAATAGCTGAGCTTTCTCGTTTTCTACCCTTTAGTTGAGCCAAGTGATTGGATGAATGCTAGGTTTTTAGGAGAAGAGACATATGAGATCATAATAACGAATTCGCCCGAAAGTCGTTTGATAACAAGACCTAATCTTTGTATATTTTAATTTGCTTTTTCCTTTTCTATCTTTTTGAATCTTTCCAACATTCTTACTATATTGAGAAAAAGAGCGATTGAGAGTTCACTTGTACGCAAGGACTGTAGGTTGTGCTTTTTCTGCATCGCCTTTGCAAGAGTTTCTCAATGATCGTAATACTCCAATATGCCGAGTTTATCCAGTGTGGTTTAATTTAGATTTATTATCAGTGAAAAAGGTATAAAGTCCCAATCTGTCGAATCTTCTAGTATAAACATATGACAAAGGGAGTAGTTTCATGTTGAATCTTAATTATTTTATTGAATCGATTCCAAACATCGAGTCCAATGAAGAATTACGTGAACCTCAGATTATCGCCTATCAAAGAACGTATGAGCACTTTGTTATGAATAAGGAAAGGAACCATGCAATTATTGTCTTACCTACAGGTGTTGGTAAGACGGGGTTAATGGGAATATTACCGTTTGGTATTTCTTTTGGTCGAGTGCTTATAATAACTCCACAGTTGGTAATCAAAGATGCTGTTCTGGACTCATTGGATCCTGAGCATCCTAAAAATTTTTGGCTGACAAGAAAGATTTTTGAACGATTTGAAGAGCTGCCCTCAGTCATTGAGTACGAATCAAAGACAAGTGACTGGGCACTGGAACAATCAAATATCGTCATTCTTAATATACATAAACTACAGGAAAGATTGGATAGTGCCCTTATCAAAAGAGTGGACTCTAATTTTTTTGATATGATCATTATTGATGAAGCTCACCACTCTACCGCCAATACATGGGAAACATCTCTTGCTTATTTTTCGAATACAAAAGTAATAAAGGTGACTGGTACTCCTGAGAGAACAGATGGCGAAAAAATAGAGGGGCAACTTGTTTATAAGTACCCTTTAAGTCAGGCTATGGCGAATAATTACGTTAAAAGCTTGGAAAGAATACATTATGTTCCTGATCAATTGTTCTTTACAATTGATAAAAATGACAATACACTTTTTTCCTTAGAGCAGATCAGAGATATGAATTTGAAAGATGAGGATTGGATTACTCGTTCGGTTGCTTTTTCGGAGGAATGTAGTTTAAGAGTTGTTGAAGAGAGTATCAAAATTTTAAATGAAAAAAGGTCTACAGGAGTACCGCATAAAATAATTGCTGTTGCTTGTAGCATTTGGCATGCGGAACAATTACAACGGTTATATGAAAAAAACGGACAAGATGTGGCATTGGTTCACAGTAAGCTGCCGAAGGAAGAATTGAACATTAGACTTAGGTCAATTGAAAATCATAAAGTGCAGGTAGTCATCCACGTAGCTAAATTGGGCGAAGGATACGATCATAAGTATTTATCCATTGCCGCTATTTTTCGCCCATTTAGGCACAAACTCCCTTACGAACAATTTGTCGGGAGGGTTCTGCGTGCAATTGATCCTGATGAGGTACAGACTCCTGAAGACAATATCGCTTGCGTAGTTCATCATAAAGAGTTAGGTCTTGAGAGTCTTTGGAAATTTTACAAAGAGGAGAAAGAAAAAAGTGATGTAATTAAGTACATTCGCGATGATGATCCTTTATTAAATGACAGAGTTTCTCAAAAAAAGATTGAAAAACATACTGGAAGTGTTTTTGAGGATGGAAAAGGTTCAGTTGAACGAGATAGTTTTATAGATACTGAGCTTCTTAAAGAACGAGAAAGAAGGCAAAAAATAGAAGCAGATAAGCTTAAAAAACTTAAAGAGTTGTTGCCAAACATACCGGATGAAGCATTGCTACAGATGGTAAGAAGAGAAGAGGAGGGATCACCCTCGTCTAAAATTCTTCGGCCTGATAAATACTTGTTCAGAAAAATGAGAAATCTGGACGACAGAATAAAAAAAGAAATGGTCCCAGAAATTATTTTGGAATATAATATTCCAATGGACGGTTCCCAGTTAAGTATATCTAAACTTTTCACTGGTAAATACAAATGGATTTCTAAGAAGGTTAATAACAACGCAGGTATGCTTGCAACCTATCTCGAATATAGACTAAATGAACAAGTCGGTATTAGCGACAGATCAACATGGTCTCCCGAGGAATACGACTCTGCATTAAATCTTATCGAGGATCTTTTCATACTTGTAAAGAAGATTCTTGACTCTGAACATAAATAGAAAGGTTGTGGGAAATATGCATTTGGCATTTAAAACTCTTTATGATTTGGAACACGGCCATATACTTTTTCCTTCGGAATTAATCGAAAATGCAAAACTATCGAATTATGAGTATGTGAATTTTCACAAGAGTTTGGATGGCTTAAATGTTGAATGTCTATGTCATTTAGATGACGGAAGTAAAGTGCTGTTTACATACTATTTTGATTTTGAAGACAAATTAATGCGTTTAATTTCCGACGATGGAGTCTATACAGAGGTATTGTTTGATCGTAAGTTAGAAATCCAAAAACTTAGGGAAAAGTTAACTATAAATAGTACACGAAATCTGATTAATAATTGACGGAGTTAGCATAAACAAGCCTCGGGTCCTGCCCGAGGCTTGCTTATGCTATAATTTGGATTGGACAACGGGTGGGAGTCACGGCGCAGCCTTCTGCAAAGGAGGTGATTGACACCGTGACGGCTCTTGGTGCGTTTTACATGGTCTTGAAAGTAATCGCGACATTGCTAAGCCTATGGTTTAGCTCTCGTAAGCTTTACCGATGGATCAGAAAAAGACGTAACAAGCGCAAAACCCACCGCTAAAGGTTGACCGCCTTCGGTGGGCTTTGCTGCTAGATAGAGCAAGTGCGCGCTGTGAGGCACACCTCGTTGTTCTGGGGGAGGGTTAGTGCCTCCCTTATTTCTATTGTTATGTTACCACACCAATATTATTCAGGCAATGCGGTTTTGCAGCTCCTTGGCGGCTGCTTCTGTTCGCTGAGCGGGGATAATGTTAAAAAATGGTTGATAATTACTTTTACCCAAATTATCATTTAGTTATCCAATTATGAGGGCGAGTGATGAAGATGAAAACGTATAATTTCTTCTTTGATAATAAAGCAACTTTACAGGTGCGGAAAGGATAAAAAGGTATCAGGGAGGAAGCATAGTGGCTGACAGGTTATTCGAAGAGCCGAGGCTTGCTGATGTTTACGATTTATTTGATTCGGCGGAACGTCCGGATCTTGACCCGTATATTAAAATGGCGGACGAATTTGGTGCTCAATCCGTGATTGATCTCGGTTGTGGAACCGGTAATCTGGCCTGCCGCCTTGCGGCGCTTGGCAAGGAGGTTATTGGAATCGATCCGGCCGCAGCTTCGCTCAAGGTTGCAGGCCGCAAGGCGTTTGCAGATCGGGTCACATGGATTCATGGCACAGCCGAGGCGCTTGTCGGATTACAGGCGGATTTAATAACAATGACCGGAAACGCCGCGCAAGTCTTCGTAACGGACGAAGAGTGGATGTCAACACTTCGTCAGTGCCGTAGTGCAATTCGACCGGGCGGGAGGCTTGTATTCGAGGTTCGGGACCCTTCGAAGGAAGCTTGGAAGGGCTGGAGCCGTGAGGAGTCTTATCAGGTGATTGAAGCGCCTGAAATCGGAAAGATAGAGACGTGGGTGGATCTTCTCGATGTGCAGCTGCCACTGGTTTCGTTCCGTCACACATTCGTTTTTCATAAAGACGGGACAGTACTGACCTCGGATTCGACTTTGAGGTTCCGGAGCAAGTCCGATATTATTGCCTCTTTATTTAGCGCTGACTTGCTTGTCGAAGAGATTCGGGATGCCCCGGATCGCCCTGGATTGGAATTCGTCTTCATCGCCCGCTGCCCGGACTAAGATACATTCATGCTTTCGAAGGAAATATTTCATTATATTTATCAACTTTCAAGGCTCTGCTGGCAGATCGCTAGCAGAGCATGTTTGCGTTCTTTACCTTTTATTTTCATTAACAAGCTTTAAGACAGGGCTAAGAGAGTCCTGAGTATAGAATTTACCTCCTGCTAAAGGTGTAGTCACTTCGTTGTGATCGAAAGCTTCAAAATCGTCAGGATGTGCTATCTGATAGGTTTCACAGTTATTGACTAGTTCTTGTAAATCTTCGTAGTCTTTTGCTGGTCTTGGGAAACATAATACATCGGGATAATTAAGCACATATACATAAGTATCAGTTACTTTATATTTCATGATCTTTGTCCCTTCGATAGTATTTCTGACTATAAAGAAGGCCTTCAATTACGCTAAGGATCCTATGTATAGGGGGAGGCCAATAGAAATTATTAGAGATTATCTGGCTTATAAGGAAGTGCTTTGGGTACGGGGATAACTATACAAAAAAATATAAGCCTCAGGACCTAGCCAGGGCTTATTTGTGCTATAATTTGGATTGGACAACGGGTGGGAGTCACGGCGCAGCCTTCTGTAAAGGAGGTGATTGACACCGTGACAGCTCTTGGTGCGTCGTAACAAACGCAAAACCCACCGCTAAAGGTTGAGTGGCCTTCGGTGGGCTTTGCTGTTCCACAGAACAAACGCGCGCCATGAGGCACACCTCGTTGTCCTGGGGGAGTGTAGCGCCTCCCTTATTTCTATTGTAATGTTACCACACTGAAATTATTCAGGCAACGCCTTAAAACGCCAGGGTCTTTGTCCTCATCATACGAAGATTTTGGTTCGATTCCTGACCATGCATTATTTCAGCCGTTTAAGCAGCTGGTATGCACCAAGCCGGATCATGGCTATGGTGATGATAAAACCAATGAAGCTTAACGTATGGTTCCATGGAGCGTTATAATAGTAGGTGTGCATGTATACAAACAAAGGCTCCAGAACATATGAAAATATGGCTGCCACCACAACCGTTGCTGCCAGGAATGTGCTCCATTTTCTATAAAATTGGCATAGAAACATGAATGTAACGGGAAAAACCGCAAAATCTGCTGGGAGGTACTGTATAATTACAGGAGTTATTTTAATCGGATACCCCCATAAGTTAAAAAAAGTGCCCAGACTATCGAGTGTGTCGGTCACTACCATAGTTATCAAGCCAACGATGATAAGCTCTCTTCCCCGTTCTTTATCGGCATATTTCCACCAAAGGATCCATGGAACAATGCTGGATACCAGCAGGAGCCACCACTGCCAGGTCCCCAGTGAATGCGCCAGCCAATCATTCGTGCTTACGATCTTGAGTATTTCCTTTGCTTTTTCGAGATCATGATGTGCGGTCACTATTCAATCTCCATTCATCAGCTTCCTGTTATGTCATCGATTAATCGTTCAGCTTTCCGACACCCAGTGCGTTATGATGCCAACATATTTCTTCGATGTCCTTCTCCTGGGCCGCGTCGCAATTGACCATGATGATTAATTCAGTGTTGCCTTTGCGGGCGTTGATTTTATAGCCTCTTCGTTTCAGAAAAAACCATTTGATTGCAAATCCGAGCACACCCCCGACAATCAATCCCATGAGCGCCCAAATAATAGGGCCAAAAGGCAGCACAAAACCATATATGGAGCCAAGCAGCATCAGGATGGTTCCCAGTACCAGCGCAAGATCGATCATACTGTGGCCGTCGGCATGATGCATGGTATCGAACAATAAGAGCTTCTCGTTTCTTCTGTCCAGCGGAATGGCAGCGATCTGCTCCCTGGGGATGCCATAATTCTCGATTTCCGAAACAAGCAGTTCTGCATATAAAGAATGTTGGCAAGCTGCAACAATGTACACCTGGAGATCCCCTCTATACAGGTTTTTTAAATGCTTTGCTTTGATAATTGTCCTTCAAATATCTGGCCTGAGACAGTTTGAATGCCTTGTTCTCTTTTACTGTGTCATGATACCCGAAATACATGGAGAACGTGATAATGGAGGGGATGAATAGAAACCATGCGGGCTGCAAAACATTCCTGGCCTGTTCAAAGTCTCCTATGGCCGTATAATAAATTCCCTCAAACCAATGTGAAAAAACAGCGGTGATGCCCCAATAGGTCATGGCAAAAATAAAGATCGGGGTTCTGGTCACAAAGATGGCTCCTGTCCCTGGAGTAATAAAGGACCAAATTAAACCGAGACCCGGACTTGTGACATCCATGAAGTTCCTGTTCAGATTTGTTAATTCTGAAGCGGATGTATTCTGGGTGTATCTGTACGCTAATAAAAACAGCTTGTTCTGATCGACCGCTCTCCGGTAACTGTCATACATCGCAAACATGTAAATGCCAATATATCCAAAAAACCAGCGGAGGTTGATCACATGTTTGGCTCCTTCAAAATCACCAAGCATACTGAAATAGATGGCATCATTGATATGCGCCATATAGTTGACTATAAATTCAAAGATCACCAGCACGTAAGCCGTTAAATTAATTCCTAATAAGAAATGGCCGAATCCGGGAAGCGCTGCCGACCACCATAATGGAATCCACGGGCTGATGTGTGTCTGGATGTTCGTTCCGCTGCTGCTCATCTCTGATAGAGCATGGTATCTTTTGGCTTTCCCTTTGATTCGCATAGGCTCACCTGTCATTTTTTCTTGTGTTAGTGTGGTCTATGCGATTTGGGATTATTCGGCTGTGAAGCAATATTTTTCGGAGGAACCGTGCAATTGGCGAATATTTACGTTGGATAAAGAACGTGTGTTCGTATATAATAAGAACAAACATCTTAAGAGGGTGAGGAGCTTGCCAGCGAAATACATTGGCCGTACCGTGGAGATTGTGTATATGGATCGTTCGGGAAAACTGTCGCAGCGCCGGATTGAGATTCACAGCATTCAGAATGGCCTGATCCGGGCGACTTGTCTGCAGACGGGTGAGCCGCGCGCTTTCCGCGAAAGCAATGTGCTGGCATGGACTCCCATCATTCATTCGGCATAGGAGGATGACACCATGGGCAAGAAGCTCGAAGCCAACGGGCTGTTTGAGAGTTCGCGCATGATGCTGCCCGAGCATAGGGAAGCGTATCAGGCGTATATGAGGGAGCAGGAGAGAAGGGGGAAGCCGGTTCTGGATGACCAGGAAATGCAGCGGATCGAGCAGACGCTGATCGAATCCTACAACCGGCGCATGCCGATTACCGTGGTTGTATTCAATCCCTTTGATGATGAAGAGCTGCGCGGGATCGTGACCAACGTGAACACAGGTCTCCGGGAGATCAAGCTGGTCCGGGGAGATGAGGATTACAGCTGGATCAAGCTTGAGGAGATCATTTCGGTCATTACATAATGCCGGACCGGGACAAGAACTGGTTTATTGACGCTTTCTGGAGTGACGATTTACGTCAAACTATTAAACAGCCTCGGTCCGGCAGGGATCGGGGTTATTTGTATGCGCCCAGTTTTCTCAACATTCAGCTATTGTCCATACCTGCAGATAACATGGGTGAATAGATTATCGCACACCCAAAACAAAGGAGTGGTTGATTTTGTCACAAGCCAATTTGCCAAACATTACACCAACGATCGACATCACAAGAAAAGATGCGATCACCCTGATCATTGCGTCCATTGCGATGGAGGAGTTGGGATTAAGCCATATTCTGAATGCCGAGGGAGAGAAGCTGCAGTACGTGCTGGGCACATTGCCAGGCGTATCCGCGCCCGCAGTGACGCTTAGTGACTTGTTAGCTGTAAATGACAGCATCCGCAAAACCCTGAAAGAAACGACGAGGAAAGACTGGGTGCTCAGCAACAAATTAGAAATGGCTTTGTGTCATTCCGAGAGCCCGATTGGCCCAACAGGACCAACGTGTGTAGAATACATGCCTCCTCTTTGCGGCGGCCCTATGCAATGTCTGCCAATCAATTATGATGGTCCAGTACCATGTGTAGACATTCCAAACGGTCCAACATGTTTTCCAGTCCCTAACCCCAACTGTACCCTGATCCTTGGGCCAGAGGGTTATACTTGTGTATCTGAGGATCAAGTCCAGGCAATAGTGTCAGCAATGCCACGTTGCTAGGTTAGGCGGTATAAATCCAATTGGCAATATGCGATGACGCGCGACGGCTATGGCCGTTCAGTTGGCCATCGTCGCCTTCATCTTCCTGCATAAATAGATCGTGAAAGACGTTGTAGCCGGACCACTTGAGCCTATTTCGGGATAAAACGCGGAAAACAAGCCAATGCCCGTCACCCCGGAACCCAGTGGGGAATAGATTGGGAGTAATCCAAACGAAAGGAGAGATTGTTATTGTCTCAATCCAATCTGCCTAACATTACACCAACGATCACCATCACAAGAGACGACGCCATATCTTTAATCGTAGCTTCGATAGCCATGGAGGAGTTGGGACTCAGTCACATTCTGAATGCTGAAGGTGAGAAGCTTCAATATGTACTGGGAACCTTGCCTGGTGTGTCAGGACCGGTTGCTTCCATCAGCGATATATTGGCTGTAAATGACAGCATCCGCAAAACGCTGCAGGAAACGATCAATAAAGACTTTGTGCTGAGCAACAAATTGGAAACAGCTCTGGACGCCACCAATCTTGTGGGGCCGACCGGTCCTCCAGGACCGCCGGGACCAGCAGGAGGACCAACCGGTCCAGTGGGTCCGACAGGAGCGACTGGAGTAGTAGTAGGCATTACCGGTCCAGCAGGACCAACGGGGCCAGCGGGTGAAACCGGAGCCAAAGGTGAGACAGGAGCCGCCGGCGCAACAGGCCCAGACGGAGCAACAGGCCCAGATGGAGCAACAGGAGCAGACGGAGCAACGGGTCCAGATGGAGCAACGGGTCCAGATGGAGCAACGGGTCCAGACGGAGCAACGGGTCCAGACGGAGCAACAGGAGCAGATGGGGCAACGGGTCCAGATGGAGCGACAGGCCCAGATGGAGCAACAGGAGCAGATGGAGCAACGGGCCCAGATGGAGCAACAGGTCCGCAAGGTGAAACAGGAGCAATGGGGCCGTCGTCATTTTTTATTGGTCACGAACATCATGCGAACAGAACCGAAGCCATCACAGGATAAGGCTAGCCAGCGCTTAAAGAATGATACAATTTGTACATATTTTGTAGTAGCCTATCAGAGTAATCGCAAGATAAGAGCGAGACAGTGAATACATAAAGAAGGCTTGAGCAGTAAACGTAAAGACAAAAGTTTCTTTAGAAATAATCATGCACTCATAACCAAATATCGGAAAACAGTGCCATTCATATGATAGGGATCTCAAGAAAAAACTGCAGGTAACGGACTACACGCAGGCTTGTATATTTTTTGCCGGGACAAGGGGGCTTATCCCTTTCACAAGTGTTTTTGACCATTCTAAGAAAACGGTTGCAAAAGTGCAGGAAACCCGCGTCAGATCAAGGAATTACGGTTCTTCGTAAATCCCACACGTCAAATAAGAAACCACGATTTCCCGGCGGGTGTAACGGGTACACGGGGAGCGACCGGCCCAGCTGGTGCAAGAGGCCCAGCTGGCCCAGCCGGCCCAAGGGGTGTAACAGGCCCTCAGGGCCCGGGCGTGACGCAGAATTATTTGAGCGTTTTTGGAACTCCACCTCCAGGAACACTTCCCAATGCTATTGTTCCAGCTCCGACGAGGGTGAATCAAAATGGGACTGCCATCCAACAGGGCACACGTGGGACCATCAATCTGGCCGCGAATCAGACGTATTATGTGGACTACAGGACGAATGCCAATGCACAAGGCGGTGTAGCAGCTGCTTTGGCTCTTAATGTTAATGGAACTGTTACTACTGTGCCAGGATCTAATGCCGTAGCTACGAGTAATCGTATAACGCAGGTTTTAGCAGGGAGTGGCATTATTAGTACTGGAGCAAGCGGAGGTAACTTATATTTGAAGAATGATAGTCCTACAGCAGCTAACTTTGGCTCAACAGCTATAAACGTCATTAAGTTGAGATAACTTGGTTCATATTGCTGTCTTACAGGCAGTAGTGATTCCGATGGCTACTCCTCAGGCATATCAACGTGCCTGAAGGGTGGCCCTCATCAACAAATTAGAACCATAAACCTCGGATACTTCACGAACTGCATCCCGGTGATTAAGGGAGCTTGGTTTTTAAGTCAAAGGATGATCAGAATGAAGGATCACAATGAACATAAAGGCTACTTGGAGCGGTTGAATAAAATCCAAAGCGTGGTGGAACGGATGTTGATTCAAATGAAGAAAAATGAAGCGGGAGACATGGAGGATCGTACGGAGGAATTGGCCGATAAGTTCATAGATTTTACCATTGAAAATGAACTGAGACTGCAAAGTATTTATAAACAATTAAGCGAGTTGAAGAAGGAAGTTGAAGTGCTTGCAAACCCGACTGATAACCTGGGTGAAGCTCGAAAGAAACCCGGTCCCAAACCCAAAGGAGTGAAAAGACACTATACCTTGACCATGCCGCAAGAGGACTGGGACATAATCGATGGAATGATTCAGGCGGGCCATTTTAAATATACCTCGGATTACTTTCGCTTCCTGCACCGGTCATTTGTCAAAAGCCAGCAAAAGTAACCCCGTACGAAAGAGGAAATCCGTGCCTCTTTCGCCGTGTTTAGGAAGTTCTATCAGCACCGGATCGAGGCTAGTAGCATTCAGAACAGCCTCATCCGGGCAGCTTATTTGCAGGCCCTTTCCCGAATTGCTCAGCTAATTGTTGATTACGTTTACATAAATGGCAGAAACCTGCTCCAGATCAAGGAATTCCTGTTCTTCGTAAAATCTACACGTCCAATAAGAAACCATGATTTCCCGGCGGGTGTAACGGGTCCGATGGGAGCGGCTGGCCCAGCTGGTGCAAGAGGAGCCACTGGCCCAGCCGGTCCAAGAGGAGTAACTGGCCCTCAGGGGCCGGGTGTCACGTTGAATAGCTTGAACACCCTTTCAACCAACCAATTAGTTCCATCAGGGGGGTATATACCATTAGGACCCAATACTGTGCTTAGGGGGAGCGCTATCAGACATACGCAGAGCTCGCCGACTATTTCCCTTGCACCAAATCAAACGTATTTAGCCAGTTATTCGGGGACAGCCACTCCGGCAAATGGAGGAGTGGTCCTACAATTTGCACTAAACAATCAGCCATTAACTGTAGCAAGCCACTTTTCCGCTCAGCCCAGTAACTCCGGTCTGAGTTTTAGTAATACGGTGATTTTTAATACCCCCAGCACTCCCGCACAAAGTACTTTGAACATTAGGAATGCTAATCAAGTAGAACAAAGATTCGGTAGCCTGAATGTGAGTGTAGTTAAGCTGGCTTAATCGACTATAATTCAACTACCTTACGGTCAATGTAGAAGCCTAATAGAAGTCAACTTTGCCATCCTTCAGACGTTTATAAGGTTCTGAAGGATGGCTACTTCTAAACTCATTAATAACTTCATGAAAAGCATATGGCGATTAGGGCAATTTCCAGATCGAAGGATGATCGAAATGAATAGTCAAGAAGAGCGTATGGAATATTTGAAGCGGCTGAGACAAATCCAAATCGAGGTGGAACGTGTGTTCACTAACATGAACAAAGATGAAATGGGAGCAAATGATGACCATACGGAGGAGAGGGAACTGCTTGACATCACCTTCGAAAATGAATTAAGACTGCACAGTATTTATAAACAACTGAACAACTTGGAGAAGGAAGTCAGAGGATTGGCAAGTCAGGTCGATAACCGAGGTAAGGATCGAAAGAAACCCGGCCCCAAGCCAAAAAGAGGAATCAAAAGACACTACACCGTAACCATGCCGCAGCAAGATTGGGACATCATCGATAACTTGATAAAGGAAGGTCGTTTTAGATATGTAGCAGATTACTTTCGCTTTCTGCATCGATCCTTCATCAAAAGTCAGATATAAAACGGATGGCCTGTATACGTTCTCAACTAAAAGTGGCCTTGTACATATGTGCAGGGCTTAGGTCGATGGTAAGGGGGCAGCAGGAACTGGTTCAGAGGGAAAATGGAATAATTGCTAAGCGCTTAGAAATAGTTATGGCAAACCCTGCTGGTTATGCCAGCAGGGTTTTGTGTGCTGAGCAAGCTAAAGGATGGCTGATTCATCAAAGAATGCCCACAATGGAAGCCATCCTCCAAAAGCCGTGGTTGGTTGAGGACCCTATGATCCTTAAATATCTGAATTATATAGTTCATTAAAGAGCAGCAGAGCGTCTTTGAAACCTTGTATGTATATACTTCTTTCTAAGATGGATTGAAGAGAAATTTGGGCATCTTCGTACTGAAACACCGTATGCTGTAGTTGATCGGGAATAGCTTCACGAATTGATCTAAAATGCTCGTCCGCCTCAACAGATAGCTGCTTATAGTCTGTGTGCCCCTCCAGAAGCTCGCTGTAGAGTACTTCTAAACGTAATCGAATCAGTGGCTCTGCTATCGATTCCAATGCATTGACCATATCTGTTCCTCCTTGGAAAAACTTTTTATAATCCTTATGGTAACAAAATAGGAGATTCCAGGACCTTCATTCTCTAGCCGAACAGTTGCTGAAAATATGGCTGATAGGATAACCGTAGGTATTCGTGCACGCAAAGTTGAATGCTGTTTTTCTATCCATTTTCAAAATCATTGTAAAGACAAAATATGATGATTCCAAGATACTGTAGAATGTATTTCGCAAAAATATACCCTATAGGGATTAATATCGATACGTCACGCAGAGTTTTATGAACTTAATCAACTCAACAGGGTCTGTATCACGCAACCATACTGAATGGCCGTTGCTGTATTATTACGAGTACAATCTTGAAATGAAGGGCACCGCCTATAAGAAGTAATATGTACTATTACTTCTTATGATTAGTGGAGTGGGGCGCACAGAATGCGGTTGAATACATTGTGCAGGCATGAATTTACTTTCTATACTTTTTCTTCGTAATACTAGAAACTTCAGCCACGGGTTGAGGTCGTTTATTTAAAAACAGCCTCACCCTAGCTCAGCTTTCTATGAGGAAATTGGTAGGGAGGGGGGTAAAGCGCGATAATACGGCAAAAGACTTTCCGAAACTGAATCTTTTGGTGTAAGGACCCATGCAATTACTCATTCGCTTCCGGCTCCAGTTCGCTCATCGACTTGCGCACCATCTTCCCTTGCTCCATTTGCTGTATGGATTCCTTTAGCCTTTTCATATTAGCCGGGTTATAAAAAGGATCGGTCTGTGCTGTAATTTCAAATGGGATTCCGCTTCTTTTATTCAATTCTTCATCCATTCGAAGCACCCCTTCCATACAGGTTAATAATTCAGGAGTTCACATGATCGACCGGATAAGCATACAGAATGTATCGTTCAGGCGCACTGCCTACATAGTGAAACGGATAGCAGGTGGAGACCACCAGCACCTCTTTGCCCATTTTACGAATCACCGAAGTATCGTCTTTGTCCACAATATCCGTGCTTTTGATCTCGTATTCATAGCTACCATAGGGCAGCTTGACGATAAAACGATCCCCGATCGCCAGCTTGCCGAAGTTGCGGAACACCGTGTCCCGGTGTCCGGACAGCAAAATCTGCTCGTCATCCGAAGGAAACACCGTAGCGCTATAATGACCGACTCCCCGTGCAAGCATCTCCTCATCCGTGCCTTCAATGATCGGCAGATTCTCGTTCAGCTTCGGAATTTCGAGCAATCCGATCACATCGTTTTGCTTTGGCTTAAATTCACTTCTATCGATCAGGGGAGTGGGACTGGATATTTTAGTAAGACGTGTCTCTTCTGCCACACTCATATCAGGCTGGCCGACCAGCGCGTTGGCTTCGGCCATCGCTCCCTTCAGGTTGGCTTGATGCTGAAAATATTGCATGGCCCCGACAGCCAGCAGGCCAGCTCCAGCTACTGATAATAAAATACCTGCGACTTTACGCATGCGTCTTCCCTCCTGAATATGTATAAATATGCAAATGTGAATTCGCGGAAAGTGCTTAAGATTTTCTATAATTTCACATTACGATCTTACTCTCTCCCCACAGGAAAATCCAGAGAAGAAAGTAGCATTCCTCATAAAATCGCTGTATCAAGCCTTTAAATCGAGGTGTGCTCTTGTTTTGTATGTGTGAAAAGGAGTTTCGTCATTGTCATACCCTGGTGGTGCATTGTTCTGGGACTTATGACAAATTACTCATGTTTGGGCGAAAATATTGTATATATTTGGATGCTAGATTATACTAGGCGTGAAACGATGTTAAAAATTTTAAATATAGTGCCGGAGAGGAGGAGGGGGGACACGTTGACTGTAATAACCGGCAATCTCAAGTTCAGAATGAGTTTGGAGGGAGGATGGGTTCTGCCCGCTGGACAACCAGATCAAGCGTATACATAAACTCGGGTACTTGTAAAAAAACGGAAAAATCGGTGCTGGTGAGAAGGGAATGACACTGTCGAACCGGGCACCTGTGATCTGAAATAACAACAATTTGGGGGGAGACAATTGGTTAATACCCGCTCCACACGGCGAACAAGCGTATTTAAGCGCCTTTTTATTCAATTTTCTGTATTTATGCTAATCTTGGGCGTTCTGCCTGTTGCGCAACCATCTTTCACTCCTGCAACCCAGGCGGCTGATAGTCCTTGCTCGGCTCCGGTGGCGCTGCTTAACGGCAGCTTTGAAGAAGGGCCTGCCAGAGGGGCGGCGTACAATAATTCGGGTTACTATTTCAAGGAATCTGAGGTTCCTTCATGGAAAACGACGGACGATGCCACTGGTGAGAAGATCATTGAGATCTGGAACTGGACTGAAAATCTTCCTGCTGGAATAAAAACAGCCTATCCTGCACCACCTAATGGCAACAGATGGGCGGAATTGAATGCTTTTGAGAACGGTATGCTGTACCAGGATGTAGCAACAGTGCCTGGACAAACCATCCATTGGCGCTTGTCCCATATGGGACGGCAAGGGGTAGACACCATGCAGCTTCGTATCGGAGCGGCTACTGCTGATCCATACGACACTGTTGTGCAAGAACAAATGAGCGACGGAAACACGGCATGGGGAACTTATACGGGTACTTATACGGTTCCGGCAGGACAGACGGTAACAAGATTTGGTTTTGAGGCTGTTAGTACAGCCAGTGGAAGTCTGGGAAATGGCAACTTTCTCGATGATATCTTCCTCGGAACAGAACCGTGCGTAACCTCCAACAAGACAGTTGACCCGCCTGGAGAGGTGAAAGCCGGCAGTGAGCTGACGTATACAATTAACGTCAAGAACGAAGGCGGGGACGTCGCGGCAGATGCGGCCATTACGGATGCGATCCCTGCAGGAACGGAATATATCCCTGGATCGATGGTCCTGAATAATGGCTCCACGGCCAAAAATCTGACGGATGCGGACGATACCGATGAAGGCTATTTTGATGGAGAGCAGATCAACATCAAGATCGGGAATCTGGCGAATACCGACAAGTTGGGTAATGGAGTCACTGTGCAATTTAAGGTGAAAGTGCTGGATGATTACGCGGTGAAATCTGTTAACAACAAGGCGCAAATCAGCTATGAAAACTTATTGACCGAAGAAAAAGAGCAGAAGGAAACCAATCTAACTACAACGCCGATTACGTTTCCTATGCTGGAATCCAATAAAACGGTAACCATTCAGGATAAAGCCTCAGGGAATACTGATGCAGAGCATCCTGAAGTGGGAGACACGCTGTTGTACAGCATTGAGTCCCGTAATATGAATCCGGGTACTACGGTGAAAAATCTCACGATTTCAGACGTTGTTCCGACAGAGCTGGAATATGTGCCGGGTAGTCTGACTGTGGATGGCAAGTCTGTTACCGATAGTGAAGACGATGATGCCGGTCATTATGTCGGCGGTGAGGTTGCTGGCAAGTTCGGGGACGTCACGGATACGAATATGCATACGGTTGAATTCCGAGCTATCGTGAAACCTGGACAAGCCGGCAAGGATATTATCAACATCGCTGCTGTAGAGGGCGACAATGTGGATACTCCGGACCGTCCAAGAGAAGAGGTTCAGGTCTATCCACGGAACCCGCAGATTGAATCACAGAAGTTTGCATCCAATGTGGATGCAAGCAAGGCTACGTATGAAGTGGGAGACACCATCTCTTACACGATTCGTACAAGAGCTGTCGTGAACGACACCTATCTGGAAAATCTGTCGATCACGGATACTTTGCCCGAAGGACTGCAATACGTATCAGGCAGCTTGAAGGTGGATGGCGTGTCTGTGTCGGACGCGCAGGATGGGGATGCCGGACATTCCGTTTCCGGTGAGGTGTATGGTTCATTCGGCAATGTTGAAGATCTGAACTGGCATACGCTGGAGTTCAAGGCGGTGATCCAGGACGGACAAGGCGGCAAGACGATCCAGAATACCGGGAAAGTAACCGGAGACAACGTTAAAGTACCTGGTGAACCAACCGACAAGATTGTGGTTGAAGTACCACCGACTCCACCGGTAAATCCTCCTACAGATCCACAAGATCCGGGTAACGGAGGCTCAGGCGGTGGCGGCGGTGGCGGTGGATCGCACGACGATGACGACGACGATTCGCGCTCTCCAGTGCTGGAATCCGAGAAATCGGCGAAGGATGTGAACGGAGGCAGCATCGAAGTTGGTGATACGATCGAGTATACGATCCGTTCCCGCAACACCATTTCGAACAGCAGTGTAACGAACATGGTCATTTCCGACGATCTGCCGGAAGAGCTGGAATACGTACCGGGGACGTTGAAAGTAGACGGCGTGTCCGTAACGGATAGCAATGACAGCGACAAAGGCAAGTATGTGGATGGCAAGGTGACAGGCAGCTTCGGTACCGTAACGGATAACAACTGGCATACGGTGGTGTTCGAAGCGAAGATTGTCAAGGGAGACAAAGGCGACAAGATCAAGAATGTCGGCGAGGTTAACGGGGATAACGTGAAGACCCCGGATAAACCAAGCGAAGAGATTACGATCAAGGACCCGACTCCGGTTCTGGAATCTGAGAAAGTAGCGAAGGACCTCAATGGCAGCACGATTCAAGTCGGCGACGTGATTGAGTATACGATTCGCACACGCAACACCATCGAGGACAGTGTCGTAACGAATTTGGAAATTTCCGATGCCTTGCGCGCTGAACTGCAATATGTGCCAGGCACGCTGAAGGTGGACGGCGTTGCCGTAACCGATGCGCAAGACAGTGATAAAGGGCATTATGTCAATGGCACCGTGAGCGGTCAATTCGGTGACGTAACAGATACCGACTGGCATACGGTTGTATTCCAGGCGAAGCTGGTAGCTGGTCAGAATGGCCAGACGATCAGCAACACCGCCGAAGTAACCGGGGATAACCTGGATGGTTCGAATACGCCATCTGAAGACATCGTGGTTGGTGGCGGAAGCGGCAGCAATTCCGGCGTTCCGGGAGAACCGAACAATGGTTCTTCTGACGGCGGCACGAACAACCCGGGCTGGGGAGGATCTGATTCCGGTTCCACAAATTCCGGCCAATCCGGCGGATCTGGGGGAGCTGGAGGCACAGGACAATCCGGCAACTCGGGTGACTCGGTGAACGGAGGAAACTCCGGTAACGGGGATGGCCATGGCAGCAAGCTGCCGGCAACGGCAACGAATATGTATGGCTATTTGCTGGCTGGACTCATCATTATGCTTGCAGGCCTGTTCCTGCTGAGAAGAAAGAAAGCTTAAAAGAATACAGCGAAAACAGCTGCCTCTCAAGGGGATTTACTTGGGGGCAGCTGTTCTTTTTTAGGAAATTCGTACCCGGTAGCTAAAGTCTAAAACTTCAAACGGATGGACTCCCGTAGTGAAGCAAATTCCTTCTATTTTCATCGTGACCTATGATTTTGACAAATAAATTCCAAATGTTTCTCTTCTCTCTCAATCTTTTCGTGTTAAAATCATCTTGCATTCTGAAAAAAGTAAATAAGAGGGGATGTTTCAAAAAAGTCTAATTAGCCCACATTGAATGGCAAAGAGGTGGGAAAGAACATGTTTAAGAAAATAATCGGATTAGCTTTGGTATCAATATTGCTGTTTCCAGTTGCTGTACATGCATCGGATCAAGTCCCACAAGAGGTGGAGGATGTAATTAGAAAAGACTTGGAAAGGTTCAAGCCATCTTTAGTGGAAAGTAAAAGTTTTAAAATATCCAGTGAGAAAGAGGCAAATGATGTGGATCTGAGGCTCGGGGTTAAATATTACGTCATTGAACCTAGTGCCCTATCCTCGGTATATGAGGATGATTTTTTTGATTTTGCTGGGTACATATTTTCCCTTGAAGGTACCGGTGGCAGTAAGGGAGTAGTGTTTACTGACACTAAGGCAGAGGGAATAACAAAAGCTTCAGATGACTTCACTTTTGTTGATGATTTGCATAAAGCTAAAGAACTGGTAGGCTTTAATCATGACAGCAAGGTTATTTATGATAATAGATTAAGCCTGTATGCTTTGGTCACAAATGTTGATGGGAAGGATGTGGTAGTACCATTTGATGAAAGCATAAGTTTACCTAATTTAAAGCCATTCACCGAGTATAATGCAAATGAATTCAGAGAAATGCTTATTGCTCAGGCAGAAGCGGAAGCGAATGAAAATGCTGATATTGATCCTGCTGATCGTCCTTCCGGTGGCTCAACAACAGACACCAAGAATACTCCTCCTGCATCAAACAACTCAGAAAATGCTGTTTTACTCTCAGCATCAGTTGGTGCAGTCATCATAGCAGGGGCTGGTTATATGTTGATGCGAAGAAACAGAAAGAATTAGTTCCCGATTCCAGACACCGGATTTATCCAAAATGTATCTTTAAGAGACTGCCCCTCAAGTGAGCTGCTTAAGGGGCGGCTTTTTTTATGGGACCAGGATACGTTTCGTATACAATTATATGAAAATATTGTCTAAATTTGACTGCTAGATTATACTTGGTTTGCCGGTTGGTTAAAAATTGAAATAACATGCCGGGCAGAAGAGGTGTGGACACACCTTACATGTTTTGAGCACAATTAGCCGGGAGGGAGGTAGTTCTTTGCACCCGCAAGACAGCCAGAATCGACATACAGATCATCGGGTGAATACATAATTTTTAAAGTGCTCAAAACCTGAAAAATGGCTTCCCTGTTAGTAAAGCACAGTCATCTGAAGAATAACGATAGGGGGGAAGAGAGTTGGAGAATAACCGCTCCATTAGGCGAGCAAGCCTGTTTAAGCGTCTTTTTATTACGTTTTCCGTGTTTTTACTCGTCTTTAGTGGATTGCCTGTTACGCCATCGGCATTCATCCCTTCAACCGAGGCGGCGGGCAGTCCCTGTTCGGCTCCGGTAGCGTTGCGTAACGGCAGCTTTGAAGAAGGAGCGGCAAGAGGGACCGCGTATAATGCCTCGGGGATCTATTTCAAAGAGTCCGAAATGACACCATGGAAGACTACGGACGATGCCAACAATGGAGTAAAAACCATTGAGGTCTGGAACTGGGCGCAGAATATGCCTCCAGGAGCCAACACCTGGCCTGCTCCGCCTGATGGCAACCGATGGGCAGAATTAAATGCTTTTGAGAACGGCATGCTGTACCAGGATGTGGCGACCGTCCCCGGACAAACCATCTACTGGCGTTTGTCCCACATGGGGCGCTCCGGGGTTGACACCATGCAGCTTCGCATTGGAAAGGCAACGGCTAATCCTTATGATACTGTGGTACAGCGGCAAATGTCGGATGGCAAAAATGCATGGGGGACTTATACGGGAAGCTACACCGTTCCGGCAGGCCAAACTGTAACACGTTTTGGTTTTGAGGCGGTTAGCACGGCCAGCGGCAGTATAGGGAACGGAAACTTTCTCGATGATATCTTCCTGGGGACAGCGCCATGTGTAACCGCAGATAAGACGGTTGCTCCCTCGGGAGATGTAACAGCAGGTACGGAATTAACGTATGCTGTCAATGTCAAAAATCAAGGCGGAGACATTGCGGCGGATGCGAGCTTCACCGACGCCATTCCGGTAGGCACGGAATATGTTCCCGGGTCGATAGCCTTGATCAATGGTTCAACCACCACCAAACTGACGGATGCAGCGGATACGGATGCGGGTGATTTCAACGGCAGCCAGATCAGCGTCCGGTTGGGTGACCTGCCCAATGCGAGCCAGTTGCCTAACGGCGTTACTGTACAATTCAAAGTGAAAGTGCTCTCGGATTATGCAGTAAAGCAAATTCACAATAAGGCTCAAATCCACTACGGCAATTTATTATCGGGTCAGACTGAACAGACGGACAGCAATGTAACGGTGTCACCGGTACTTTTCCCTGAGCTTGAATCCAGCAAAACGGCAGTTATTCAGGGAAAAGCTCCTGGCAACACGGACGCTGCGCATCCCGAAGTGGGAGATACGCTGCAGTACACGATTCAGACCCGCAACACGGTCGTTAACAGCGCGGTTAGCAATCTTACCATCTCGGATACGATTCCGGCGGGGCTGGAATATGTGCCTGGCAGTCTGAGTGTGGATGGATCGTCTGTTACAGATGCTGAAGGAGACGATGTCGGTTATTATGCCGGGGGCCAGGTCGAGGGCCTGTTTGGCAATGTGACGGACACAGCCTGGCACAGCGTTACTTTTCTGGTGAAGGTGCTGCCTGGCCAAGCGGGTAACGACATTCTGAATACGGCGGCAGTCGGCGGAGATAACGTCGAGGTTCCGGACAAGCCGGGCACCATCGTCAAGGTGTATCCGCGCCCAGCCGATCTGGTGTCCAGCAAAACGGCGGTCATTCAGGAAAAAGCGCCTGGCAACACGGACGCTGCACATCCCGAAGTAGGAGATACGCTGCAGTACACGATTCAGACGCGGAACACCATCGATAACAGCATGGTGACCAATCTTGCGATCTCGGATACCATTCCCGCAGGACTGGAGTATATCCCGGGCAGTCTGAGTGTAGATGGAACTTCCGTTACGGATAGTGAGGGGGATGACAACGGTCACTATGCTGGCGGTCAGATCGCGGGCCAGTTTGGTGATGTGACGGATACCGCCTGGCACAGCGTTACCTTCCTGGTGAAGGTGCTGCCTGGTCAAGCGGGCAAGGATATTCCGAATACGGCGACAGTCAGCGGAGACAATGTCAATACTCCGGATAAGCCGGGCACGACCGTTGGAATTTATCCGCGTGTGGCCGTTCTGGAATCCAATAAAAAGGCAGAGCTTCAAGAAAAAGCGCCCGGCAACACCGACGCGGCACATGCTGAAGCGGGAGATACGCTGCAGTACACGATTCAGACCCGCAATACGGTTGAAGACAGTATGGTGCAAAATCTCACGATTTCCGACGTGATTCCCGCGGGTCTGGAATATGTGCCGGGCAGTTTGACCGTGGATGGGGCTTCCGTGAGCGATAGCGAAGGGGACGACAGCGGTCATTATGACGGCAGCAAAATTGTCGGCCAATTTGGCGATGTGACGGATACCGCCTGGCATACCGTTACCTTCCGGGTGAAGGTGCTGTCCGGTCAAGCGGGCAAGGATATTCCGAATACGGCGACAGTTGACGGGGACAATGTCACTACTCCGGATCAACCGGGCACTACTGTCGAAATTTATCCGCGTGGAGTTGCATTGGAGTCCAACAAAACGGCAAGCCTTCTGGAGAAAGCGTCCGGCAACACGGACGCGCAGCACGCCGAAGTGGGAGATACGCTGTTGTACACGATCCAGACCCGCAACACGATTGAAGACGGCGTGGTGCGAAATCTCACCATATCGGATACGATTCCGGCAGGCCTGGAGTATGTGCCAGGCAGTTTGACCGTAGATGGAATTTCCGTCAGCGATAGCGCGGGAGACGACAGCGGTCATTATGCCGGCGGCCAAATTGTCGGCCAATTTGGTGATGTGACGGATACTCTCTTGCACACCGTTACATTCCAGGTGAAGGTATTGCCTGGCCAGGCGGGCAAGGATATTCCGAATATAGCCGCAGTTGATGGGGATAACGTCGAGACTCCGGATCGACCGGACACGACGGTTGAAATTTACCCGCGCTTTGCAGTCCTGGAGTCCGATAAAACATCCGAGATTCAGGCTAAAGCACCCGGCAACACGGATACGCAGCACGCTGAAGTCGGAGATACGCTGCTGTACACGATTCAGACCCGCAACACGATTGCGGATAGTGTGGTGAGCAACCTCACGATTACGGACGAGGTTCCGGCAGAACTGGAATATGTGCCGGGCAGTCTGAGTGTGGACGGCGTGTCCGTCAGCGACAGCGAAGGGGACGACAGGGGCTATTATGCCGGCGGCAAGGTGGTCGGCCAGTTTGGCAGCATCTCGGATACGAATTGGCACACCGTTCAGTTTAAAGCCGTGGTCCGGCCGGGACAAGCAGGCAAAGATGTGATCAATATCGCCCGGGTGAGTGGCGATAATGTGGGGACGCCGGGCAGACCAAGAGAAGAAGTACAAGTCTATCCGCGGAACCCGCAGATTGAATCGGAGAAATCTGTAACGAACGTGGATGCAAGCAAGGCCACGTATGAAGTCGGGGACACGGTGGCTTATACGATTCGTACAAGAGCAGTGGTGAACGATACCTATCTGGAAAATCTGACGATTACCGATACGCTGCCGGAAGGACTGGAGTACGTACCGGACAGCCTGAAGGTGGATGGTATGTCCGTGACGGACACGCAAGATAGTGATGCTGGTCATTCGGTCTCCGGCGAAGTGTATGGTTCATTCGGCAATGTCGATGATATGAACTGGCATACGCTGGAGTTTAAAGCCATCATCCAGATGGGTTACGACGGCCAGGTGATTCAAAATACAGCGCTGGTAACCGGCGACAACATTGGGCAACCAGGCGAGCCGACGGAGAAAATTGTCGTTGAGGAAGAAGCGCCTGTAGTCATTCCGCCGGTAGAGCCACCTGTGCAGCCGCCAGTTGATCCACCGGTAGATCCACCAGTACCACCGATCGTGCCTCCTGTAAATCCACCAGTAAACCCACCTGCAACTGAAAATCCGGGCAACGGAGGTTCAGGCGGTGGCGGCGGTGGAGGTTCGCAAGATGATGATGCTGTTGAACCGGCTTCCCCGGTGCTTGAGTCCGAGAAATCGGCGAAAGACCTGAACGGAGGCAGCGTCGAAGTTGGCGATGTGATTGAGTATACGATCCGCACACGCAACACCGTCGAGGACAGTGTCGTGACCAATCTGGAAATCTCGGATGCCCTGCGTGACGAACTGGAGTATGTACCAGGCTCGCTGAAGGTGGACGGCGTGACTGTCACCGATGCGCTGGACAATGACAAAGGCTCTTATGCCAATGGCATGGTGAGCGGACAGTTCGGCGACGTTACGGATACGGATTGGCATACGATTGTATTCCAGGTCAAACTAGCCGCAGGACAACCCGGCCAAACGATCCGCAACGTAGGTGAAGTAAGCGGGGATAATCTGGATGATTCGGATACGCCATCTGAAGACATCATCATTGGCGGCGGAAGCGGCAGCAATCCCGGCATACCGGGAGGAGAACCGAACGACGGCGCTTCCACTGGCAACCCGAACAACCCGGGCTGGGGCGATTCTGATTCCGGTTCCATAGATTCCGGCCAATCCGGCGGATCGGGTGGGGCTGGAGGTACAGGACAATCCGGCACATCGGGTGAATCGGAGAGCGGAGGTTCTTCCGGCAACGGGGATGGCACTGGCAGCAAGCTGCCGGCAACCGCAACGAATATGTACGGTTATATGCTGGCCGGATGCCTCATTCTGCTTGCAGGTCTGTTCCTGCTCAGAAGAAAGAAAGCCTAACCGGAAAGATGAAAAACAGACTGTCCCCAAGTTTGAATGGCTTAGGGGACAGTTTCTCCTCAACCCAAAACTTGGTAGTCATGTCCTATTCAAAAACGGGATCTCATCCAATATCATTATGGCAGCATTATACTTTGTACGATTCATAGCAAGCCCGTTGATTTGGTTTTCGATGACATTGTTTTGCGAGCGTTCCCAAAAAACACACCAATGATTTGCAGGAGGGCAAAACATGAAAACAATTATGATTACGGGTTCATCGTCTGGAATTGGAAAAGCTGCAGCCAGGTATTTTGCTGAACAGGGATGGAATGTGATTGCTACCATGCGTTCACCTGAAAGGGAAACCGAACTGTCGCCTCTGGAAAATGTTTTGGTAACGAGGCTCGACGTCGAGCAGCAGGAAACGATTCAAGAAGCCGTGAGGTTAGGGCTGGAGCGTTTTGGCACAATCGATGTCCTGTTAAATAATGCAGGTTACGGAGTCTTGGGGATCTTCGAGGCGGCTTCAGACGAGCAAATCCGAAAGCAGTTTGAGGTCAATGTCTTTGGCCTTATGGCGGTGACCAAGGCCATTCTTCCTCATTTTAGAGCTAATCACAATGGAGTAATCATCAATCTATCTTCGATGTCTGGAAGAGTGGGGCTGCCTTCATTTTCGCTTTATCATGCAACTAAATTTGCGATTGAAGGCTTCACGGAAACTTTATCGTTTGAGCTTGCTTCTCAAAATATCCGGTTAAAACTAATTGAGCCTGGTGTGGTCAAAACGGACTTTTTTGGCAGATCTCTCGATTTATTGTCCATTGAGTCTTTGCCAGACTATCGGGCATACTCCGAATCGGTTCAGCCCTTGGTGGAGGCAATTATTAAGACGGACAGCGCATGCACTCCGGAATTGGTGGCGGAGATCATCTATCAGGCGGCGACGGACGGTACAAAGCAGTTGAGATATGTAGTTGGAGAAGATGCGAAAGCGTTATTGGAGCTCAGGAAAGAGATCGGCGAAGATGCTTTTGTGCAACATATCACGCAGCAGTTTTCTTGATATCAATCAAATCACAGATACGTCACAAGGTCTCTGGTCCGTCAGAGGCCTTTCTTGCTGTTTCTGGAGCAGGAAAAATTCCTACCATATTCCAAAAACCATAGATAAACGTGCAAAAAATCCCAAAAAATTCTAATATAAACCAATCAAATGTACCATGGAATTCGTTATTTACGCATATGTCTCTACATAACGCAGAAAAACGCACAGGAATTCGTACATTGTCGAATGTTGAAAAATATGGTAGCAAGGTCCTGTTCCACATAAAGTAAGAATCATGCAATAATATACAATATATTACAACTTTATACTTTGTACGATAATGGCAAACCCGTTGAAAGGCGGTGACGCAAAGCTATAGGGACTAAGGCGGAAGTACCACAATCCTCTATGTCAGCCAGTTACCGAATACGTCGGAAACCTCCGTCTATTCACTTCTAGAAAATTTCATGATGGTCAGATGGGAGGTTTTTTGTGTTGTGCAAAATGACGAAAACGGGATGAGACCCATTTTCTTCTGAAAATAGTGTTGGGGAGGGGATCATGATGTTAGCCGAAGACGAGCATTTCAAGGCGGGGAACAGGCATCAACAGCTCGGTTTGTCGAATCAGCAGGTTCTGATCATGTACCGGGATATGGCTCTGGCACGGAAAGTCGACGAACGGCTGGGGTTGCTTCATCGGGCTGGGAAAATCCCTTTCCACAACCCTTGTCTGGGTCATGAAGCCGCACAGGTAGGGGCGGCGCATGCGCTGGATATAACGAAAGATTTTCTCTGCCCGTATGATCGGGATATGGGCATGGCCATCGTTTTCGGCATGACGGCAAAGGAACTGATGCTTGCCGCTTTTGCCAAGGCCGAAGCTGCGAACAGCAGCGGGCGGCAAATGCCCGGGCATTATGGCAGTAAAAAAAATCGTATTCTTTCGACTTCCGGCCTCACCGCTACTCATGTCCCGCATGCCGTAGGAATCGCCTTGGCCGGCAAAATTCGGGGAGATCATCCTGTAGTGTTAGCCGCTTTTGGAAATGGAGGCAGCCATCGGGGGGAGTTTCACGAAGCAGCGAACTTTGCAGGAGGACACAAGCTTCCGGTCATTTTTTTCTGCGAACATAACCAGCATGGTCTTTCGGTCCTCTCCTCGAAGCAGGCGGCACCTGATAGTGTTGTGGATCGGGCAAAAGGGTACGGCTTTCCTGGCATTCGTGTGAACAGCAGCGATCCCCTGGAAGTATACAAGGTCACGAAAGAGGCAGTCGACAGAGCAAATAGAGGAGAGGGCCCTACGCTGATCGAGGCCGACCTCTGCCGCCAGGCTCCTTATTCAAGCGATGACGATGATCAAGGATATCGTCCCCGCAAGGAAATAGAGGAAGCAAAGAAGCACGATTCTCTTGAATCCTTTAGCCGTTATCTCAAGGAATCCGGGATATTGGAGGAACATGCGGAGAAGGAAATTCATGAACGAATCGTCAGGGAAATCGACGAGGCTGCGGAATACGCGGAACTTGCCCCGGACCCAGTCCCCGAGGATATCTTTAAACACGTTTATTCAAATTAGGAGAAAATAAAGCTCTACTGCCGAATTGAATGGAATGCCGCAATCGTTAAAAGTCTTCCAGGGAGGGAAACTAATGGATCAGACGATTGAAAAAGAGTTTTTTGAAGATGTTGAAATGAAGATTAATCAAGGCCAATACTCTGAAGCATTAAGTACTCTTTACGATGGATTAGGAAACATACGTCGACAGTACTCAACAGAAGATTGGACCCAGTTTATCCCCCGATATCGTCAGCACTCCATAAGCCATTTTTTCTTGCAAGAACCACTATCCCGTCGAGCATTTGAAAGACCGCGTGGTTATGCAGGTGATCCTATAATGCTGGACTTGCAGTATGACTATGAAAAATTGGAATCGTCACCCTACGAGAATGAACAATCAGAGATTGCTGATTTTCTATATTATGACTTAAACCGTATGGCTCATGCAATTAATGCTAACCGTGAAAGAAGACGTATTCTTTCCGGCAAGATTGATCAAACATCAGAACGTGTTGCGAATCCTTATATTCTCTCCGTCGCTTGTGGTCATTTAAGAGAAACATCAGATTGTGCTGCGGTAAAAAACAAAACGATTGGAAAATTTGTCGCCATTGATCAGGATCAGGAGGCTCTTTCGGTTGCTGCGGAAGCCATAAATGACTTTGGAGAAACGATCCAAGCCTCAGTTGTTGACATCATCAGAAACAAAGTTCCTCTTCCCACATTTGATTTTATATATTCCCTCGGTGTATATGATTATCTTTCAGACAAAATTGCTAAAAGATTAACGAATAAATTATTCCAGATGCTCAATCCAGGCGGCCGCTTGTTAATCATTAACTATCATCCGGGCTCTCCCACGATCGCTTATATGGAAGCTGTGATGGATTGGTGGCTCATTTATCGTAATGAGGATCAAATGCAAGAATTATTGGAGGAACTTCCCAAAGAAGATATCGAACATGTTGATATTTTTGTGGAAGATTACCAGACAATTATTTTTATGGAAATCAAAAAAGCGGAAAGGTGATGACAAGATGAAGAAAAGTGATGTGCTTAAGCAAATGTCGACTCCATTGGGGGCTCCTGCTTTTCCCGTTGGGCCTTATTATTTTCGCAATCGGGAGTATCTGAACATTTTATATCGTACCGATCTGGAAGCTCTGAGACGTGTGGTCCCTGAGCCGCTTGAAATTGACGAGCCTTTGGTCAAATTTGAGATCATGTATATGCCGGATGTGACCGGTTTGGGGGCTTATACAGAATCGGGTCAGGTGATACCGGTGAGCTTTAATGGTGAGAAGGGCGAATATCTTCATGCCATGTACGTGGATAATCATCCTGCGATCGCTTCCGGGCGGGAGATCAGTGCATACCCGAAAAAGCTGGGCTCTCCAAGACTGTACATTGATTCGGATACATTAGTCGGTACGTTAGACTACGGGTCTTTACGTGTGGCCACGGCAACAATGGGATATAAACACCAACCTCTTGATCCGGAGAAGGCTCGTCAAGAGATTATGCAGCCAACGTTTATGCTCAAAATTGTGCCGAACTATGATGGAAATCCGAAGGTATGCCGATTGGTGCGTGCTCAGATCAAAGATCTGACCATTCATGGTGCCTGGACGGCTCCGGCCAGGCTGCAATTGTTTGCCCATGCGCTGGCCCCGATGGCAGATCTTCCTGTGCTTGAGGTTGTATCCGCATCACATATTGTTACGGATTTGGCGTTATCCATGCCGGAGATTGTTTATGACTATTTGGCGGAAAGTAGTGATTAAATGAATAGAGTCGTCATTACGGGGATGGGAATTGTATCACCGATAGGTAACAGTGTAGAAAGTTTCTGGGGGAATTTAGTTGAAGGTAAATCGGGCATTTCAACAATAGAATCTTTTGATGCATCAGATTTGGATAGCAGAATTGCTGGTGAAGTGAAAGATTTCGATGCCGAAGCGCTTTGGGGACGTAAAGAAGCCAGATCGCTGGACCGCTTTACCCAATTTGCGTTAGCTGCCGCAGAACAAGCCTATGCCCAATCCCAATTGCAATTAGAAAAAGTCAATCATGAGCGTTTAGGGGCATATGTGGGGACAGCTGTAGGGGGTATGGATACCATACTGGAAAATGTTGATCTTCTTTACAAGCGTGGATCGAAAAGGGTAAGTCCCAACTTGGTGGCCAAGATGTTATCCAATATGGCAGCATCACAAATTTCCATTCGTTTTGGCGCATTAGGCCCTTCCTTAGCCTTCGTAACCGCATGTGCATCTGCAACCATGGCGATAGGCGCTGCCTATAAGGTCATCCAAAGAAATGATGCGGATGTCATGTTTGCAGGGGGCAGTGAAGCTCTTATAAATCAACTTATACTTGCCAGCTTTAATAACGCCAAAGCCCTCTCCACCAGGAATGATACACCAGCTTTGGCCAGCCGTCCTTTTGCTGAGGATCGTGACGGTTTTGTCATCAGTGAAGGCGGAGGAATATTGATTCTGGAATCTTTGGAGCATGCATTAAAGAGAGGCGCCCCTATTCTTGGAGAAATCATTGGTTATGGATCAAATTCTGATGCGTATAATATCGTGGCAAGCCATCCGGAAGGAAAGGGCGGATCTTTAGCGATGAAAAACGCATTGTCAGATGCGGGTATAACAACCGACGAGGTTGACATCATCAGTGCCCATGCGACGAGTACGAAAGTAGGGGATATTTCCGAGTCCATAGCTATACAACGTTTGTTTCAAGAGCGAACTGCAAAAATACCTGTAGTTGCAAATAAGTCGACTATAGGTCATTCACAGGGGGCCGCAGGTGCAATGCAAGCCATCGCTCTATTGAAAACCCTGGAAGAAGGCATCATTCCCCCTACCATAAACGTTGATCATCTTGATCCGGAAATAAAGCTGAACGTGGTTACAAAGCAAGAAAACAATAAAAACCTGAATATTGGCATATCGAATTCATTTGGTTTTGGCGGGCATTGTGCTGTTATCGTTCTTAAAAAATACCAATGATTTGTAGGAGGATGAAGAATGAAAACGATCATGATTACGGGTTCATCGTCTGGAATTGGAAGAGCAGCGGCCAAGCATTTTGCTGAACAGGGATGGAATGTAATTGCTACCATGCGTTCACCGGAAAAAGAAACCGAACTGACACTGCTTGATCATGTCCTGGTAACCAGACTCGACGTTCAGCAGGAAGAAACCATTCAAGAAGCCATCAAAACAGGAATAGAGCGGTTTGGGACCATCGATGTCCTCTTAAATAACGCCGGTTATGGCGCTATGGGCATCTTCGAGGCGGCTTCAAACGAGCAAATTCGAAAGCAGTTTGAGGTCAATGTTTTTGGCCTGATGGCGGCGATCAAGGCTATTCTTCCTCATTTTAGAGCCAAGAACAATGGATTAATCCTCAATATATCTTCGATGGGCGGAAGAATAGGGTTTCCTTTATTATCCCTGTACCACTCAACGAAGTTTGCAATCGAAGGCTTCACGGAGGCCGTATCCTTTGAACTTGCTTCACAAAACATCCGCTTAAAATTGATTGAGCCCGGTGTGGTCAAGACGGAATTTTTCGGAAGATCTATCGAGCTCATAACCGATGAGTCTTTGACAGATTATCAAAAATTCTCCGAAATAGCTCAGCAGGCACTACAGGAATCGGCAATTGGCGCTGATAACATATCCTCACCGGAAGTGATTGCGGAGGCCATCTACCAGGCGGCAACAGACGGAACTAACCAGTTTAGATATGTTGTCGGTGAAGATGCGAAAGCATTTTTGGATCTCAGGAAAGAGATCGGCGAAGAAGCTTTTGTCCAGCACATGGCCCAACAGTTTTCCTGACATCAGCCCAAATAAGAGCTGCATCATAAATCTATGGTTCAGGCGAAGCTGATCAACAGGGTCAGCACGGCTGCCCCTCAAGCATGTGTACGGCTATCTGCTCGCGGGTGGCATTATTCTGCTGGCAGGACTGTATTTGCTAAGAAGAAAGAAAGCATAAGAGTAAAGTCTAAAAAAAGGCTGTTCCTCAAGTAATGTTGCTTGAGGGGCAGCCTTTTGTTCACCGCTGGCGCTATTATAATGCTTCATATTTGGCCAGCAATTCAGCAAGCATCTGCTTCATGCACTTGATAAGCTCCGGAGGACCTTTTACTGTCGCTTCATTTCCCCAACCAATAAATAACCGGGCCAGATAAGGAATATCCGATTTCGGAACCTCACCCTCCAGCCACCCCCCACCGTCCTCCCGTAGACGCAGTAGGGAAGCCAACCACATTTCCGTCTCAGCACGCTGCACTCCTTCTTTGCTTAGCTCCACATAAATACTTACACGTTCTTCCGCCAAGTGTGCGAATACCGCTCTGTTGCCCAGGTGAATATGCCGAAGATCCACAGGTTGCGTGCCGGAATCATCGTACTCGGCGGACTGGACTTTGTCGCAGCGGAACACACGCAAATCTTTGCGCAGAAAGCAGTAAGCAGGACAATACCATAAGCCATTGTTGGCGTAGATGCCGATGGGCTGTATTTTTCGGCAGGTCTTTCCTTCCTTTGCTTCATAATTTATAAGCACGATCTTTTGCTCAATGGCGGCGTCCAGCAGGACCGTCAAAAAGGGTGAGTCAGCCTGTCTTGCCGGAGTTACGAAATCAACCCGGTTCTTCATTTGATCAATCCGGTCCCTGATGTCACCGGACATATAATTGTAGAACTTGCTCAGCACAGAAGCGGATTCCGTTTCAAAGGGGAGGGACACGTAGTGCCGAAGGGCATGGATAGCGAAAAAAATGGCGGCAGCCTCATGCTCTGTAAACGCGATGGGAGGCAGAACTCTTTCCCTCAGCACCTGATAGCCTCCGTGAGGCCCCACTTCCGAATATAAAGGAACTCCCAGCTCGCTCAGCTCCTGCAGGTCCCGCAGAATCGTCCTCGCCGATACCCCGAATTCGTTAGCCAATTCCTTGACGGTAAACTTTCTTTTTCGATTCACCGTCATCATTAATTCCATCAGCCGCTTCGATTTGGACATGTTCTTAACCCACAGCAAACTCGACGGCTGCTTCAGCATGAATACGCGTCGTGTCGTAAACCGGGATAGGGCAGTCCGCCTGCTGAATTAAAAGAGTAATTTCAGTGCAGCCCAGAATAACCGCTTCCGCTCCTTCCTGAACAAGACGGCCGATAATATCAAGATACACTTGTTTGGACTCCGCCCGGACTTGCCCAAGGCAAAGCTCATTATAGATAATGTCATGTACAGATTGGCGATCCGCCTCATTCGGAATAAGAACCTGCAGACCGTAATCTTCTGTCAGCTTGGCCTTATAAAATTCCTGCTCCATCGTAAATCTGGTGCCAAGCAGCGCCACTTTCTTGATCCCTGCCTGAACAATCAAACGGGCCGTAGGCTCCGCAATATGCAAAAGGGGAATCTCAACGGCCTCGCTGACCTCATCAGCCAGCTTATGCATTGTATTGGTACAGATTACGATGCAATCGGCTCCGCCTGCCTGCAGACTTCTCGCCCCATGAATGAGGATATTAGCCGCCTCGTCCCATCTGTTCTGGTGCTGCAGCTCTTTGATCTCCTGAAAATCGACAGAATACATCAAGCTTTTGGCAGAATGATGCCCGCCCAATTTTTCTTTTACACATTGGTTGATGATTTGATAATAAAGAGCAGAGGACTCCCAGCTCATACCGCCGATTAATCCGATTGTTTTCATGAAAAATGCCCCCTTATGATTTCATTCTACCAATGAAATCATCATCAAGGCTAGGTCATTCAATCAATCCCAGAGAAAGATAGTCCTGGATGCCGGCAACCCCGTCCACTGGAAGTCCGTTCTGCTGCTCATAGGCTTTGAGAGCGGCCTCGGTGGAGCTGTTGAATTTGCCTTTGACCTCTCCGTTGTAAAATCCTGCGCTCCGCAGACGGGACTGAATGAGCTGCACGTCCCCGCCGCTGTCGCCCTTGGCCAGCCGCCTCGGATTTTCCAGCGCTCTTCCGAGAACATGTCCTCCAAAGCTCACCTTGGTGCCGACATTCACCCATTCATACAGCTCCTCCACATTCCGGTTAAGCATCCGGATGCAGCCGTGGCTTGCGTTGTGCCCGATGGAGGCAGGCCGGTTCGTCCCATGAATACCGTAGATTCCCCAAGGAACGCTCAACCCGATCCACCTTGTACCGAAGCCTTTGCCCCAGTTTTTGTACTTATTGATCACGGTATACTCTCCGACAGGCGAGGGAGTATTCGGTTTGCCCAGTGCAATGGGATATTTCTTGATAAGCTGGTCGTCGGAATATAACAGCAGCTGATGGCGCAGAGGGTCTATCCGAATATGTATATTATCGTGGGAATTGAAAGGCTCGGCAGTCGGTATCGGATCAAGCGCCGCCAATAAATGAATGGTCAACCACAGCTTTTGCAAAAACATGATGCATTAATGTACTCCTTTCATCTGCTTTCTCAACGGTTTTGGTCATCATACAGCTTGTCTATTTTTTGCTCGATTCGGGCCAGCCTCCGGTTAGACTGCCTGTATACCGCATATCCGATGGCGACTTTGATCAGAAAGTAAATCAGCGCCGCAGCGACAATAAGTACATAATTATGCATGATCCGATCCAGCCAATGCTGAAGCCGCTCCACCCGCAATCACCTCTGCCCTTTATAATGCCAACGAGAAGCGAGGTTTATCCTTTTGCCGAGATGTGGTGAGAAACTGGCTTTAAATGCTTGTTCAGGAACATTAGTTCGAATTATACTAGAAGAAGGATCAAGACTTAACTATCAAAGGTTGATGCATACTTGGCTCACACACCACGAGGAAAAATATCACTCAAGAAATTGTTACCCGGTATCGTCATTCTCTCCTTTCTTCTGATCATGGCCATTGCCGTCACGGCTTCGTATCAATCCCAGCGGCAGCTTTTATATGAAAGAACACTGGCGATGAATTATTCGTCTGCAGAGCGGATGGCCATCACGATGGATACAATGTTCTCCACTATGAGGGCTAGTCTGTCCGCCGTCGCGGACCAGATTCATGATAAATCGGACATTGCGGAGGCCCAAAGCCAGCTGGAGTTTCTGGACGTCAGCAGCAATTATTTCAACTCTATTATTTGGGCGGATGAACGGGGCTTCATATTGAGTGTTGCCCCATCTTCACTGGACGTCATCGGAAAGCGGCCAACCACCCAGGCGGTCAAGCAGGCGCTGACTTCCCGGCAGCCGGAGCTGTCCGCTCCTTATATGAGCTCAACCGGCCGTATGATTGTTCTCATGTCAGAGCCGGTTTTCGATGAGAAGGGCCAATATATAGGATTTATCGGCGGGACGATCTATTTGCAGGAAGAGAATGTCATTCACGAGATATTTGGCGACAACAGCATAGATACAACGGGAACGTACTATTATGTTGTAGATCCAAGCGGTAAAATTGTGTACCACCCCGACAGGGCACGAATAGGCAGAGATGTCAGCACGAATGAGGTTGTCCGGAAGCTGGAGCATGGACAGAGCGGACAGGGATTGGTTGACAATACTTATAACAATCCCTACTTGGCCGGTTATGTGACGGTATCTGAAAATAAATGGGGGATTGTTGTCCAATCCCCGGTCAGCATGGTGGCAGAGCAGCAGAAACGCCAGATCACGAAAATGGTGCTCTATATGATTACACCGTTTCTGCTGGTGATGGCGATCACGGTATTTTTGGCTCGCAGGCTTACTGCTCCGTTTGTAAATCTGGCGAATTTGGTGAATAAGGCTGCCTCCGGAACAGCCCTGCTTGAAATTCCGCCCCAGAAGCATTGGAACCGGGAAGCCGATCTCCTGACCCGGGCGGTTGTCTCCTCGGTAAATGAGATGCAGAGGCAGAATCAGCTATTGGCATACACTGCCATGATAGACCCGCTGACCGGCTTGCAGAATCGCAGATCCGTGAGGCCTGTTCTGGAGCATTGGATGGAAGAACAGGAGTCCTTCTCTCTCGTCATGATCGATATCGACAGATTCAAGGTGATCAACGACAATTACGGGCATCAGGCCGGGGACGAGGTGCTGCGCTTTTTCGCCAGGACGATGCAGACTTATGTACAGCCGGACTATCTGTGCAGCAGATGGGGAGGAGAGGAATTCGTGATCCTGGTCCCCGGGAGCTCGCCGGAGGATTGCTTCCCAATGGCTGAGCGGCTGCGGGAAGGTCTGGCAAAGTCGGAGTCTCCCATTGGCATTCCTATTACAATTTCGCTGGGAATCGCCGGTTTTCCGTACCATTCGACTGAAATTGACCAGCTGTTCGAGTACGCAGACAAGGCTTTATATGAAGCAAAGGAAGGCGGCAGAAACCGCACTGTAATATATAGATGAACTGTATGTACGACGCAGCTTCTGGTGACAGGAGCTGCGTTTTTTGCTGTAAATCTGTCGGAAAATGTCTGCATGATCCCCGCTTTGAAAGGAAATCATTTGATTATACAGTTTCTAACTATTAAAATTATAGGTAATTCACTACATAGAGAGGATTGGATTCATGGGGAAAACGCGCAAAAAAAAGATGAGACCTGTCGATTTATTGCTGAAATTCGTCTATATTACGGCAGGTGCCGTGCTGGCGGGCGTGGCACTGGAGCTGTTTCTTGTTCCGAACCAAATCATTGACGGCGGTATTACCGGTATTTCATTGGTGCTGACGAATGTGACCAGCCTCCCTCTCGGGATATTTCTGTTTGTGATTAACCTGCCGTTTCTTGCGATTGGGTTCAAGCAGGTTGGCAAGGGCTTTGCCATTTCCGCGCTGTACGGGATCATCGTGCTGTCCACTACAACTACATTGCTGCACCATGTGGAGGCTTTTACCAAGGAGCCCCTTTTGGCGGTATTTTTCGGGGCTTTGCTGCTTGGTATTGGCGTCGGCCTGGTGCTGCGGGCAGGAGGGACGACGGACGGTGCTGAAATTGTGGCCATTCTGATTTCGCGGAGAACGAACGCATCCGTGGGACAGGTCATTCTGGGCATCAATGTGGTCATTTTTATCGCTGCCGGTTTCATTTTGGGCTGGGATGCGGCAATGTATTCGATCTTCACCTTCTATATCGCTTCGAAGGTGATGGATATTGTCGTTGAAGGTCTGGATGAATCCAAGTCGGTTACCATTATTACAAGCGATTATGAAGAGGTGGCCGAAGCGATTATGGCCCGCCTGGGACGAAGCACCACTTACCTGTACGCCAGGGGCGGCTTCACCAAAGAAGATACTCAGGTGATTTACTGTGTCGTGAGTAGGGTGGAATTATCCACGCTGAAGACCGTCGTACGTGATATCGATCCGAAAGCCTTTATCGCCGTTGAGGATGTGGCTGACGTGTCCGGTGGAAGCTTTACGAAGAAGCAGGCACATTAATTCCCGGAACCCCAGGCCGCTTACAGCATATGCGGGCAAAAAAGGGAGGAACACTTCTTGTTTTTTGCCGTGCTGCAGCTCATCGGCGGTGTAATTCTGTCATTCGGTTGGCTGCCCCAGATTGTACAGATGATAAGAACCCGGTCGGTGAAAGGCTTGAATGTGAATACAGTGCGGGAAGGAATAATGACCCTTGAATGGGCCTAGGAGACCGGTGTCGAATTGAGACATCGGTCTTCTTGTTTTGGTCGAAATTTTGCGTTGTAGGACTAAAGACTGACGGGTTATAATGGGGTGGTAATTTGATCCATACCGATACATGTTATTTTGAGGGGGAGAAGGGTATGTTTAAAAAAGCGGCGGCGGATATGCTGGGACTCAGCGATATCGGCTCGGTCATCAGACGGGAAGACTATGACAAGGTGGACGCGGATGACTATGTCATGCACGAGGACAATGAACGAATTTATTTTCTCATCAAATCCAAGGCGGACGAGTACTGCTTCACCAACCTGGCATTGATTCATCTGGATGGAACAAGCGCGATCAGCAAGAAGCGTGTACTGGCCCGTTATCCGTATGCGCATTACCCAATCCGCGAGGTGTACATGGAGACGGCGGGAACGGTGGACCTGGACGTGGAAATCAAATTCAAAATCGGCGAACAGCCATTTTCCATTGACGTACATAAAAAGTATATTCGCGAAATTAAGGATCTTTATAAATCTTTGCTCAAAATCGCTGAAATCTCATACGAGAATAATTTGAAGCTGCAGCAGGCACAACAAAGCCTGGAGCTCGCATCCTCCGTGTTGGGGCAAACCAACAAATTGGATGCCAATCTTGTCGAACAGTTTAATGGCATCAGACAGTCAGCCTTCGAGTGGATGACAGAATCCCACGAGCAATACAAGCAGAAGGATTTTGGCGCAATATTTGAGCGTTATATTAATCAATAACTATTGTAAAAGAACCAAGCCCGGCGTGGTCAAGACCCCATTTTGTAGACATTGAAAAAAGACCCTAGGCGGTAAACTGGCGTCGGTACTCTACCGGCGTCAG
>NZ_JBHIRX010000018.1:0-143264 GCF_042138595.1 Paenibacillus terreus | reverse complement strand
ACGCTCCGCTCCTCAGTCCCTATCTTCATTCAACCTTCTCGGTGCTGAAAACCTGACTTTTTGAACACACACTTGAAGAGCTTGTCCTGAAATTTTATCACAATTCTCCCTGATTGGGGAAGATACCGCGGCAGCGGGCACCTGTCATCCAGCCGTCATGATGGATCTTCGTCTTTCGGTTTTTCCCCTTTGTCTCTTTGCTTGTCCTTCAAAGCTGCAAGCAAAGTCTGGAACACAGGAGGAAGCGGCATTCCCAGTACGGAAAAATTCTCTGTAATGGAAATGACCTCGTTAAACAGATAAAAATAAATGGCGCCTGCTTGTACAGCCTCCCCCCCCAGAAGCAGATCAACTTGGTGGGCGAGACTAACCACCATCAGCATAATTCCCTTGCGGGTCAAGCCCCAAAATCCCGTCTTGCTGCTCAATCCTTTTCCCGATTTGATCGCCGCCGCTATGCCTGTCACAACATCTATAGCCATAGTAACGATAAACACCCCAAGCAGGGGGCTCCATTCCCCGAAGGCATAGGTAATTATCCCCCCGGTCACAGCACATGAAATATTGATTAGCGGGTTGCTCATCGTCCTCTCCCCTTTCATTAAACCTGTTACATTATATGTAAATGAAGGGAAAATGAATGTAAGTTTGTCCCTGCGCCGCGCTGAAAATTTATAGATTCATAGAATTGGTTATACCCGCGTTTTTTTAAGTTGCTTCATATAGTAAGCAGGTCCCTGTATTCGGCTGATCAGCTATGAAAATAGTTTTATAAAAAATTGATTCGGTCGTACACTTGAAAATAACCCGCGTGTATTGTAGTATTTGTTTAAAAAAAAATCGGAGGATATATGCCTAAACAACAAGAACGACATTCCATTCAGGCGTGGTCTCTGATCAACCGCAAGTATTTGGGAAAGGGTGTGCGTGTTAAGCGCTTTCGTAAACCAACCCGCTGTCAAATACGCAACAGGGTTCTCCTTGCAGTGCTGATGGCAAATGACATCAAGCTCTCGCAGCTTGCCGAAGAATTATCCATTTCATCCCGGAGCGTCAGCGCCTGGGTGTACGAAGGACGAATTCCCGGCAATACAAATCTGGAGAAAACATGCCGATTGCTTGGTTATCCACGCCATATTCTCTTTAATGAGGGTGTGGTCCGCGGTTGTCCGGTTATCTGTCAGCCAGCCCCTTCCCGATTCATGAAACGTACGGTAACACGGTCTCCGGTAAAAAATCGGATATTGGCTGGATTATGCATGGTTCATGATCTGTCCGTGACCGATGTCAGCCACTGGATCGGTGTTCATCCGGGAACCTTCCGCAAATGGCTGCATCAAGGCACAGTCCCTTCGCAGGCGTTTCAGGACCAGGCTGAACAATTTTTTCGCATCCCGAAATCCATTCTGTTTGCAGATGCCATACTGGCAAAGTAGGCCTCTGCAATGGGTTTACGCTCTTTAATACTTTAATATTGTGCAGGGGTATATTCATTAAATTATCTCTTTAAGCACAGGGAGCACTGTCAGCTTTAGCGGCCAACAGTGCTCTTTTTGTTTTTTTATATCGCTATTGACCCCAAATTTCTGATAATTAGTTGCCGTTATTCGTAGGACACAGCCGGAAGCAATTGATGTTCATTTATATATTTCAGGCCTGTATATCTGCTGCGCAGGGTATGTGCGGTATGCAGCGCACGGTCCAGCTGCTCTGCGCTGACACCAAGCTCGTCTATTGTCGCCGGGCCGCCGACCTGACGGAGCCAGGAGCGCATCTGCTCCGTTGAAGGAAGGCCGCGATAAATCCGGAACGCCTCCAGATTTTCACGCTCCGCCAGGTTTCTGTAAATGTCCGCCAGAAGCGCTGATGCCACCCCGACCTTGGCTCCATGCAGAATCTGTTTTCTTCCTTCCTTTATAAATTCCATTTCAATACGGTGCGAAATATGGTGCTCACCACCGGAAGCCGGACGGGAATGGTCAATGATCAGCATGGATATGCCGGAAGCAATCAGCGCCTCCATTAGAATGCCTGCTCCTTCCGGGCTTCCCTCTGCGATCGCACCTACACCCGCAATACAGGCTTCCAGGGCTTCCTCGGTGATCCGACTGCCCAGCGGACAGAAGGGCTCCCGTCCCAGATCCCTCGATACATGCCAATCGGCAAGCGAGGTATACTTGCCCAGCATGTCGCCGAAACCTGCCGCCGTCATGCTTTGCGGAGCCGCTGCCAGCACGGACAAGTCCGCAAAGATGGCTTCAGGCGCCACTGCCTGAAACGTCTGCTTGGTCCCGTCCACAATTAAAGGCGCTCCAGCGGAGGTAAAGCCGTCCACCGAAGCAGCCGTTGGCACGGAAATGAAAGGCAGTCCCATTTTATAACAGACAAAACGGACCAGATCATGGATCGTACCGGAGCCAATGGCCAGTACCGCATGGCTTGTATCCGCAACACCGAGCAGCACTTTAACAATATAAGCCTCATCTGCAATGACATCTCCTGCGCTGTTCCCCTGCAGACGTATTTCGTCGGCCTGCAAGCTGGCTGCGCGCAGATCACTAAGCACCCGTCCGCCTGCTGCCCTGAAGGTGTGCTCATCATTGACGACCGTGACATGACTGTAGTCTTGGCGCCGCAGATAAGGAGCAATTTCGTTCAGGGCGCCTTCCTGCATATAAATCTGCATGTTCACCTCACGATGCGGATTTCCGCATGAACAATGCTTCGCTTCTTCATTCCACTCCCTGATGCGTTCGTTCATGTTCATCGCTGTGACTCCTCCCGGTTTGGAATATTTCTCACAAAAAATGTAAATAATGATTATATTCAAACACTTTTTCATCCTAATTGTACGCACATATCGCTGTAAAAGTCTAGAAAATGACGTACATTTACGGTCAATGTATTTGAAATGCATTGGAGGAAGGAAATCTGCATGAAAGTAGCCAAAGATACAGCCTGTGCGCTTGGATGGCTCGCCGGAACTACGCTGGGCAGCGGGATCGCTTTTCTGCTCCAGTGGCAGGCCTATGACGCAGTCTGGTCGGTAGCGGTCGGCGGAGCGGCGGGGATTATGATTGCGCTCGTGTACCGCTTCTTTATACGCCGTGTCCAGTGGCACGGAGCACAAAAAAACAGTCCTCAATAAATTTTGAGGGCTGTTTATGATTTTTATGCCAGAAAGCCGCTGACTCTGCAAAACCAGACCATATGTACCGTACCCGGTCCCCAATAGTCTTTCACAGCCGCATAAGGCTCGCCGAACTTTTGCTTCCATTTCTCCTGAGCCCGTCTATACCCGCTGTCCAGACAAAATTCCTCAATCCCATGGCTATGAAGATATACGGCCACTTCCTTGATCAAAGCAGATGCTATTCCCTGATCTTGATAGCCTGGCAACACATATAAACTGCCCAGTTCCCTTACCTGCGTCAATTGATGGTCTGTACAGGCATTAAGATCCTGGTTGGATGGCCCAATGGAAATCGTTCCAACCACAACGCCATGCTGTTTCGCAAGCCAAAAACGGGTCTGCGGCTCATCCTCCTCCCTCGCACTGCGGAGCATATTTATTTTGTGTTCAATCTCCTCCCGCATATCATCTGTCAAATGCCCAATCCCCTCCTGTTCAAAAGCATGGGGGATCACCGTCTCGAACACATGGCATGCCTGTTTGAAATCGGATAAACTGAACTTCGTAATGGTTAACCCATTCATCATCATCCTGTTCCTTTCCTTGATAAGTTGTGTAACTATTTCTAAACGCGGCTTGGGGGCAAAACCTGCACCGGTATTGTCGGGCCCATTCCTTCCCCTTTTGATACGATACCACAAGAAAGGAGGTCATGAGCTTGGATGCACTAAAAGAGGTAAACCTGGCCATGAGCTATATTGAAGCCAACCTGGTCGGAGACATCGATTTCAGGGAAGCCGCACGGCTGGCCTGCTGCTCGGAGTATCACTTCAGAAGAATGTTTTCATTTCTGGCAGGTCTGTCCCTCAGCGAATACATTCGCCGAAGAAGACTGACAAAAGCTGCACTTGAGCTTCAAGAGCTTGAGCATGTAAAAATCATTGATCTTGCCGTCAAATACGGCTATGATTCACCGGATTCATTCGCAAGAGCTTTTCAGGCCATGCACGGTATTACTCCCTCAGAGGCACGCAAGAAGGGCGCTGCTTTAAAAGCCTTTCCGCCCATGACCTTTCAACTGACCATTAAAGGAGGAAACGAAATGGATTATCGGATTGTGGAGAAAGAAGCTTTTCAAATTGCCGGCATCAAAAAGCAGATCACTTTGATCTACGAAGGGGTAAATCCGCAAATCGATGAGATGTGGGCGAGTTTGACGGAGGATGATTACACCGAGCTGAAAGGGCTGTCCAATGTGGAGCCGCGAGGCATCCTCTGCGCCTCTGCCAATTTCACCGAAGGCCGGGCAGAAGGAACGACGCTGGATCAGTACATCGGTGTCGCTACAACCAAAACGGTTCCGGAGCGCTGGGAGACTTTACAGACAGCAGCAGGCACATGGGCTGTATTTACAGCCACCGGGCCATTTCCCCATGCACTTCAGGAAGTCTGGGCAAGAATATATGCCGAATGGTTCCCGACCTCCGGTTATGAAACGACGGGTGGACCGGAAATTCTTTGGAATGAAAGTAAGGATACCAGCAGTCCGAATTACAAAAGCGAAATTTGGATTCCCGTCGTGAAGCCGTAAACGGCATTGCCAACGAGATGCAAAACTGCGGAAGCCTTGTATGATCAAGGTCTCCCGCAGTTTTTCCAAATGCTTGCTGTTCAACTGCACGGCTACTGAACGGATTCTACATATTCGGCAAGACGATCCCACGTTTCTGTAAAGCCCTGCTGCATGCCCATTTCGATCACGGTTTTCACTGCATCCGCAGATGGATACACAGCCCGGTTAACGACCTTCGTTTTGCCGTCCTGCTCGATAAAGGTCAGAGTGATTTCCGAAGAAGGCATGTTGTCTGCGGTATTGCCCTCAGCATCCGAGAAGTAGTCCGTATACACGATTTTCTCCCCGTCCACGATCTCACTGAACAACGCCTTGGCCCACGATTCGAATCCGTAAAAATCCCCCTGGTTTTCATCCATACACTTCATGCAGTAGTGCCATATCCCGCCAGGACGAAAATCGATATTGCAGACGGTCAGTTCCCAGCCACGTGGACCCCACCATTTCTTTAAATGCTCCGCCTCAGTAAACGCCCTGAATACCAGCTCACGCGGCGCGTTAAAGATTCGTTCCGCAATGATTTCCTGCCCTTCCGCCTTGAACATCATTGAATTCGTCATCATCGTTTCCTCCCTGAAATGGAATTATTCCTTCGATGGTTTATCTTTAGCCTGCAGTTCCTGCAAGTAAAGTTCCAGATTGTCAAAGCGCTCGTTCCAGAGCGCTTTATAGCGTTCAAGCCACTCATTCAGTTCCTGGAACGGCTCCTCCCGAAGCCTGTAAATTCTGCGGTTCGCAACGACCTGGACGTCGACGAGACGCGCATCCAGCAGGACGCGCAGGTGCTTGGAGGCCTGCGGCTGACGAATGCCCACCTGGTCGGCAATTTGCCCCACGGTCAATGGGCCGTTGCGCAGAAGCTCCACGATAAGCAGCCTGTTCGGCTCGGCCAGAGCACTAAATGTCGTTGTATCCATAGCTTTGTTCCTTTCCGTGTCTTGGTGCAATCCACCTCATTTCGTTAATATTATATCGTATTCACAATATAACACGAAAGGAATATTCCTGTAAAGGAATATTTAAATATCTATGAACTTTATATTTGCATAAATTGCAATTGGCCTGGGGAATTTAAATGGGTAACACAGCAAATTCATCCAATAGAGGAGGGAGTATTGTGCCGCCGAAGGTTCTCCGGATCATGTCCGGTTGTATCATTAGTTTTCTGCTGCTCCCTGGCTTTTCCTTCCCCGTTAAACATGACAGGCCCTATTACGAGACCAGGGGAGATATTGTGTGGGAAGTACCTATGAACGAGAAAATGATCGCCCTGACATTTGATGACGGACCGGACCCTGACATTACCCCTCAAATTTTGGACTTGCTGAAACAATACGATGCGAAAGCCACTTTTTTTGTCATTGGCTATCGCCTCACAAAATACCCGGACATCATTAAACGTGAAATTGCGGAAGGACATGAAGTCGCCAATCATACAGACCACCACGTCTATTTCAAAACAACGATGCGTCCGGAAACGATTGAACATGAAATGCGAAGCCTTCAAACTAAAATTAAGGACCTGACCGCGACGAGTTCTCCATGGTTCCGGCCTCCGGGTGGCTACTATAATGATTCGGTAATTGAGATTGCAAAAAAACTCGGATATACGGTGGTGTTGTGGTCGTGGCATCAGGACACCAGGGACTGGAGCAAACCGGGAGTTGGCAGAATTGCCAATAAGGTGCTTAACAATGCGCGCAATGGCGACATTGTACTGCTGCATGACCATGCAGCAGGCTCCATGCAAACAGCGCAAGCCTTGAAAGTCATACTGCCTGAGCTCAAAAAAAGAGGCTACCGCCTCGTAACCGTCTCGGAATTAATAAACCATCGAAAGCTGGAGGAAAATTTGCCTTTAATCAACCTTGTACCATAAATACTGCATATTCTCTTTTTAGCTGAAGGAATTATAGGACCAGCCTCATCACTCGGGGCTGGTCTATTTGCATGTCATTATATTAACCTGCGGCTTTTGCCATATGGATGATATTTTTGTGAATAATCAAAATATTTGCTTATTTCCAAACCGGATTTTCCGGTGCTAGATTAAATAAGCGCTCCCAGCTGCCGATAAGCAGGATAAATAGGTTTGGGCGCAATCAGTAAAGACCGAACCCAGTGAGGAAAGGAGGTTTTGGCGGAACCCGCCGGTATCAGAAACTGCAAGGATAAATCCCGGATAAAAGGAGGCTTTCAATGCGTAAAACGTTAATTTTACTGCTCGTTTTGTTCATGATGAATTCGACCGCCGCTTTCGCCGCTCCCCAAATCAATACCTTTGAACGTCCGGAAAGAGGAACCGCCTATACGTTAAGCGAATGGGCCGAGGACGGCTGGAATGCTCCGTGGGACAACGGGATGAGCACCCGAACCTGGATCGACGGCTATAACTTCAATCATTCGGGCGGTCAGTCCCTCCGTGTGTTCTATCCTAAAGGACAGATCGATCCGGCCAACTCGGGTGCGCAGGCTCCGTTCGAATTGACGCCAGGCAGGGAATATTATTTGTCCTACTGGGTCCGATTCAGCAGTGACTACAGTTGGGGAACGACGGAATTCGCCGGGAAGCTCGGAATCGGGCTTGCGGGAGGCGCCTCATGCTCCGGCGGACAGACCTGCACAGGTTATAACGGCTTCAGCTCACGCATGATTTGGCGCAGCGGGGGGCAAGCCGCGATCTACTATTATCATATGGACGATGCGGGCCAATACGGGGATTATGCAGTTCTGAAAAACAGCAACGGCTCTGATATTTATTATCCGAAGGGCACATGGGTAAATATCGTTCAACGTCTCAAAGTCAATACGGTAACGAACGGCAACGCCAATCCTGACGGGGAGATTCAAATTTGGTACAACGGCGTCTCTGCAGCTAACATCACGGGGTTGCGCTTCGTACGCAACTCGGATTTAGTGGACAAAGCGTACTTCTCCTCCTTCTTTGGCGGTGCCACTCCGTCCTTCGCACCTGCGAACGACTCTTATATATGGTACGACGATCTGAAGGTGTCCACGAATCGGGCGGACATCTGCGAGTTGAGTGCCGGGGGGTGTTACGAGCGGACGTTCCAGGCGGAGGATTATACAGACATGAGCGGTGTGATGACAGAGCCGACTCCGGATGTCGGCGGGGGGCTAAACGTCGGCGGTATTGACAGCCAGGACTGGATCGCCTTCGGCAATGTCCAGATTCCAAAGACGGGCACCTATCTCGTGGAATACAGAGTGGCTTCGCCCAATAACGGCGGAAGGATCTCGCTGGACATTAACTCGGGCGGGACCGTACTGGGTGAAATCGATGTTCCCAACACGGGCAGCTGGTCCAGTTACCGAACGGTGTCCCATGTCGTACAAATTCCGGCCGGCACTAACCAATTCGGTCTTTATGCCTCTACGGGCGGATTCGATATAAATTGGTGGAAAATAACCCAACTGTATTGATTAGGCTGCTTCAAGAACCATCGGCAGCGAACTGAAAAGGCGGTGATCGGGAGTTCTTTCCCGTCGCCGCCTTTTTCAATGCAGGTGAACGCAGACGATACGCAAGCCCCGCCGATAAGACTCAGGACCTGCTTTTTCAGCTCAAAATTAGTGCACGGCTGCTTTCGCGCGTTCGTCCGCTTGCTTGTATATCGAAACGATTTCCTCGCAGCCCAGCTGCTTCTGCTCGTCGATGAACTTGTCCCAATCGTCGAAGCTGCGTGTGCCCATAATGAACTTGGCAAAGTTCTCATCGCGATGGCTGTTCAGCGAATCACCCTTCGTGCTCAGAATCTGCTGTTCGTCCGGCGTAAAGGCCGGCTGCGGCTGCTTCTCCCCGTCATATTTTGGAGACTGTTCATAAGCGTACTTCAGCTCAGGCGAAGAAACGGAGATGTGAGCGTCGAAGTCGAACCAGGTGTAGGTGCCGTCCGTCGACAGCCCCGTCTTTTTGCGAAGATCCGCAATATCGGCATACTTCTCGATGAAGCCGCCGGAGTTGTAAGACTCGCCTTCCTTGCCCCAGCTAACGAGCTTGCGCCCTTCCTCCGAATAAAAGAAATCAATAAACTTGACGATTTCCTTGATCTTGGAGGACTTGGAGGAAATCATAAAACCTTCTTCCGACGTCGCTGTGTAGGCGTTCTTCTGCGGGCCACCCTCCCATCCTGCCGGCGGTGCCATAAAGCTCATCGTAAATTCCGGATTGTCCTGACGAAGCGCGGAATTGTAGAAATCGATACGCCCCATATAGTCAAGCGTAATGAACGCCCGGTTGGTAGATACGATATCCTGCCACACTTTGGTGTCCAGGGTCAAAAAGTCTTTCGGGATGAGACCTTCCCGGTAAAACTTGTTGAAGTAGGCGAGCATCTTCTTATATTCCTCTTGCACCGGCGCGTACTTCCATTCGCCGGATTCGCTGTCGAAGTATACGCTTGCCTTTTGCGCCTGAACCGGAGCCGGCACGTTGAAGGTGGCGCCGAAATCGTAAAAATAATGCAGCCCGTTGCGGAACGTAAGCGGATAACTGTCAGGATATTCAGCCTTCAGCTTCTTCAACGTCTCGTATAGCTCATCCCACGTCGTTGGCGGCGTCAAGTTCAGCTTCTTGAATACATCCTCACGATACATCCAGGTACGGCGGTTCGATTCTCCAAGGCCTTGATTAGGGAATTCGTACATTTTGCCGTCGGCCGACAGCATGTTTTGTGTCTCTGCCGGGTATTTCTCCATCCATGCCTTGAAGTTGGGCATCTCGTCGACATAATCAAGGATGTTGACAAGTGCGCCTTGCTGGCCGAACTTGTCTGCAACCGCCTTCTCCTGCGTCCACATCAGATCAGGCATATCCCCTGAAGCGATCGCCAGACTGAGCGCATCCTCCAGCAGATTGCCCGCCGGCAATTGCACGTCAAGCTTCACGCCGGTTTTTTCCTCGATATAATCCCATACCTTCCAGTTTTCATCGAACGGCCAGCTCGGATTGCTGTAGTCCAGAAAAGTAAACGTCTGTTGGTTCTCCTGCCCCGGTGTGCCTGATGCAGACGAACCACCTTCATTGCCGTTGTTCGAGCATGCGCCTAGTGCCAAGCTCAGTCCCATGACCACGGATAACATGACAGCTGCCAATTTCTTCTTCATACGTTCCCCCTCGCCCCTTTTTTCTAAAGTTCGGAATGATGATGCATGTATGTTAACCCTTGACCGACCCGATCAGCGCCCCTTTGGCAAAATACTTCTGGAGAAACGGGTAGACCAAAAGAATGGGAACCGTCGTCACGATAATCGTCGCGTATTTAAGCGATTCATCAATGATCATGCTGTCCCCGCCGATGTTCGCGGCGCCGTTAGCCCCGCCCGCCCCCTGCAGCACCATGCTGCGCACAATGACCTGCAGCGGGAACAAATCCGTATCCCGCAAGTACAGCAGCGCTGAGAAGAAATTGTTCCAGATCGCGACACCGTAAAACAAGCCGATGGTCGCAAGGATGGCTTTGGATAACGGAAGCACAAGCCGGATAAAAATTCCGATATCGTTCAGGCCGTCGATCTTGCCAGACTCCTCCACCTCCCGCGGCATGGCGGAGAAAAAGGTGCGCATGACGATGAGATTCCACGTGCTGACTGCACCCGGCAGCACCATGGCCCAGATCGTATCAAGCAGATGATAGCTCCGGACGACCAGGAAGGTCGGGATCATGCCGCCGCTAAAGAACAATGTAATGACGACCATGACCATAAAACCGCGTTGAAACAGCATTTCCCGCTTGGAAAGTGCATAGGCTCCCGCTGCGGTGACCAGCAGGGAGATCGCCGTGCCGAGCACCGTGTAGAGGATCGTATTGAGGTAGGCTCGCCCGATGGCCGGGTTATCGAATACGGCCGCATACGTGTTCCAGGTGAATTCCTTTGGCCAAAAGTATACCTCTCCCTTCAGAACGGGAACCGTGCCGCTTAGCGAAACAGCGATCATATAGATAAAAGGATACAGTGCAGCAGCCGCGATCAGGAACAAGATAAGGTACAATAGCGCATCGAAGACGCCGAATCTGGGTTTAATGATCATTCTCCCCTTTCCTCACCACAGGCTTGTTTCGCTCGTCCTGCGGCTGATCCAATTGGCCGTAAGAATAAACAGCAGATTTACAAAGCTTGTGAACAGATCAATCGCCGTTCCATAGCTGTAGTTCATCGATTGAATGCCGGTGCGGAACACATACGTGCTGAGCACGTCTGCAGTGGAATAAATCGAAGGATTTTGCATGAGCAGCACCTTCTCGAAGCCGATATCCAGGACATGACCAATATTGAGGATGAACAGAATGACGATGGCCGGCGCGATACCCGGCAGCGTAATATGGCGCAGCTGATGCCAGCGGTTTGCGCCATCTGCCCTGGCCGCTTCATACAGCTGTGGGTCGATGGCGCTCACCGCCGCCAGATAGACAATCGTCTCCCATCCGACATGCTGCCAGATTTCGGAGAGGACATAAAGTGTGCGGAAGTAATGCTCGTTTTGCATAAAGTTGATCGAGCTGTAACCCAAGCCGTCGATCACCTGGTTTACGAGACCGTTCGTCGGGGACAAGAACAGGAACATCATGCTCACAACGACGACGTTTGAGATGAAATGAGGCATGTAGCTGACCGATTGGACGAGCCGCTTGACGATTCCAACGCGGACTTCGTTAAGCAGGAGCGCGAGCACAATGGGGGCGGGAAAGCCGAAAACGACTTTGTAAAAGCCGAGCACCACCGTATTCCGCAGCAGCTTGGGGAAGTCGGGGCTGTGGAAGAAGAGCGAATAATATTTGAAGCCGACCCATTCGCTTGCCCATATGCCTTTGAAAACATTGTAGTCCTTGAATGAGATCAAGATGCCGAACATCGGCACGTACTTGAACAGAATGTAGTACACCAGCGCCGGTAAAAAAAGCAGAAGCAAGTACTTGCTTCTGTTCCACCTGAATCGGAATAACGCCATTTCTCATCCTCCAGTTTTCTCAACTTGTCTATGCGGACCATCTTACGAATCCTGGAGCCGCACATCAATGATGCGTCATCCGAAAATTTCACTCTTATACGGGTATCCCAAGATAAAAGAACATTCTTAACAAAGGATAAGCGTTAAAGGACGACTGCTTTCGTTCCCGGCAGCTTAACATCCGCATCTCGGGATCGCCATCACGATATGGACATCTTGATTTGCTTATCCAAAAGCAGGCTGCGGTTCGCAGACTCCAGAAAACGGATGATCGCCAGCGTTTCTGCGGTATCGACAGGCGGCCGTCCTGTTGCAAAAAACGGTATGATCTCTTCCAGCAGGCTGGCCAGATAGGGCTTGTCCTCCGCGCTGACCTCAATCGTCCGCGAAGACGTCTTCCCGTGCAGTACGCCGCCGAACTGTTCACTGCCTGTTCGGGTGCCGCGAATCGTGCCGATCCGGCCATCCTTCCATCCCCCTACAATGACGTCGTGGTCAGGGGTTCGTCTCGCCCTGACCTCCACACATTCGGGGCCAAGCACGCGGAACAGCATTTCGGCAGTATGAATGCCGTACCAGAAATAGCCCGCTTGCGTCGGCTCCAGTGGCAGCGGTCCGTAAAAGTCTGCGCCCATGGCCTCCTCCCCCCAGCTTTGCAGCCCCTCGGTCAAAGCCGCGGCGTACCGAAGCGCCGAACAGCTCATTAGCGGCGTGCCGCAGGCGGCTGCCCGTGCCAGCATTCTTTCAGCGTCGGCAGAGCCTAATGCAAAGGGCTTGTCGACGAAAACAGGCTTGCGAAAGGCCACGATCCGCTCGAACAAGTCGGCACGCGTCCTTCCGTCGACCGCCTCCAGCATGAGAGCGTCGCACTGCTCCGCCACCTCGTTGATCGTCTCTGTCATCCGGATGCCTTGACGGTCCCTCAGCTCTGCGACGAATCCGTCAAACCGCTGCGCGCTCATCGGAAAGTCGGGCGATACGAGCCCCGGCCAGGCGGCAACGAGGCGTGCGCCAGCGACATGATAGGGATGGCTGTCGTCATTCAGCAGTCTCGCAAACGTGACGACCCGGGAGTTATCGAGCCCGATCATTCCGACCCGCAGAGGGAGCGCGGATCGCTTAGCCGCTTCAGTGACGGTCATGGGTCGCACCTCCCTCGTTGACGAGAACTTCCGCCCCCTTCTCATGGGAGAGATAAAGGCTCTCTACCGCCGCTACCACGCTGCGGGAGTAGGCCATTGAGCAGGCGGGCTCGCGATCATCTTCCACGGCGCTGATCAAATCCTCGAATTGGCGGAGGAAAGGGTTCTCCCGGGCGGGAACAGGCACCTCCCGATAAGGACCGCCGTCGCTGACCCACAGGCCGATTCCGGTTCGCAGCATCATGCTGCCGCGCGTGAACAGCAGCTCTGTCTCATCCACCACGGCCCCCGGATACCCTGATTGCGACATTGTTGCGGGAATGCCCGCCTCAGTATCCAAAAACGCGGCGCCGCCCCCTTCAACGTCCCCTCTCGATTGTCCGTAATCGAGCGCGGCCTTCACCTTTGTCACCTTGCTGCCGGTCAGCCATTGAATCTTATCGATCGAATGAGACCCCAAATTCATCAGAATGCCTCCTCCGGCCTTGGCCCTTTCGAAGAACCAGTCGGGTCTTGCCGGCGTGTCATATTGAAGATGGCGCCTGTCATTCACCATCGCCAGCCTGCCCAGCCTTCCGCTCTCAATCCATTCCTTGGCCGCCAGATTCTCCGCGATATAATGCTGTGTATGGCCGACCATCAGCTTAACCCGATTCTCATGAACGGCAGAAGCAATCTCATCACATTCCGCCGCAGTAAGCGCCATCGGCTTTTCGAGCATGATGTGGCATCCATGTTCCGCCGCGAACATGGCGGCTTCCTTGTGCAAATAATGGGGCAATGTGATAACCACGAAATCCGGCTTCTCACGCTCGATCATTTCCCCATAACCCGAATAAGCCCGAATGCCGTATTGGTCCGCCAGATCGTTCGCGCGCCGGCCGTGGATATCCGCGACTGCACATGGGACGAGCTTCTCCGTCAAGCTCATCGCCGCAAGATGCTTGCCGGCAATTCCACCGGCTCCTATTACTGCTGTGCTATAAGCCATTCATTCACATCCTCCCCGTTTAGATCGGAGTTATCTTACCATCGCCCTGGGAGAAGTAATATCATGATATCTTTCGTTTTTCAGCAGATCTATAAATGGCAGCGATTTTGCAGCGAATCTTAAAAGAGGATAAGTTTCCAAAGCAAAGAATATTGAGAGAATAACTGACACCGGATTATACTCAATTTTAAAATACCACGCGACAAGCTTCGGAAAGGATGACAGGATGAAGCGTATAATACGATTCCAAAGAACAGCCAATAATCAAATGTCACTTTTCTACACCTTGTTCGGCAGCTTCATCGCAATCATTTTGCTGCTGGTGTCCATTTATTGGTTTGCCTACTCTTTTTTCCGCGAGCATCTCAAAAATGAAATTATCCTGAACAGCAGCCTTAACCTCGACGCCACTGCTGCCAACTACGAGAAGCACATTAAACTCATCCGAAGCTTTACGCTGGACTACCTGTTCGAAAACGATACGGAAATTTTAAGGCGGGAAGACCCCATGAACCGGTACAACGTTGTCGTAGACGTTCATCAAGAGCTGAAGCATAAGCTGAACAACCCCCTGCTTTACGTGAACAATATAATCTATTACTTCAAGGATGAGGATTTTATCATCGAACGCGACGGCACCCGCAATGCGGAAACGATGTTTTCCAAATTTTACAATTCCCCGGAATACACAGCCGGCTTCTGGAAGCATGAAATGGACAACGATGCCAGCTTTAAAATGTATCCTGCCGCTGCTTTCAGCTCCGCAACAGCATTCGAACGCCAATCCCTTGGCATCTTTATGCCGATTCTGATCAAGAACGCCTTCGACCACCGCTTCGCGTTTATCGTTCTGCTGGATAGCCAAGAAGTTTATGAAGCGTTCCATAAATCCAAACCGGGCAGCGGCTTTTATATTCTAGACAAAGATCGCCAGGTCCTCTTCGCCTCGTCGGACCGCTTCACTCTGCCTGATGTCATTGCGGACAAAACGGGGGTCGGCTACGAGCGATTGGGCGATAATTACTATTTTTATCGTACAGCCCCGGATACGGGTTTTACCTACGTCGAGATCGTCTCCGATGCGGGATTCGCCGCCCAGATTCAACGATTGAATCTGGTCATGGAGGCCTTGCTCGCGTTATCCCTTCTGATCGGTCTGATTATTTCTTTTTATTTCTCCAAACGCTTCCACAACCCGCTGGCGAACATGATTCGCTCGGCCCAGTCGTTGAACGCAGTGGGAAGTTCCGTTGGACGGGGGAGCCGCATCAAGGAGTTTAATCTGCTCCACAGTACCTTGAGCAACTTATCACGCCTGAACCAGGAATATCATGAGGACCTGCAATCAAAAAATAATCTGCTGCAGCAGTTTGCCTATATGGCGAGGCTTAAAAAAATACATATCTCCGAAGCTCCTCTCCCCTCCGCGCTGAACGCGGACGAGCCTTATCGGTTTGTGCTAATACACATTGATTTCAAGGGAAGATTCGCCACAGAGATTACAAACACGCCCCAGCGCGCTCTAAACACATACAAAGAGCTGATCGACGCGCATTTTTCCAGCCTGTACGAAAATTCCCTGACCTTTCAGCTGGAAAAGGATCAGATTCTATCCATTCTGTTCGACAGGAATGGACTCGGGAGCGGACATCCCCAGGATTTGGATGCTTTGGCGGGACTGCTGAACGAGGATTCCGATTATTGCAACTTTACGATCGCCGTCAGCCCGGTTCGCAGCAGCTCGGCAGACATTACGGAGACTTACCAGAACGTCCTGGACCTCATCAGGCAGCGCAGGCTGGGCGAAGACGTACAGCTCATCACAGAATGGCGGCCGCAGCCGACCCTGATGATTCCTTCACTTTCCGATGAAAATGAGCTGACGGCCAACCTGCAGTCCGGCTGCAGTGATGTTACAATTCCCCTGATGGACCACTTGCTCGCTCAATTGGCAAAGGACGGGGCGATGGCGCGGCAGTTTCAGGATTTCGCCGAGGAAATCGTCACCAAAACTCTTAAGATCATGTACGCGCAAAACATTTCAATCCACTCGTTCACCGAAGGCGCATCGCCGTACGATCAGCTGAAGGCCTGTTATACGCTGGAGCAGTACAAGGCTTTCTTTCACCGCTTCCTGTCGCAATCGGCGGCCGCCATTCAAGCCAAAAAGTCCGAGACAGACGTGATTACCAAATTCGTGATGGAATATATTGAGGAGAATTACGGGGACGACCTGTCGCTGGACATGATCGCAGGCAAGCTCGGCATTACGGGGCCTTATTTATCCACTTATTTCAAAGAAAAAACGGGGACGAACTTCAGCGACTTTATCCTGACTGTACGAATGAACAAAGCTACCGAAATGCTCCGCGAAACCGATTTGAAGGTGCAGGAAATCGCTGCGCTTGTCGGTTATTATACGGTCGCTTCGTTTAATCGTGTTTTCAAAAGGTTCACTGGAATTACGCCGAGCGAATTCCGCAGGCACCACAATCGGCTTAAAGCTTGAAAGAGCGGTGAAAAACAAGAGCCTGGGGTTGAAATCCAGGGCAGAGGCGAACACGTCGTTTCTCCAGAACGATTCCGCGCTGAGCACTTGATATTTCACCACGCTATCAAAAAAACAGCCTTTCCAAGGAGGATTATTCCATGTTGACGACACTGCCGCTTGCCAAACGCGTCTTCCCCCGTGAAGGGGAAATGTACGAACCCGATCCGAATGGCCGCATGATCCTGTCCGCCCCGGAACCGGATGGGCGATTGACGGAGGCCATCCGAAGGCTGTTCCCGGGAAGTATACCGCATGTGGAGTATGTGGAGCACTCGGGCAGCGCATTTCCATACTCGTTAAGATGGGGGCCACAGACGGAAAAGGACAGGCCTTCCCTGCTAGAAGGCGTGCAATCGCTGCCGCGCGAGGGTTACTGTCTGACGCTCTCCCGTTCAACCGTCCTCATCGCCGCCAATGACGCGGCGGGCATGTTTTACGGATTGCAGACATTGCGGCAACTGCTGGATCAGGGAGCTCCTCTCCAAGCCGTCGACATTACAGATTGGCCGGACGTACCGCTCCGCTGCATGAACTACGACCTGCGCCAGACCTTCTCCAAGCCGGAGCTGCTAATCAATTATCTGGACACGATGGCCGCTTTCAAGACGAATGCGCTGCTGATCGAATACGAAGACAAGTTCCCGTTCGCGCAGCATAAGGAGCTCGCACACCCCCGGCACGCGCTTACGAGCGAACTGCTAAGCGAGCTGCTGGATGCCGCGCACCGGAATTACATCGAAGTCATCCCCCTGCAGCAGACGTTTGGACACCTGGAGTACATTCTCGGCCGCGATGAGTACAAGCATCTGCGGGAGACGGAATCATCGACTGGGGAGCTGTGCCCGAGCCGGCCGGAGTCGTTCGCGCTTGTCTCCAGCTTGCTGGACGAAGTGGCGGCCCGCCATCCCCGCTCCCGTTATTTGCATTTGGGCTGTGATGAAATTTACAGCCTCTGTGAATGCCCGACATGCCGCGAGCTATTCAAAGGTTCCCGGAATCAGGCCTTCCTGTATTTCGTCAACAGACTGATCGGGCATACTTGCGCACTCGGCAAAAAGCCGATCATCTGGCAGGATATTCTTGCGGATTGCTCCGACACGCAGCTTCGTATGCTCGATCCGCGCGTCACCGTCATGATCTGGCACTATAATGGCAAAAACATCAACCGGCTTGTCTCCCCGCTTGCTTCCCGCCTGCGCAATCTCGGCATCGAGGTTATGGGAGCGCCGTCTGTGCGCTGCTTCGACCGCAAGGACGATCAGAACTACCCGCTCGTGGAGGCCAGAATAGCCAATATCGATCAATGGGCAGAAGTTGCGGGAGAGCATAGTCTGGCCGGTCTCGTCGGCACCAATTGGACGGCCGTCTTCAGCCTGGGCGTGCCGTATGGAATATTCGAGACCTCATGGTATACGTCCGCTTACTTCGCCGATGCATGCTGGAACCGGGTGCGATCCGGCGGGAGCCGGTTCATCGACCGGTTCCTGCATATCTTCCATGGCATCCGTCCGGAAACGGCCGAAGCGCTGCTGGGCCGCCATGACGACACAGACTACTACTCAGCCATGCCCAAGCTGCTGGACGCTGTGGTCAAAAACCCGGATACAGCACACCTGATCACGGCGATGATTGACTATGAGACGGCGGCCGATCGGTCGAGAACCATTCACAAATATGTCTACCGCTGGCAGCTGTATCCCGGGAGCGAGCCCGAATGGCGCTCGCTGACGAACAACTACCGGGTCACCCGGGTAGGGCTGCGTCGCGCCCGAACGCGAATGCAAGCTGCGCTGCGGATGTTCCAGCCTGCGGATATGGCCGAGCACTATCTTCTCTCCCGCTTCTATCTGCACGATTATCTGGATGAGAATCTGTACAAGATGATCGGGTTAACGGAAGAGACCAAACAAGAGGGATTCGAATAACATTCCTTGAATAATCATGAACCCTGGGGAAAGAAAAAAGAGCGAGTGTTGGTGGGAATCCGACCACCGATACTCGCTCACTTATTGCATAAACCCTTTTTTAAGATGTCAGAAGCTATTCAAAGCCTTTGTCATATTTCACATATTTCTTCCAAACTTCATAACCCAGCTTGCCGTAAAAATCAACGAACGGAGTCGTGTCAATCACGATCCGCCGAATACCGCGCTTTCTCAAATAATGGATCGCAGCCTGGACGATGGAGATCCCGTACCTGTGGCCCCGATAATGCTCATCGATTCCGAGCGGACCGATCCCCCCAAGCTCGTCTTCAAACAGTGGAGCCCAGTATACATTCTGGGCCAGCAAAGGCGAATGGGCGTCATTGATACGGCAGAAGCCGATGAGCTTTTCCCGCTTCTCCAGTACAACGTATTCGCGTCCGGTTCCGCCCTGTTCCCAGTAATCCCGGTGCTGACAATCCCATGTGCCGGGAAAGCAGCGGGACATGAAATCCATCAGTGCGTCACGATCATGGGGACTGGCGAGCCTGGCCGTCACTTCTCCCATAAAGGGCAGGCACGCTTCCTCATCGGCCTCATAGACCTTGATCAGATCGTAGACCTGCTCCCGACAGACGTAACCTCTCTTCTCGAACCATCGCTTCGTCTCCACCAGTTCATCCGGGATGCCGGGAAACATTCTGCGGTGCAAGTCGTTGCCGAGGACAATCCGCTTGATACCGGCCGCCCGCAGTGCCTGCTCGGCCCGTTCAAGCAAGGCTCCTCCAATACCTCTTGCTCTCCAAGCGGATGCGGTGATCAGTGCGTGAACCCAGCCCACATCCCTGCTCAGTCCGAAACGTTCATCCTCTGCTCCACTCTTTTTGGCGATCACGAAACCGATGATCTTTTCCGTACCAGGGGCTTTCGCCACCCAAGAACCATCCCGCATCAGCCGGTTGTCCTCCATTACATTCTGCTGCAGCAGCCTGAGCCGGAGCGGATACGAATCGCCCAACTCGGCGTTCCAGAGGGATAACACTTCGTGCAAATGCTGATCTTGCAGTTGTTCTAAGAGCATGACTCCTCCTGATTTAACGATGGATGTGAGGCGCAGTGTTTCCATTGCGGCAGGCCGGCGGCGACAAATTCGTCATCGTTCAGATGGGGATACTGCGCGTATACCCGATCGATCTCTTCCATCTGGCCCGGCGAAAGCGTCTCTTCAGGATTCAGACACCAGATACCCTTCATAAGACCCTGCCTGCGCAGCACCTCATGAATTCCCGGAATACAGCCCGCGAAATGATGCGCCGGATCAAAAAACGCCGCGTTTGTATCCGTCACCTGGACCGCTCGAGTCAACCATTCCCTGGAAATTGTCTCAGACTTGCGGACTTGCTTGATCTCTTCGAGCAGCTCGACCGCTCTGCGCGTCCACACCGCCCAATGGCCAAGCAGTCCGCCAACAATCGCCTTTTCCACACGGCTACCATCGATATCAAAGCGGAACGTCGTCAATAAGTCCGCGATGATGTTATCATCGTTCCCCGTGTACAGCGCAATCTCATGCCGGCGGGACGAGTAACAGACCGCTCTGGCCACATCAAGTGTCTGGTAACGATTGAACGGAGCCATCTTGATCGCCACAACATTCGGAATCTCAGCGAACTGCCGCCAGAAATCATATGTAAAAGTCCGCCCGCCTACGGACGGCTGAAGGTAAAAACCGATGACCGGAATGAGCGCCGCCACTTGACGGGTACGATCAAGCAGGTCCTGCTCGGTCCAATCCGCAAGCCCTCCCATGCTGAGGAGCGCCGCATCATAACCGAGACGAAGGGCGATGTCCGTCTCCCGCAGCGCCTGATCCGTCGGCCCGCAAATGCCCGCGACTTGAATAAACGGACGCTGGATTCCAGCTTTCGCAACTTCTTCCGCAGCCATCGCCAGCACCGTCTCGAACAGATTGTGCCGGGGATCCCGAATCTCGAACTGGGTGGAATGAACGCCTACCGCGATGCCTCCGGCCCCGGACGCGATATAGTATCTCGTCAGCGCGCGCTGGCTTGGGGCATCCAGCTTGCGCTCCTCGTTCAGTGCCAGCGGATGGGCCGGAATGACCAGTCCGTCCTGCAGTGCAGCATTGAGCTCAGGGGATAATGTCCGGGGCTTCTCCGAATGAATCGTCATCAGAAATTCCCCTTTCTTTCCTGAAAATGAGTCGGCTTGTTCCAAACCTCGCCGCCGTGCAGCACCCATTCCGACGTCCAGTCGATCATCTGCAGCAGCGAAACACGCGGATAGCCGAACAATCGGTTCGACTTCGCCGCATTGTTCAGCAGCGCCGTCTCCGCTTCGATTCCAACGAACCGAGCTTCCTTGCCCAGCCGCTGCGCAAATTCATTCGCGGTCCAGCGGATGGACAGCGTCTCCGGTCCCGTAATATTCACGATGCCGGGCGGGCTGGAGCAATGTCTCATGCAGCGCAGTGCCCTCTCGTTGGCGTCCCCTTGCCAGATGACATTGGCGAATCCCATGGTCAGGTCGATCTCGCGCCCCTCGTTCACTGCTCTCGCCAGCTCCAGCAGAACGCCGTAACGCAAATCAATTGCGTAGTTTAACCGGTACATTGTCATCGGAGTTCCGTTCTTATGCGAATAGTATTCGAATATTCGTTCTCGTCCCAGCGTGGATTGCGCATATTCGCCGATTGGCTCCGGCGCTGTCTCTTCCGTGGCACCGCCGCCGGAGACAGGCAGGAACGGATAGACATTGCCTGACGAGAACACGACGATGCGCGACTCCTTGTATTTCTCGGCGACACGTCCTGGCAAATATGCGTTCATCGCCCACGTATAATACTCCCGTCCCTTCGTGCCGAATTTATTACCGGCCATATAAATAACGTTCTCCGCGTCAGGAAGACCCTGCAGCGCCTCATCGTCCAACAGCTCGCAGGAGATCGTCTCCACGCCGATCTCTTCCAGCTCCCGGCGCGCTTCGGCGTTCGAGAAGCGTGATACGCCAATCACACGCTTGTTCATTCCTCCCTCGCGAATCGCGTTCATCGCAAGCTTCGCCAAGCTCGGCCCCATCTTGCCCCCGACCCCGAGCAGCACGATGTCTCCGGATAGACTGGCCAAATCCCGCACCAGCGGCTCCGAAGGCTCCGCCAGCTTTCGTTCCAATTGTTCAAGCGTTCTCATCCGACCTCTCCTCTCTTGCATCGTATACATTCCTCGCATTTAAGCATACGATGAAGAGAGATATAAAGACAGGACATAATGTCGTCTTTAAATCGATGCCGACAGATTACAACGATTTGTCCATCAGAAATGTAAAACGGTAGATTTGCCGCGGACGTCCTTTTGGCACCTTCTCAAAGCCTGCAATGTCAACCAAGCCGCCGTCGATCCATTGGCCCAGCAGCCGGTGGGCGCTGCGGGTCGTGATGTTCAGCAAGGCCGCCAGCTCGTGTACCTTGTATTCATATTTTTGGAACTTGGCCATATGCTGCAGCAGTTTGCTGAGATAGGCCCCCGTCATGCCTGCTTGCTCCGCCTGCCTGATCAGCGCGGCATCGGTGGGAGCGAGAATCGCCTGCACCGGATCCGCCATCTCCAAAGGCCCGATAAGCGTCGCGTCCTCCCGGATCATATAACATGCGTTGCCGCCCGCCTCCTTCGCTTTGCGGAGCGCGCTTCGCGCGTTCGTTCCCGCATCGTTGGCCGACATCCCGAAACCAATTCCGACGCTCAAAGAGAGACCGAACGACTTATACACATCCTTTGAAAGAGGTATTGTCTTGTAACCGCCCGTCTCCCGTTCAAAAATGCCCCTGGTGGTGAAAAACAAATATTCATCCCCTGCGAGCGGCGTCAAATAACCATCGAAGAGCTCGACATAATGGAGCACCATCCGATGGATGTCCAGCCTCAGCTTCTGCACTTCATGCTCGCTCGTCCGCTTCAGCGCCATCTTGCCGAAATCGTCCACGGTGATGATGCCGACGACAATCTGCGACTCCCTGCTCCGGCGCGATTCGGTCGAGAGAAGCGCCCTCTCCAGCGTAACGATGATGTCCTGGTCGGACGGAACGATCCACTCATTGGTGATCGATAACCGGGTCAATTGCTCCGCCACCTGCTCCACACCCGTGAACGCCATGGCGCATTCGCCCGAGTCCGTCAATCGGCGATGGAAGGCGATCAGCTTTTCTGCTGAAGCGTACGCCGGTCCGTCATAGATGACGGTCTTCACATGATCAAGCCCCAGGTCATTCAGCGTCCGGCTCACCATCGCCTTCGTGAGGGAATCCACAGATATACCTCCTTCGAGTTTGCCCGTCCGCAGTGCAGTGAACATCGCTTTATACAGGCCCCCTCCGTTCAGCGGAACGTAAAAGGCAGGCACCTTCAATGCCGCACGCAGCTTGACGGCGCGATGGGAAAGAGCTCCCGACAGCACCAGCGCTTCAACATCCGTCCCCAGTTCTTCCGCCGCCCGGATTGCCTCTCCTTCATCCTGAACTGTTCTATTGACCGGCTGAAACGTCGGAAACGATTTCAACACCCGCAAGACGCGGCTCACGATTGCCTCTGTGCCGATAATGCCAACTTTTATTTGCATCATACATTCACCCCAATGGATTAGGCCGCCTTGCACTGTCTGAAAGCCTTGCCCCTTATTTCCCCGTAATATACAACAAGTCAGCTGAAACTTAAAGCCAATACTCCCACGTTAGTAATCCTAATTCTCCAGGAAGCATGTTTTATCCCAATAATTGAAGCCCTCCAGAATTTTGAAGGGCTCCACTTATAGATATTATCCATTCGTCGATATCGGCCGCGTATAACTTGGCCCTAATTGTTCAGGAAGCAGTGAGCTGCTTCAGAACACCTTTCGGCAGTATGCCTACCTCTTTATGAAGGAGCTTTCCATCTTTGAATATAAGGGTGCTCGGTATGCCCATAATCTGAAACTGGGACGAGGTTACCGGGTTCTCATCTACATTCACTTTCACTACCTTAATGGAATCATTTGCTTCCCTTGCAAATTCCTCCAGAATAGGCGCAAACATTTTGCAAGGACCGCACCATGAAGCCCAAAAATTCACTACGGTTACTCCTTCTGTCTGCACCATACCCTTAAAATTGGCATCTGTTGCATGCTGAATAGCCATCAGTATCATCCTTTCACAAAAAGAATATTAGGGATATTTAATGTCTATAATTTTCAAAAAAATTCTGCCTCTGCGGGTCCATAATAACGGGCAGATGCTAAGAAATATATTTAAAAGTTAAATTATAGACTTTACGAATCTACAATATATCCAAAATAAACATTTGTCAACAAAAAAGTGTTCTCCGGGACATCGCCGTATCGGACCAAGCTGTGCCCGATGCGGCGGTTTTTAACAACAGAAAATATCACAGACTCCGGTGTATGCTCCAAGATGATTCTGTCCTGGCTGCAAAGTGGCTGTATGAACTCTTTTTATCCTGTATGGTTTACGGGTATCCAGCCGGTCAGTAGTGCTCCTCCCTCCGGGTGGTTGCCTGCGGCAAGCTCGCCCCCATGCTGCCTGATCATTTTTTGTGAAATCGTCAGCCCCAATCCGCTGCCTCCGGTTGAACGGTTCCTGGACACTTCCCCTCGATATAAAGGCTCGAACACCCGCTGCAGCTCTTCTGCCGAGAAACCCGGTCCGTTATCACGTATCTCAAACTTTACCTGCTCATGATCCGCATAACATTGAACAACAATCTCGCCATTAGGTGGGGTGTGCCTTACGGCATTATCCAGCAGGTTGCTGATGGCACGCTCCAATAAATGCATGTCCCCGCTTATGAAGCAGCCGTCCGTGGCATGGTTCGTGATCGAAATGTGCTTTTCCCGGGCCAGCGGGCTTAAACTGTCAATGGACTTCCGGATGATGATGTTGAAATCAACCGTTTTTGGGTTAAGCCCAGTCTCCAGATACTCCATCTTTGTAAATGTGAAAAGATCCTCCACCAGCCGGTCCAATTGTGCTGATTTTTCCTTGCATACCGCCACGTATTTTGCTACTTTTTCCGGGGATTGGGCAATACCTTGTTCCAAGCCGTCCAAATAACCGCGCAAGGCGAATAGCGGAGTCCGCAAATCATGCGCGACAGCCCCAATCACGAAGCGGCGTTCTTCCTCCAATTCCGCCTGCTTCCGAAAAGCATTTTTCAGCCCCTTCACCATTACTGCAAATCCATCGTGTACGGCAGTGATTTCGGCAATCCTGGACTGGGGCAGCTCCGCATCCCAATGTCCCGCGGCGATTTGTCTGGCCGCAAAGCTCATCCTTTCGAGCGGCTTCAGCAGGAACCTGCGCATTTCCATCGCGACGACAAAGAAAGCCAATGAAAATCCGGCCAGCATGGAAATCATCTGAACCGTTTTTGGCGGCTGCGGCAGGTAAATGATGACTCTTCCACGCAGCTGGCCATCCTCGATGACAGAGAACTGTTCAGCTGATGACAAAGCGCCACGATGCTCCGGATTAGACCGGTAGATAACCTGATCTGACGCAGAGAAAATAGCCACGTCCATGTTCCCTTGCTGCAGCGCTTTGACCAATTGATTTTGCCAATTCGGATCCTTCCATTTGTCAGCGCCCGTTTCGATCAGGTGAGTGATCTCCATCAAGTGTCTTTGCATAAGCTCATCCTGCGGACGATCTTCCGTGATTCTGAGCGTTTTGGTCTCCATGAAATGAGCTGTAAGATAAAAGATCCACGGCACCAGCAATATGAAGAAAAGGCACAGAAAAGTAAATGTGCGAATGCGAAGTGTCTTCATGTTATCCTCCCTCGAAGCGATAGCCTACTCCCCATACGTTGACCAGGTATTGCGGATGATTCGGATCAGATTCGATTTTTTCACGCAGCCGGCCGAGATGGACCCGGATCGTATGCCTGTCGCCCACCCCGTCCCAAAATTTATCAAGCAGCTGTTCATATGTAAAAACATGTCTGGGATGCTCGGCAAATAATTGCAGCAGCTCGTATTCCTTCGGCGTGAGCACGACATTTTTCCCATCCACGATCACTTCTCTTGTGGACAGATTCAGCTTGATGCGGCCAAAATCCAGGCTCTTTACATCCATTTGCTGCTGAGAAACGGAACGCCGCAATACAGCTTTTACCCTGGCTACGATCTCGCCGGGTGAAGCGGTTTTGACAATATAATCATCACCGCCGAGCGTCAGCCCGCGAATCTTGTCCACATCATCACTGCGTGCGCTCAGGAAAAGGATAGGAACGCTGCTCTTCCCCCGAATCCGGCGGCATAACTCAAACCCGTTTTGTCCCGGCATCATGATGTCAAGAATAATGCAGTGTATGGAATTTTGCTCAAACACGTCCCACGCCTGAGCGGCATCACAAGCGGTGATCACGTGAAAATGTTCAAACTCGAAAAAATCTCTCAATAGCTCGGATATGCTTTGATCATCATCTACAACCAGTATTGTCGTTGCTTCGCTCATCAATATCCCACCTTCGGATTCCAGTTTAACATTTTTGCCGCAAGAAGCTAACGCCACTACTTGGTTTGTGATGAAATGTTTATTGTTTTGTGACTTTTTTGCAGCTTCATTTGAGATATCTGTTTGTTACTATTTTTTTGCGAACACGGGCGGCCAATACCGCGGGTAATGACTTGTCCTGCGCAGTCACGGATAAAGGAGGATTTATGGATGTTAAAGGTTCAAATCGTGCTTTTTGACGGCTTCGATCTGCTGGATGCCATTGCGCCTTACGAAGTATTTCACGCTGCTGCGACGCATACTGACAACGCTCTAAATGTGGAATTCGTCACCGCTGAAGGGCCCAGACTCGTGCCCAGCGGCATCGACGGGTTAAAAATTGAAGCAAGCGGCAGGCTGAATCCGGCACATGCGGGCATCATTCTGGTGCCCGGTGCGGCGGGTGACGTTGAAGGAGATGGCCCTGATTCCATTCCGGCCATTCTGGGCAGAGCCGTGAATACAGAATTGACTGTCATGATGGAGCAGGCGTTCAGACAAAAAAACATCGTCGTCGCTACAGTATGCGGCGGCTCCCTGCTGCTGGCCATGGGAGGGCTTCTGGAAGGCAGATCGGCAGTGACCCATCATCTCGGGATGGATGTGCTTGGAGCAACGGGGGCCATTCCTGTCCCGGCACGGGTTGTGGATGACGGCAACCTCGTCTCCGGGGGCGGCGTAACCTCGGGACTCGATGTAGCGCTGTATCTGGTGGAACGTGAGCTTGGACCGCGCATCGCACACGCAGTGGAACAGTTATTTGAATTTGAACGGCGGGGAACGGCTTGGAAAGCAACAGGAATGGCGCCCAAAGGTCATAAAACCTTGACGGATAACGAACCGAGCAGCGCGGCGGAGCAAGCGCCCATGACTTTTGCCACTCCGGAGAACAGAATCACACAGGCGCTTGACTTCAACGGGGATTGGGATACAACCATCACTACACCGGTGGGGAAAATGGAGGTCAAGCTCTCCATATCAACAAGTGACGGTCTGATCCGCGGGACGGCAGCACAAGGAGATGAGATCGTTGAATTGATAAATCCTGTACTTCAGGACAACATGCTGGTCTGGTCGCTTCGCATCACCAAACCCATGCGCTTAAATCTGAAATTCGAGGTTACAGCAAGCGGCGATGACATGACCGGAATTGCCAAGGCTGGTATACTGCCTGCATCCAAATTAACAGGAAAACGAGTTTCCTGACCAGAATTACATGTTGGTAGTCAATATGGAACCGCGGGGGTTTTGGAGCTCATGAAGAAACAAAGAACATTATTCAGACTATTGACCGTAATCAGCATTTTGTTTATCGTATACGCCTTGGTGAAAAATTATATGATCGATCCCGGAGCGGCAGGATTTTTAAGCCGTAAAACCGGACTCAGGCGCGAGCTTAATCTCCCTGTCTGGCTGAACGTGATGTATATTCATGTTGGGTTTGCATGTATCGCCATGGCGTCGGGGCTGCTCAATTTTTCCAATCGAATCTTTGAAAAAAGCCGCAGGTTCCATCGCATCAACGGCTACGTTTATATCGTGTCCGTGCTTGTTGTCGTGCTGACCTCCGGATACATGGCGCCTTACGCCACCGGAGGAAGAATAAGCAGTATCGGCTTCAATTTGCTTAATATGATATGGCCGATTGCAACCATTATGGCGCTTGTACAGATCAAAAAGAAACAGATGATCCGCCACCGGAACTGGATGATCCGCAGTTACGCCTTTTGCTTTACGAATATGTTCATTCATCTGATCACCACCCTTTTTCATCAGGGATTCGGCCTTGTTTACGCTACCAGCTATATCATTGGCGTTTACGGCTCCATTGTACTGCTGCTGGTCATTCCTGAAATGATCATTAGAACACTCCGTCAACCAGGAGAAAAAATCGCTTAAGACAAACGGATTTCATTCCGTTTATGCCCTGAGTTAAATGAAAGGAACAGATATAAGAATGAAAAAAATCGTTGGACTATTCATGTCACTGGCACTGGTTCTCACTCTGGTAGCCCCTGCAGCAAGTACGCAAGCAAAAGAAAGCAATGATGCAGCCAAGAACAAAAATATACATGTGCAAATCGTATTATTCGACGGTTTCGATCTGCTGGACGTCATGGGTCCCTATGAAGTATTCGCTGCCGCGGGAATGTACTCCGGAGGGGCAATTACGGTGGAATTGGTATCCGCAGAAGGCAAGCGCTCCGTCCTGAGCGGTCTGAATGGCCCTGCCCTCGAAGCGGAAGCCGCATTGGATCCGAATCGTCCTGGAATTATTGTGGTGCCCGGAGCGGCAGGCAAACCGGCAGGCAATGCGGAGGATTCCATCCCGAATATATTAATGAAAGCTAACGGGACTGCCCTGCCGGGTATGATGAAGCAAGCTTTTGCTAATAAGGAAGTCACTGTGGCTACCGTATGTGGAGGCTCTTTGCTGCTTGCTATGGAAGGTTTGTTGAAAGACAGATATGCCGTTACCAATCAAATTGGCATGCCTGCGCTGGCAGCCACCGGGGCAGTTCCCGTTGAAGCAAGAGTCGTGGAAGATAATCCTCGCCTTGTGAGCGGGGGAGGCGTGACTTCAGGGCTTGACGTGGCATTGTATTTGGTGGAGCGTGAGCTTGGTCCGCAAATCGCAAATTCCGTAGAAAATTTGTTTGAGTACGAGCAAAGAGGAACCGTGTGGCGGGCGGAAGGCATTGCGCCAGTCGACTTTAATAAGAATCAGACCGCATCTGAATAAATTTCTATGAATTATTCTTGAATACCCGTTAGAGATCGCCAATCTCCTGCAATTTTTGATCAGGTAAAAAAGCCTAGAACAGGCGCAAGTTCTGTTCTAGGCTTTTTTTGTATTATACCCGTCTAAGCCAATCCGGCCTATTGGGGCTAGTCCTCCACAATAGCGACCGGACGTGCCCAGCCAGCGCTTGCTTTTTCCACCTTGACCGGAAAGCAGCAGACTTTAAAGCCGTAAGGCTTGGGGAGCTTGTCCAAATTGGCAAGCTTTTCGATCTGGCAATATTCCCTGTCCTTGCCCACGAAATGCGCCGCCCACAGAACACCTTCCTTCGGCTCGCGTTTATACGCTTCGGCCTGCAGATTGAGCGGAATATCCCAGCCCCAGCCGTCCGTGCCGACAACCTTAATCCCCTGGTCGAGCAGCCACACCGTCGCTTCCGCCGATACGCCCACGTGGGAGAATGCATAATGATCTTGGTATAACCGCTTGTCCGCATCGCTTCTGATAAGAACGATATCGAATGGCTTGAGCGTATATCCGATCCGCTCCAGTTCCACGATCAGATCCTCTGTCGTAATCTCATATCCTTGCGGCCTGGCACTGAAATCGAGCACAACGCCGTCAGAATAAAACCATTCAAGCGGCAGCTCGTCAATCGTTCTGGCTGGCTTCCCCTCCGAGGTTGGCCAGTAGTGCCATGGCGCGTCGACATGTGTGCCCGCATGCGTGTTCATCGTCACCGTTTCCGTTGCCCACGCCTTGCTCTCCGGGAAGTCTTCCGGCTTCAATCCGAGTAAAGCAGCCGCTTGTACCGCCCCGCTCTCATGGGACGCATATTCGATTTGTGCCGGCAGCGGCTCACGAATGCGCGGACTGATTGGCACACTCAGATCAATCATTTTCATAGCTTTCTCCCTCCTGTTCTCTCAATCATTTGTAGTGTATCATGACACCCTATCCATGGTATATATAGGAAGCAGGTACAAGTTTACAGGTTAGGACTATTAACACAAGGTTAGACGAATCCGCACTCTGCAGGACACCCCAGTTCCTCAAAAACTTTACGCGCGGCCGCATCGACCGGCAGGAAAACCTCAATCTGCGGATATACACGGCCACCTGTGGAAATGGAAACCTGCCTGTAGCGAACGGGAACAAGCTCGCCGGAGCTTTCCATTCTGGCCAATATGGTTTGCGTGTGATCAGCCTCTTCCCCTGCATCGGGCATAGTTAAATATTCGTCCATGTTATATTTTTGAACTCTGTGAAGCAATTTCTGATACCAAGCGTCATAGCGGGACAGTATATGCTCCCTCTTGAAGGCATTTATTCCGTTTATGGCGTGCGCCTCCCACTGCTCGTACGATGCTTTGTCGAAAGTGGAGCGCGGCCGGATTGGCAAATCAGGATTAAAGTGAAAATCAACCCTGTTCATAAAGCCGTCGTACGAACGATCAAGAGGGATATCAAACAAGCGGCGAAACTGCTCATTAACTCCTTTGATGTCCTGCGTATGCGTTATGATCATGGCGGGAAAAAGAATGGCCCTCATCGTTTGCTGCGCCCACTCCAATGCACGCTCCAACGCCCGACCCTCCAACTCGGTCTGGATTGGAAGGTAACCGGCTGCCAAAAGCAGATCGTTGCATTCGTCGGAAGTGCACTCAAGATACTCGGCGATGCTCATCATCGTCTGACGATCCGGCATGCGGCGGGAACGTCCGACCAGGAGATTTTTATACGAAGCGAAAGCCTCGTCATTCAGCTCCTGTTGCGTGAACCGCTTCAAGGACGGATGAGGCCGATCCGCAAGCTGCCGCTGGCGTTTCATTCGCAGCGCTTCAATCTCTCCCAATACGTTTTTAAGTCTGGAATTCTCCGTATGTATATCCATCTTCCTCTCCCCTTTTTTTAAGATTTCAGAAGTATAAACTTCTTGGTACAAGCTTCCTGAAATCGCAAGAAAAACTACTGCTAAACGCGGTCTGGCCTCTTTGAATTACGTCGATAGACGTTTTTCTTCCGAAGTGTAGTTCTGCACTTGGGGTGATCATTTAATTAAAGTATACTCCTCAATGAAATCGAAAGTCATCTAATGACACACAACCAATTCATGGAGGAGATGCAATATGATTCGTGCCATTGCAGTTGATCCGCTTGCTCCGTCACATTTGGCTTTCAAGGAGGTTGATGCTCCACTGGCCCAGCCTTGGGAAGCGCTCGTGCAGGTGAAAGCCGTCTCTCTTAATCGCGGTGAAGTAAAAGACGCCAAGGATCAGGAAGCATCAAGCCGACCCGGCTGGGATTTCGCCGGAATTGTCATCGATCCGGCCAAGAACGGAGCAGGTCCGCAAAAAGGAGCCCGGGTTGTCGGTTTACTCCCGATGGGCGCCTGGAGCGAGCAAGTGGCCGCCCCCGTATCGATGCTGGCCGAAATTCCGGACAAGCTCACCTTCGCGGAGGCGGCAACCCTGCCCGTAGCCGGCCTGACGGCGCTTAATGCGCTGCGAAAAGGCGGCATGCTGCTCGGCAAGCGAATTTTCATTACAGGCTCTACCGGCGGCGTCGGGCTGTTCGCCCATCAGCTTGCGGCCCAGTCCGGCGCATTTGTCGTAGGCACGGCCAGTACGGAGGAGAAAGCCAAGCTTGTGCTGGAGGCCGGGGCCAACGAAGTGATCGTAGGATATTCCGCAATGTCATCCGCCGCCCAATTCGGGCCCTATGATCTGATCATCGATTCGGTAGGCGGCGATACGCTTGCCCTTCTGCTGCCGCAGCTTGCGCCGCAGGGCATTTGCGTCGCGGTTGGATTCTCGTCTTCAAATACAGCGACGATCGATATGATGAATTTGGTGACCAGCGGCGGAAGAACCTTGTACAGCTTCTTTCTCGGAGAGGAACTGACTCGTCAATCTGCCGCGGACGATCTGGGATTGCTGGCCCGCTTGGTCGCAGACGGCCGTCTGACGCCACGGATCGAAGTGGAAGCGCCTTGGACCGAAATTGACACCGTCGCCCACAAACTAATGGAGCGGAAATTCTCCGGCAAAGCCGTGCTTCACATCGGTTGATTGTAAGATTAGCAACGATGATGCCTGGGATCCAAAACGGATCCGAAAAGAACCAGCGGCGCTCCCTGACTCGTTTCGAGCAAAGAGCGCCGCTGCATTTCAATGAGCTCAGCTATTTCACGTTTATGTTCGGCATAGTCATGCTTTCCGCTTAAATCTTTACACAGCTTATTCCGCTGGAAAATCTGTTGAAACGGTGACCTCTGCCCACTGTTCTGCCTCGGCTGCACGGGACCGGGATGATTCCCGCGCGAGTTTGAGCGCATCCGAGCCGAGAAGCAAGCGCAAAGGCGGTTGTTCCAGGTTGGCAATATCCGCGATAACCTTCGCGGCTCGAGCGGGGTCTCCAGGCATCTTCCCGTCTCTTTCTTTGCGGAAACGATTCATCTTGCCCACAGTCTCCTCATAATCCTCACCCACTTGCCTTATTTGCATGGATGAGCCGCCCCAATCCGTGCGGAAGCCTCCAGGTTCGATAATGCTCACTTGAATCCCTAGCGGTTTCACCTCGTTGACTAACACTTCCGAAAAGCCTTCTACGGCAAACTTCGCCGCTTGATAAGCACTGAGCCCGGGCGATCCCCCAACCCGGCCGCCTATCGAGGAAATTTGCATGATGTGACCGAAACGCTGCTTCCGCATAATCGGGAGAACAGCCTTCGTCATATGGGCGACACCAAAAAAATTCGTTTCAAATTGAGCTCGCAAGTCCTCCTCTTCCGTTTCTTCAATCGGTGAACTGTTGGCATATCCGGCATTGTTCACAAGCACATCCAGGACGCCAAACGTATCGACTGCCTGTTGAACCGCCGTTTTCACCTGCTCTGTATCGGTAACATCCAAAGCGACGGGAAGAATGCGTGTGCCATATTTCGCCGTCAAATCATTCAATTGCTCTGGCCGGCGCGCCCCTGCAACAACTTGGTCCCCCCGCTGCAAAACTTCTTCAACCAGATTTCTTCCCATTCCGCGAGAGCTGCCTGTAATTAACCAAACTTTCCCCATATTTATTCGAAACCTCCTTCAAATTGTTCAAAGCTATTATCCTGCAAAATACCAGTTGTAAGTAGGCCATTCCTGCCCTATGTTTGCCTAATACTGCAATCCAGCATTCCCATACAAAAACAGCGAGCCTCCAGGAAATCCTGGAAGCTCGCTGCTTGTTTGACTTTATGTGTTTTTTCGTATCTCATGGATATCTTTTAGCGGCGGCAGACCAAAAATCCGCCGGTATTCCCTATTAAACTGCGTTGGACTTTCATAACCGACTTCCCGTGCTGCAGTGGTCGCATCCGTGGCTCCACTCAGCATAAGACGCCTTGCTTCCTGGAGGCGAAGACTTTTCTGGTACTGCAGCGGCCCCATGGTGGTGACCGCCTTGAATTTGTGATGCAGCCCCGAGGTGCTCATATTGCACATTTTAGCCAGTTCGGCAACGGTGAACGAACGGGTGTAATTCTCCCTGATCCAGGTAATGGCTTTGCCTACTCCTTCAGACTGTTGATCAAAAAAGGCTTGCTGAAGAAACAAAAAGCCATAGTCGCCTGTTAATAAATGAAAGATCATTTCCCGTTTGATCAGGCCGGACAGAAACGGGGCATTTTGCGGTTCGTCCAGCAGCTTCAACAGCCGGATAAATGCATCTTGCAGATTGGAATTGCTTTTCCCGATAAAGGCCGCCCTGTTCCATTTTTTATTTTTCAGCTTGGCATGAATTCCAGCTTCCATGATAACGGAAGCGATCTCTTGCATCGATAGATCAATACGCAGACCGATATACGGGGACCTCTCTTGAGCACTTACGGTTTGTCCGGATGCAGGCATATCAATTAAAGAGGCCAAATAATCGCCCGCTCCATAATAAATGATCTCTTCACCAAGAAATAGCTTTTTAGTCCCTTGCAAAACAAGACAAAAGGAAGGGGACAGCACGCTTTGTGTCAGCATCGTCGGCCGGCTGTGCTTATAGATTGAAAGAAATGGAATGATCGTTTGGTTGCGGCCCTCTGAAAATGTTCTGCTATCAACCATCATGAGCAGCTGGTCCAACAAATTCAGATCGGATGAACCAGCTCCCTCAAAGTCAAGTGCGGCAATCCCTTCTTGCTTGTTCCCCGACATGGTTTCACCTCGATTTTTAATCAAGCTCCTGGACCAATTATGTCACTTTCAGGCGCTGATTTAAACCGTTGAATCATTCCCATCGTCACCCGATTCGCTTCCAGGTCTCCATATTCAGTTCATTATTTATCATCGCGGCCACAAGTGAGCCCATAGAAGCGGCAGCAATAGCCTGATTGAAGCGCGATGCCGCATCCCCCGCGCTATAGACACCCGGGACGCTCGTTTTTCCGAATTCATCGACGACCACGATCCCCGCTTCCGTCATATCACATCCTATGGCTCGCGGCAAATCTGAGCCTGGGACCAGATCAGGTTTAAAAAAGATCCCCCGGCATGGAATGGCCGTCCCATCTTCGAGAACAACCTGCTGCGCGATTCCGTCCTGTGAATCAATATGCCGGATCGGCGATTCGAATACAGGAACTTGATGCCGCTGAAGCTCTTCACGCTGAGCATCCGTCAGCTCATCCGGGCCGTTCGTGCAGATCGTGAAGCTGCTCGTCCACCCGGAAATCAATGGCGCGAAGTGCATAATGTCTGCCCCCCTATTAATGACAACAAGCGGCTGATCTCTTAACTCCCAGCCGTCGCAATACGGGCAAACGAAGGCGCTTTGCCCATAAACTTCCGTAAGTCCCGGAATATCCAGCGGACGATCCTTCATTCCGACGGCAAACAGCAGCTTTTTGCTTGCAAAGGTTGTCCCTTGCGCAGTCGTAATTTGAAATTGACCATCCTCTCCTGTAATCGACACGGCCGTATCCTCAATCAAAGATACAGAAGGATAAGCGCTAATCTGTTCCTTTGCAATTCGCCGAAATTCACCCGGACTAATTCCATCACGGGTAAGGAACCCATGGGCCTCGCGGGTCACGGCATTGCGCGGACGGCCTTCATCAATGACCGCCACATTTTTTCTAGCCCGCCCCAATACAAGAGCTGCGTTCAACCCTGCGGGACCGCCACCAATAATCGCTACATCGAGAAGTTGTTTTTCCATATTTTTGTCCATCCCCATAACCACCTTAATAGATATTTTATATCCATGATTAGAACAAAAAATCGTTTTTATAACTAACACGGATTCTTAATGTCTATAATAAACAACTCCGCTGCAATTTGCAACGCCTGTTTTCCTTCTCGCCCGCCAAAAACGTGTCCAGTTTTGTTTTCAAGGAAACAGACTGTTAAAATGAAAGATATATAATCCTAATGGAAATGAGGCTTTTTGTGATGCCGTCCAGTGTCATAGATGTACTCCAGCTTGAATATCAACGATTTTCAGCCAAGGAAAAAGAGATTGCTGATTATGTGATGCGAAACCGGCAATCTATTAACAATATCAATATTAAGGATTTGGCTTCCTATACAAATGCGTCAACGTCAACCATTACCCGTTTTTGCAAGAAAGTGGGCTGCGATACGTTTGTCGATTTCAAAATCCGGCTGAACCGCGAGGCCCAAAAGCCCCGCAATGATACGGATTTTTTTATTAAAACGCAGCATCTGTACAATGATATCGTAAATGCGACAGCCGAAATGCTGGATACGGAAAGAATTAAACAAGTCGTTGGACTTATTAAGAAATCCCGCAGAACCTATGTTTACGGACTGGGCAGCTCCGGTCTCTCCGCTCTGGAATTTAAATACAGACTCACCCGTATGAATCTTGTGGTTGACGCTGTGACGGATTCACATATGATGACGATGAGCGCCTCCCTGCTCGGGAAAGAGGATCTTGTGATTGGATTGTCCAATTCGGGACGTACAACAGAGGTGAGTCAGGCGTTAAATCAGGCTAAAAAAAGAGGCGCCAAAATTATCGGAATCACTAACTTTGACCATACCCCCCTATCCGAGGTTTCGGATATTTGTCTGTTCACCCCGGAAATCGGACGATCGGGCGATGTGAATTTTATCAACAGCCAGCTTGCCATCATTTATATTTTGGACGTCATGTCCCTGCTCTTGCTTGAAGATGAGAACTTATTGAAGGCTCGGCAGCGAACTTTGGAGGCGCTGTATTCAACGGAATAGAGAGGGTGGTCTCAAATAAAAAAAGAGCGAGTATTGGTGTGAAGTGCGACACCAATACTCGCTTGATTGAATCTGCAATATTAATGATTGGAGGATTCCGGGTGCTTTAAATTTGCAATCTCCGCTACAAAGCGCTCCGTAATCTGCTGTGGTCGGGTGATGGCTCCGCCAACAACAACGCAATATACGCCTGCTTTCAGGCAGCTTGCCGCCATCTCAGGTGTCATGATGTTGCCTTCCGCCACAACGGGCGTCTTCACAGAAGACACAATATCTTTTAATATGGCAAAATCATCATCATACAGCTTGCTTCCGGCAGTCTCCTCTGTATAACCGACCAATGTGGAAGATATCAAATCAAAACCAAGGTTTTCCGCATAAACCGCTTCTTCCGTGGTCGAGATATCTGCCATTAACAGAAGCTGCGGATACTTGCTGCGGATCTCGCTGACAAGCTCCTTCAATGTCTTGCCATCCGGTCTTGGGCGCAGCGTTGCGTCCAATGCCACGATCTCCGCTCCAACTTCAGCCAACTCGTCGATTTCACGCATCGTTGGTGTGATGAACACGGGATTAGTTCCGTAATTTCTTTTTACAATTCCGATGACGGGCAGATCAACCTGCTCTTTAATTTCTTTGATATCCACCGCCGTATTCGCCCGGATACCAATAGCCCCGCCTTCTTTGGCCGCCACAGCCATTCTGCCCATAATATACGGACTGTGAAGGGGCTCATGCTCCAATGCTTGACATGATACAACGAGGCCGCCTTTTAATCCCAATCTGTCCAATTCATTCATTGCCATTACTCCGTTTCCAAATATTCTTCAATTTCATTCTTGATTACCGTGACCTGAGGCCCGTAAATGACCTGCACGCCATTGCCCACAAATACAACACCTTTGGCTCCTGTAGCTTCAAAGGCATCCTTTTGCACCTTATCCTTATCGATGACGGAAACCCGCAGCCGCGTAGCGCAGCAGTCGAGGTCCGTAATATTGTCCGCGCCGCCAAGCGCGTTCAATATGGCGACGGATCTGGACTCTCCCGACGATGATGAAGTACCGCTGTTAGCCGGAGCTGCTGTTCCCGGATCAGATGCTGCTTCATCTTCTCGTCCTAACGTTTTCAGATTCAGTTTAACGATCAAAATACGGAATGTGAAATAATACAGGAAGAACCATACGACACCGATCACCGGCACCAGCAACCAGTTGGTTTTCTCATTGCCCTGCAGAATGCCAAACAGGATAAAGTCAATTAACCCGCCGGAGAACGTCTGCCCGATTGTAATTTCGAAAATGTGCGCCAGCATAAAAGCAAAACCGTCAAATGCGGCATGAATCACATACAGGATCGGAGCTACGAACAAGAAGGAAAATTCCAAAGGCTCAGTAATACCAGTCAAAAATGAAGTGAGTGCCGCGGACAGCATGAGACCGCCAACGACCTTTTTACGTTCAGGCTTGGCCGTATGATAAATAGCCAGCGCTGCGCCCAGCAAACCAAACATCATGGTGATAAAACGGCCTGACATGAATCTGGATGTGCCGATAAAGTATTTCTCGGTAGCGGGATCTCCTAATTGCGCGAAAAAGATGTTTTGCGTTCCTTCGTATACTTTGCCTGCAACTTCCATCGTTCCTCCCAAACCTGTTTGCCAGAAAGGAAGATAGAAAATGTGATGCAGCCCCAAAGGACCAAGCATGCGCAAGAAAAATCCGTAAAACAGTGTGCCGACATAACCTGTTTTATCAACCAGACTGCCGAGGCTGGCGATTCCGATTTGGATTGTCGGCCAGATTAAAAATAAAGCAATGCCGATGAAGATGGCCGCAAAGGACGAAACAATCGGAATAAACCGCGAACCGCCGAAAAAGCCGAGAAACTGGGGAAGCTCTATCTTATTGTACCGGTTATGCAGCCATGCCGTGACCAATCCGACAACAATTCCTCCCAGCACCCCAGTCTGTAAGGTTTGAATTCCCAGGACCATGCCCTGTCCCGCACCCGCCAGGTTGTCTGCGGCCAGCTTCCCGGTATTGACCAACATGGCATTGATCGAGGCATTCATGACCAGGTAGGACAGACCTGCTGCCAAACCCGCTGTTCCTTTATCCGCTCTTGCCATGCCCACGGCAACGCCGATGGCGAAGATCAAGGCGAGATTATCGAACACGATGCTTCCCGCGCTGCTCATCACGGTAAAAATTTGCTGCAGCCAGGTGATTTGCAGAATCGGATACGAGTTGATCGTATTTGGATTCGATAATGCGCCGCCGATGCCTAATAAAAGACCTGCGGCGGGCAGTACCGCAATGGGAAGCATGAAGGACTTGCCGAATTTCTGCGCCTTCTCAAAGTATCGTTTCATGAGGACCACCCTTCTAAATCTATTTTCATTTACATAATAAATATGAAAATGGTTTTCGTCAATAGAAATATAAATCGCTTTCATGGCATGTAAGGTATTATATTCCCTCACCTTAAAGAACCGGACACAGATGGTTTGCCGATAAGCTGGAAGCTTCCCCCTAAAAGACCAAGAAGCGATCCAATATCACGTGAGTGGTAAAGGATCGCTTCTTTTGTCCTGATCATACAATTTCTCGATCGCCCGGCGCGGCGGATAATGCATCCCAGACGCGCATCAGTTGAGTGATGGCAGCGTCCATGGCCTCGTATGAAACACCGTCGCGGGCCTGCAGCGATGTTCCCCGGAGAAATGTTTCATATAACGTAACCAGCATGGAGATATCCGTTGACTCGGGCAGTTCCCCATTGGCTACGGCGCGTTCTATACATTCATTCATCCAACTGTGGACTTTCTCCCGTTCCTGGGCGAGCATCTCCCGGATGTGCTGTTGCTCGGGAGAGCAGTTCACGGCAGACAATACCAACAGACAGCCCGTGGGATGGGAGTTCTCTGTCTGCATTCGTACCGATCGTCGCAATCCCTGCTCCATGGCTGCTTTCGCTGTCAGGCTTGTATCCCTGAAGCTTTCCGAAACTTCTCCATAAGTAGATATATATCGATCCACCGCTTCGCGGAACAGGGCTTCCTTCGATTCGAATGCCGCATAAAAACTCGCCGCCGATATATTTCCCATCGCAGCACGGAGCTGAGCCAGGGATGTGGACTCATAGCCGTTTTCCCAAAATAGAATCATCGCAGAAGCGACTGCCTCGTCACGGTTAAATGAACGTGGACGCCCCGTTCTTGGCATAAGAAAACCCCCTTCATTTAATTTTATACTAATCGATCCAGAACTTCTTGACAAGGGAGCTTGACTGAATTTAATATATGGAAAGACTGATCCACAATTCATTTCAATTTTAAGAAGAAACTTATGTAATCCGCTGCTTAATTCTTCCGAAAGGGACGTGTTGATAGATGATCAATTTCAGAGACAAATCCTACCGCTGCACCTCGGAAATTGTATTGAGCCTGGTGAGCGGGAAATGGAAAATATCTATATTAAATCATTTAGCCAAAGGCCCGGTACGGTTTAATGAACTGCGGCGGCGGCTTCCTGAAGCGACCCAACGCATGCTTACGATGCAGCTGAAAATGCTTGAAAGCGACGGACTGATCATTCGCAAGGTTTATCCGGTTTCACCGCCAAAAGTGGAATACTGTCTGTCCGAACTGGGCGAGCAACTGGCCCCCATGCTCTTGATGTTATGCGAATTTGGCACCACGTATATCGAGAGTTTTCCCGATGAAGTATCGTACACCGATCATAAACATGCATAAAAGAACAGCTCGGTAAATCCAATCAAAGACTATGTTCACGTCCTGCCCGTTTGAATATTTAAGTCAAGAGGCACCCTCCCGGGCACCTCTTGACTTTTTAATGGGAATCGCTATTCTGGCGTAGTCGTTACTTTCGCTAATGGTTAATCGCACCCTGTCTTCCGTGATTATAAGGTTTTAGCTTCGTATTGACCTTGAAGTCCATCCTCCTCCTGATTTGCCTTATGGGCTCCCCGCTCCAAACCATAATTCATAAAAGCCAGCACGGCTGCCAAAACAGCCACAATGCCGCCGAACCAGGAAACATCAATGAGCTTCATGTTTGTCGTGACAAAGCCTCCCAAAGCCGATCCGATCGCAATGCCAACATTGACAGCTACGGAGGTCAAGGACGAAGCCAAATCTCTGGCCTCCGGCACATGTTGATCAGCCCAATCAATGAAGTACAACTGCATCGTAGAGTTCATGAGATAAACAACGAGAGCAATGAATGAGATGCTGACTAATCCCCCGACAAGCGAGCCTGACGAAACATACAGCGACGCGAGGATGACGGCCTGAGCCAGGAATACATATCGAATTTTTCCCATCCCGTTGCGGGCGGCCAGCTTGCCTCCGATTAATGTGCTGAAGATGGATACGATGCCGTACAGTAAAAAGACGAGGCTAATATACTGTGCCGGAACAAACAGCACATCCTGTAGCAGAGGAGCTAAATACGTATATACGGTATAGGTTGCCCCGATGCTTAATGCGGGAATAAAGAAAGCAAGCACAATTCTGGGATAAGCGAACAATCTGATTTGTTTTTTTAATGAACTCCGCGCTCCCTTGAGCCCTTTAGGGATCGTTGCGAAGCTTGCCAGCAGAGAAACGATTCCGAGCAGCGTGGTAAACCAATAGGCCATATGCCAACCGCCCCATTGCCCGATATATGTGCCAAGGGGTACGCCGAGCACGCTGGCAACCGTGAAGCCCGTAAAGATGATGGAGATCACCGCTCCCCGCTTTTCAAGTGGCATCGTTTCGCTGGCAACAGCCATGGCGAGTGCAATCAAGACCCCAGTAACAACAGCTGTGATCACTCTGGAAGCCAGCAGCAGGCCATACGATCCGGATACTGCAGTGATGATATTCCCGATAATAAATATGCCGATCAAAGTAAGAATGAGAGGATACTTTGAGAACCGGCTGAATAACGCCGTGAAGACCGGTGTGCCTATGGCAAAAGACAGGGCAAACGCGGACACCAGGGAGCCTGCAACCGATATGGTGATGTTCATGTCCGCAGCCACTTCGGTTAATAGCCCGACCATCACAAATTCACTGGTGCCGAGGACAAAGGTCAATAAAAATAAATTCAAAGTCAGAAACTTTTGCTGTTTAGTCAAAATAAATCTCCTCCCCGGCTCACAGCACTAAAAATTGCGTTCCGAACCCCTTGCCGGAAACATAAGCCGCCTCCAGCTCCTCCTTATCCCCTTTATCCAATAACACCACATTTTCAGGATAAAGCTTGCCCAGCAAAGCCCACACGACAAGTTCATTTTCACCAGTCGGAATGAAATGAATACCGTCCGTATTCGTCACCAGTCCGGAATGTGAGAGAATGTCTATCGCCCGGTGCGAGCTGATGGATGTCCGCTTTACAATGGCGCCATCCGCATTATCGTCCCCTTGGGGGCGATATAAAAAGCGATGTCCCCTGAAGAGCTGACCCAGATCCACGTTAATTTCACGGCCTTCCAATTCCAGACTCAAACGCAGTGTCGTTCGGTCGGAGCCTGTATTCGGCAGCAGCCGGGCGATGGATAGCTGATCGTAATGCTCATCAGACACAGGAAGTGTATCCTTGCTCTCCGGTGTACCTGTTCCTGCTTCGCTGCGCGGCGCAGCATAATAATCGGCATATTCATAATCGAATGAGACGGCAGCCAAATCTTGTGTTCCTGCTGCCTGTATCGTTTGTACGGGATGCCACTTCAGTAAATAGCGTGGCGCAGTCCCGGCCGACTCTCCCAAACCAGCAGGCAATACGGTCCCCAAACGATATTGGAAGCCGTAACCGGCCGTGCTCAAACCGGAGCTGACCACACTTTGCGCATACTGAACAATCGATTTGTGAGTCAGCTTTTTCCCAAGCAGCTGAGTTAAAAAGATCTCACGGGCCGGCTCCAGAAAACGCAGCCCTTTGAACTCCGTATATTCCTTGACTTCAAACGGCACCTGCTCCCAATTGGCAAACGGAAGCAAGGCATCCCGCAGCAGAACAAATTGATGCAAGTATTCATTATAGAGCTGCATGACCCTGGGGCCGCCCGTTGGTCCGAAAGCCTGTGCAATAGCTTCCGGAATCAAGGCATGACCATAACAGTGGCTTCTAAACTCCAGCGCTCCAAGCGTCTCCGATCCGTATTGTGCGAGTGCCCGCTTTTGTGAGTTAATCTCCCGTGCCCAGCTTACCAGTTGTTCCCCTATGCGTACTGCCTGAGACGTAAGCTCGGCGCCAGCCTTATCTTCCAAAGCCAAAGGACCAAGCGGCAATGCCGATACACGCCCGGAAATCGCCAAATTGGCTTGAAGACTATCCAGCAGCACCGTCGGATCACTGTTCACCGGTTCGCCAAGCTGAACCAGTATGGCCTCGAGCAGCTTATCCAGCTCCATAACGACTTCTTTTGCCCGATATACACCAGCAGGCAAATTCCAATCCAGGGCCGTGTTCACGCCTTGTCTGATGGAATCGCCGGGATATTTGCCGATTAGCGGCTCAATATCCACTGCAGTTCCCCATACGATTCGTTTATCTTTCAAAGCAATTTGATATTCTTGCATCATTTTGCACCCCATCTATGAGTAATTTAACGACCGCTCCACTTGTGGATCGTTCGTTCTGTATGTAGATTAGCAAGTTCCAATACCGTTGAATAGTACGCACTTTTTTGTATGGTCCGATCATTTTTGTAGGGTAGGATACATTTTGATACTGGTTATTGAAGCACTCCCATGACAAACGAAGGGCAATTAAATAAGCTTGAATTTTTTTCAAACCTTTCTCGGACTCTTAGCAGCCGATAACCATGAACATTGCGAATTTTGAGCATGCAAAAAAAGCTCCTAAGTCGCTGCGAGAGCGAATTTAGGAGCTTTTCATTGTTAGATTGTTGAAAAAATTTCGATTTAAAAATTAGTTGCAATAATCTTCGAAGCAAGTTCACTTGTCATAAAATCCATCGCGGAAACGCCAAAGCGGCCGCTCGTGTTCGTGGTAAAGAATTGATTGACCTTTGGATTGATCTCGTCCGAAATCGCTCGAATGTTCGGAATGCCGAACAAGCCCGGGCTGTACCCGCTTGTGAAGTTTATGTATAACGTCGATGGATTGGACGAATTCGTTTCGTTGTACTTGTTCTGAATATCCGTCCACTTCTTGTTCCGGTCCGTCACTTTGTAATAATCCTGGATGTTCAAGCTGGCTGCATTAAGGATTGTGAAGGAGGTGTTGTCTTTCCAAGCCGTTGCATCAATGCCTTTCGGAAGCTGGTCCGCTGCGAATCTTCGAAGAAGCACGATCTTGCCCCTGGCCTCGCCGAGAGTAGGGATGTGATCCGTCATCAACCATTTGTTCGGATTTTTATTGATGTACCAATTAAACGTCTCTTCATAGGAACGTGTATTTTCGGCAGCGGTATGCTCCTCTTTCACGCTCATAATCACGGTTTCCGTCGGATTGTTATTCAGGAACGAAATTACGGCATTCAAGACGCCGTCAAAGTTTTGATTCTGATACACCGCGCCGTGATGAATCGTGAAGGCGTCCTTAAAGTGTCTCGTACGAATATCCAGATAGCGGACCCCACTGGACAACTGCTCTGCAATTGTGAGATTCTGCGTCTTGGCCGTACCGTAAACAGACTCGTACATCGCACCGGAATCATGTGTTCCCGGGATCGAGAGAGCGGATAGCGCGGTCTGATCGCTAATCTCCCCCATCCAGTTGGAATTGCTGTAAGCCATGGATGAGTTCGCCAAAGACGTGACACACATGACAACGACGGCAACAAACAGAAGAGCTTTTTTAAGCATTTTTATACCACCTTGCCTCTCAATGGATTTATGGTAATCAAGCAGCGCCGCTTGAAGAAGGTAATGATTTGTTTATTGCTGACCTTCCAGCCAACGCTCCGTCTCTTCCTGCGCTCTCTTCATTCCTACGGCAGGCGACAATTCACCTAATAAAATGCGTTCTACGTTCTCCGACAAAATATAACGCGGTTGTCCGGAACGATAAGGATAGCGGGGCGCCCACAGTTGGCTCATTTGTTTGAGAATAATGTCCATCTGCGGCTCTGCCTTCACACTTTCCCAATCTGCCGCTGCCTTAAGGACAGGCATACTCTGGGAGCGTTGTTCTTCCCACATGTATTTCTGAAAAACTTCGCTTCCGCTGAACTTCAGCCATTCCCAGGCAAGATCCTTGTTCTGGCTTGTTGTCCCGATGGCAAACGGGCTTCCCGCAAACATGCCGCCCATTCCTTTCTCGGAATGCTTGAAGAGAAGCGTCGCCTGGTAACGGTCTTGCGTGCCGAATGTTTTGATGCTGTCGATGAAGCCGGGTGCTACGCGCAAGTTGATGGCGACATTGTTGTTATCCTTCAAGAAGTTCTCGCTCCCTTGGTCCACAAGCACACCCTCCGGAGCATACTTGCCCGCTTCCTTCAGCCACTCCGCCGCCTCGATCATCGTCGGCGAATCGAATTCCACCTTCATGCCTTTCCACAAGAACCCGGTCCCCCACTGACCGCCAAGCGATTCGTTGACGTTCATGACAGTATCTGCGGCATCCTTTCCATTAAAGGTCAATCCATAGTTTTGTGCGCCGGTTTTCGGATTGTTTCCCGTCATCTTCGCCGCTTTTTCCAGCACCTCATCGATCGTTGGCGATTCGGACAAATATTCGACACCCCAATCGTCGAAAAGCTGCTTGTCATACACAAGGACACGCGCATCGCCGATGAACGGCAAACTGTAAATTTCCGGCTCCTGGTCGTTCGGCCCCATCGCTCTCCAGCCGTCCACCTGACCGTTCAGATAAATACCCAGATCGAATTTGTCTTTTTCAATATAAGGCTGAAGCGGCTCCAGCAGTCCTTGTTCCGCGAACGCAGCGATTCCGGGCACTTGGTATACGTCAGCTGCTCCGGACTGGAGCATCGTCTGCGTCTTCTCGTTGTAGCTATCCCATCCCATAAGCACGAATTCGACCGTCACGCCGGGATACTGTTTTTCAAACTCTTCTTTCAATACATGAACCCCTTTAGATGTCACTCCTGTGACAGGGTCCGTCGTGTCCTCCAAGGAGAAGCTTCCGATCAATTGCACCTTCAGTGTTCCCGACAGTTCCCGCTTAGATGAAGTCCCCGGTTCGGATGAGGAGTTCTGCGATTCGGGTGCCGAACCGGCAGACTTGTTGTTCGATGCGCTGGTATCGACGTTGTTTGTCCCGCTGCATGCGCTGAGTATGGTCATAAATATGAAGAACAGAGCAATGGCGCTAAACCTGGATTTTCCCTTGAACATCGTGATTCCTCCATAAATATAAGTATTTAAGAACCTGACATTGCCTGTGTTATCCGCCGGACCATTCCTGCGAACCTGCACTTTCTCCCTTTCTTCCCCAGCCCCATCACTCTCCTTTCAATCCGCTTAATGCAATGCTTCGAATGATATATTTTTGGAAAAACAGGAACACCAGCAGCATAGGCAAGATGCTCATCGCCGCCAGCGCCATTGTAACCCCGGCGAGCCGTCCGCCGTTCTCCGTGGAGAAGCTGGACAGGAACAACGGCACGGTCTTCAGATCCTGGTCGTTAATGACGACAAGCGGCCATATGAACGAATTCCAGCTGTCTTGAAAAGACAGGATTGAAAGCGTTGCCGTAATCGGGCCGGTCAGCGGTGCGAAGATGTAGAAGAACGTCTTGAATTCACCGGCACCGTCCATTTTGGCGGATTCCCTCAGCCCCTCCGGAAGCTGATCGAAATATTGCTTCGTCAGCACAAGACCGAGCGCATTAACGATCGAAGGAAGGATGAGCGGATACTTCGTATTGATGAGACCTATATCGTTGAACATTGTAAACATCGGGATGAGCCGCGTTTCGAACGGAATCATCATCGTTGCCAGCACTGCAAAGAATAACAATCTCTTTCCCTTAAAGTTACCTCTTGAGAATGCGTATCCGCCAAGCAATGCGGAACTGACGCTAAGAACGACGCAAAATACGGCGATGACGATCGAATTCCAATAGGCCAGAAGCAATTTGTTATTCTCGAATACAAGTCCGTAATGAAACCACGAGAACTGCTTGGGGATAAGCCGCGGCGGGAATGGCATCGCAACGTTCGCCGTTTGCTCCAGACTGACGCTGATCATCCAGACGAACGGATAGATCATGGTGAAGCCAATGGCTACCAGCAGCAGGAAAACCACGGCGTTCGAGATTTTCTGCCTATCCTTTATGCGAATCATATTGGATCACTCGTCCTTCCTAGATTTTCATGCGCAACAACTTGGTATTGAAATACGTGAAGATCAGAATAAGCACAAATAAAATATAGGCTGCGGCCGATGCAATACCGTATTCATGGCCACCGAAACCGCGCTCGAATATGAATCCGACGACCGTATACAGCGACCGGGCCGGGCTGCCTTGCAACCCACCGAGCATGTATGCATCGGAGAAACGCTGCAGTCCTCCGATCCAGCCGAGGATGAACAGGATGGTCAGACTTCCAAGCATATTTGGCAGAGTGATCCGCCACCATTGCTGCAACGGCGAAGCGCCATCGATCGATGCCGCCTCATAGTATTCAATCGGGATCGCTTGCAAGTTCGCCAGATTAATAATGATAACGAAGCCAAGCCAGTGCCACACAGCCAGGATTACCGCTCCCCATTTGGCCGAGACGGGCTGTGACAGCCACACGACCTTCTCAAATCCGAGCAGCTCAGCAACATAATTCAACGGCCCATCTGGATGGAGGATCGCGAGGAACACCGTTGCCGCCGCCACCATCGAGGTTGCATTCGGAATATAGAACAACACCTTGAAAAAATACGAAGCCCGCCGCAAGCTATTAATCAGACAAGCAATGATAAAACCGAGCGGAATCGCGATCAGAAGTTGAAAGATCGTTATGTATATCGTGTTGTAAACCGCATACCAGAACGTCCCCGAGGAGAGCACGTCCGCGTAGTTCTGAAATCCGACGAACCGTTCCTCCGCCCCCTGCACGAAGCTGAGCCGCAGCGACTCAATCAAAGGATAAAGGGTAAAAATCAAAATGCCGAGCAATGTTGGGAGCAAGAATACATACCATACGGCATGCGATTCCCGTCTCGAGGCGCTCCTCCATCTTCCGAACGCCTTAGCTTTTGATTGTCTTGCATTCACCTGCAACATGATTGTCGGACAACACTTCGGCTGTCCTCCCCCCTTCTATCATGGGATCAGACAATATGGTATCGATACCATATTTGTCAAAGAAAATAGGCGTCATCCGACGACCAACGCTTCGCTAGCTCCATGCAGACGGATACGTCCATCACGGACACCGCGTCTACCCCCTTGTCAACATATCTGCGGAACAACGCCCCGTTCGCCGGCAGCGTATAAATCCAGACGAGCAAGCCGCGCTGTGCCGCATGCTTGATCAATGCTTCGCGGCACGATTCGTAATGGGCGTTCACCCCGTAAAAGCCTGCTTGCTTTACTTGTTCACAATATCGCCGGATATCCGCATCGTAGTCGTCATCAGGTGTGTCTAGCGGGATATGCGGCAAATTCCATACGACATGCTTTGCCCGGATGCCATGTGCAAGATGGTCGGTAACACCCGTAAAGTACACTTGACCCCAGGCGTCCAGACGGTCCACGACCTTCGCTGCGGCTTCATAAGCTTCGGGTGTCTTCAAATCCAGGTTGAATTGAATACGCTTATTGAGGAACTGTCTCAATACGGTTTCCAGCTTCTCGACCGGATCGTGTTCGGCACTCATCCATTCCGTATATGTGTAGAGCGAGACGTCAGGTTCATCATCATGATAAAGCACTGCTATGCCGTCCTTCGTCGCGCGAACGTCCACTTCCAGCATGTCGGCACCTGCATCGAAGCCGGCTTGACAAGATTCTGCCGTGTTGCAAGGGGTTCCTTCGCAGCCGGTATGCGCGATGATCTGATAACGTTTCATTGTGCCAACTCTCCTTCTCCGGTCAATTCTGTTCCAGTTCCAGTGATTTCCTCCGCGATCAACAGTTCGTCCATCGTACGTTCCACCCTCTACAACATTGATATGGTATCGTTACCAGAAATGATTCTGTGTACATTCTAGTCGGCTTATGTAAAATCTATTGCTATTTTTTGTTTGACTTTATGCAAATTGCACAAAACGAAAAAAAATCACCCCTTCGGGTGATATAGATTGTTCTCTGGGAGCACTACATTAACGCTCGACTGCTTTCACGTACGACGAGTCGATGCTGCAATATAATATCCGAATCGAACGTGAACTCCGGGTTTACGATCAATTGGTGCATATAGTCGACCGACTTCCTTCCAAGTTCCTCCACCGGTTGCTCCATTGAGGTAATCGCAGGGCGAACCAACTCCGTTATCCGACTCCCGTCAAAACCGACGATGGAGATATCTTTCGGCACCTGCAGTCCGTAATCCAGTGCACAATTGAGCGCCCCAACGGCCATGTCGTCACTGGCTGCAAAGACGACCGTCGGCAACTCATCTTGTCGAATGATTTCCTCCATCAGCCTGTGCCCTGAAGGCAGCTTGTAATCGCCGAATTTGACGAATCGTTCGTCCTGCTCCAGCCCATGCTTCTTCATCGCATCAAGAAATCCGCGATACCGATTCAATCCGGAAGTAATGTCATCCAAATCACCGCCGAGATAAGCAACGTTCACATGCCCTGTCTGAATAAGATGCTCCGTCGTGTCGAAAGCGGCTTGATAATCGTCGATCATCACTGACAAGTATGTGGATGATGGGGCCTTCACACTGGAAAACAAGATCGGCATCGAGGCTCCCGCAAAAAAATCAAGAATGCGGTCATCAAACTTCTGATGCATTACAATGATGCCATCAACCCTCATGTTTTGAAAAATTCGCAAGTACTTCAGTTCTTTCTCCAAGCTCTCGGCGATATTGCCGACAAGCAGATTATATCCTTTCGCACTTGCGGTTTCCTCGATGTTGCTTAAGATCGTTGAAGAAAATTGATTCGTCAAATTAGGAACAATGATGCCAATGATACTCGTCTTTTGCGACTTTAAACTGCGCGCGATGTGACTCGGCGAATAATTGAGCTCTTCAATGACCCGATTGACCTTCTCGAGCAGCGCCTTGCTCACATACTTCTCACCGTTCAACACCCTGGACACGCTGGTAACAGACACACCGGCTCTTTGCGCGACGTCTTTAATGCTTGCTCCCACCTTGTTGCCACCCCTTAACCGATTACGTTCCTATAATTTACGATATGATACGTCCGCCCATTCGTCAACTTTCATGATGAGCGAGAAAGACCGACGAAATTCAAGAGCCCCGAAAAAGGTTTTGCGTAACGTCACGCCCTCCTAACTTCCGCCCATAACATCAGGTTTGCCCCCTCTGAACACCTCAACCATTACCAAAGCTCCCATTCTAAATCCCTGGACAAAAGCTTCACTAGCAAGCATCGAATTAGATTCATCATTCAAATCCAATATTTGCTCAAGAGCTGAAAAATCCCTCTCCGAGAACCTCTGTTTGAGCTCCTCCATGGATTCAGTAATTTTTCTATTAAGTGGGCGATATTCCGGGTCTGTGGGGACAATACGTTCTTCCGGGTTCAAGTTGCCTCTATAAAGTTCCTCCAAAATACTTTTCATTCCAGCACTCCCTCTTTAAAAAATTATGAAAAAGCCGTGAACAGTCATTTATCATCCAAGCTAAGTTTAAACTATGCGAAAACAGCATAGTGAGATTTATGCATTTTTCGCATAAAATCTATTTATGAGAAAATGTTTTCTCACCAAATGAATATACAGTAAACTAACCGTATTCATAGAATCACATAGAAATATATATAATTACACAGCAATCCGTTGAATTGTATAATTTCATTGTGGTAGCATAAGAATAGAAAAAGGGATCGGCTGCAACCGATCCCCTTGTACAACCTCCGCTAAAAGAGCGGGCAGCCATGGAAAGAACTCAAAAGAAATGAGCCGTTTACCTTGCCAGGGCGGCTCGTTTCCGTTTATCGAAAGACAGCACGGCAATTACAAACATGCCGAATGCAAGCATCAAGTATAATGCTTCAAACACTGTCATAGCCTCACCTCCCTTCCGGGAGATTTGGCTGCCGCCCTGTTAGCTGATATGTTGTACAAGCCAGATTATACCACAATAAGCCCTTGGCAGTCGTCCCCAAGCTATTTATTTATGTAGTCATACACTAACCATATCCAGAGAATTATTTAGAATCGCACAGCCATCCGTTGAATTGTATAATTTCATTGTGGTAACATAAGAATAGAAAAAGGGATCGGCTGCAACCGATCCCCCTGTACAACTACCGCTAAAAGAGCGGTCAGCCAGGATCTCTACTCAAATAGGAAATGAGCCGTTGTCCTAGTCACAGGGCGGCTCATTTCCGCTTATTGAAAGACAGCATGGCAATTACAAACATGCCGAATGCAAGCATCAAGTATAATGCTTCAAACACTGTCATAGCCTCACCTCCCTTCCGGGAGATTTGGCTGCCGCCCTGTTAGCTGATATGTTGTACAAGCCAGATTATACCACAATAAGCCCCGGGCAGTCAGTCCCGAGGCTATTTATTTATATAGTTTTTGGCTTTTCGTTTAACCTTCGCGTCTGCCTTCACGTTTGCCTTTACGTAGACTTTGAGCCTACAACATGCTCAAAGGTATGTTGTAGGCTCAAACCATAACGGATTGCCGTGCGAATCCATAATGGCATGAAATTTGGTTGTTATTCCGCCTCTGTACCGTCCGATGGCCTGAAATGGCGAAAAGACCGCTACCTTCCGGCAGCGGCCACAGAATTTATAGAATTTATTAGACAGCGGTGAGGTACTGCTATTTCAGTAAATGGAGCTCACTTGCGCGGACAATAGCCAGCCTGAGCACATGGCTTTTTACCGTTCCCTCCGTAATTCCGAGGCGGACAGCAATCTCCTTATTGGAGGGCCCGTCGGACAGGGAGTATATTTACTATTCGGGAATCCTTCAGTGCATGCAGGTACACCATCCGGGTAATCATGAATTCCAGCGGTCTTTGTATCCGGCATCTGTATTTTTAGCGGATTAACCTTGAGAGCAGAATAATCTCTGCTAATCGCATGATGAGTCGTCTTCTGCGCCCTCTAATGATGGCACTTAGAATAAGAAAATCCGTTCCAACCGATAGGAGAGTTCCAGTATAAATGCTGCCGGTGGTTGTAACCTGTACGGTTTTTCCCTGTATTGAGCCTCCAACATGGCTAAAGCCATGGGATTCTTAGCTAGTTAACGCACGCAGGCCATTTCTGTTTTGTGCAGACTGCTAAGTTAAGAGCTAGCTCATTAGCTCATCCTAGATCAGAGCCTATAGCTATCTAGGCTGATAGACTGTTACCATCTATCACAGGTTGGCGCAGAATGTTGATCGCTCCAACTCTATCGCGGTGTGCGCGATACCCGCATGAACATAGATACGTTCGGTCCATGGCCTTGTTCCGTTTCCCACAGTTTGGACAGGTCTGGGAGGTGTAGGCAGGATTCACTTCGATGACTTTAATCCCAGCTAGGTCCGCCTTATATGCGATAAACTTTTGCAGTTGATAGAACGTCCAGTTGTGCAGGTTTTTAGCGTTTTTACGACTTGTTCTTGTCGTTTGGCGAATGTTCGTTAGCTTTTCCATCTTCATGACCGATACTTGCTCTTCAATCGCCATGTTCACAATCTTACGGCTAATTTTGTGGTTTTGGTCTTGAATGTAGCGGTGTTCTTTATGCTCTTGCTTACGAATCGCGGACAGCTTCTTTAACTTGCCTAGCTTTCTTCTGCGCTCTTTGTATTTGCGGCGCATGTACTTGTTTTGTCTACCATTCCCCACAAACTTTGTCTTGCCTGTGGAGGTGACCACAACGGCAGGAACCTTTAAGCCTAAGTCAATTCCCATCATGGCCTCGCCAGTGGTTGGTTCTATCTTTTTCTTCATCGAAATTTGAACATACCATTTCCCCGACTTCTCCACCAATTTTAACAGGCCCAGCTTGCCGCTGGATAACACATGTTGTTCACGTTCTGTTATATAGGCCGGAATCTGGACTCGCTGTGCCTTTCCGTCCAACATCACAGGAAAGGCAACGCTTTTGTCCCCAAGGGAATAGTTCTGGTTGTTGACGTAGTAGGCTCTGCGTTTGAGTACCGGACGTTTCCCTTGCTTTTTCGCCTTTTTATGAATACTTCGCGCGTCTCGGATGGCCTGGTTCTTGACGGCAGATGGAAGCTTGGCATCGACATCCTTGGAGGTGATCTTTGGGAATGTTCCCGATGCTTCCGCTTGTTCGGTGAGGAGATTGACCGTTTGGATGTATTCGTTCCCCATCTCCTTCAGCAGGGAAACATCGTTTGGGAATATTCGAATTTGAACGGTTACGGTAGGCATGGCTTCACCCCCTTGTCTTTTGTTCTTCCACATAACGCTTGATGGTCTCGCTCGAAACATTCCCCGCCGTGCTGACAAAATAGGAACGTGTCCAAAGGCTCGGCAAATGCTTCAGGTGTTTAAATTCCTGACGCAACAACCGCGAGGTCACGCCTTTCAATTTTGCCATAATATCCGCCGGAGAATCCGTTGGCAACACGTTTAAGAATAGATGCACATGATCCGGCATCACTTCCATCGCAACCATACACCAGTCGTTCTCCTGGCACAGCTCCTGCACAAGCTCTTTAAATCTTGCTTCGACTTGACTCACAAGGACCTTTCTTCGGTATCGCGGACAAAACACAAAATGATAGTTGATGAGGGATACGGTAGTTTTCGTTCTTCTATATTCTTGTTCCATATCTTGATTGTATCCGTTCGAATATATAACTACCACAAAAAAAGTAGGACAATCAGGCTGTCTAAAGACAGTTCTTGTCCTAAGCCGATTCATCCCATGCATAAAGGTAAGGACTCGGCTAAGATCTGTAAAGTCCCCGTGTTGGTACGACCGCTGCGAAAAAGCTGTTTCGTGTTTTTAATAGACTGTAAAACGCAGGCACCAGCAGCAGGAACAAAAAAAAGCAACAAGTCTCCATTTCAGAGTGCTTGTCGCTTTTGATTTGCCTTGATGAAATTTCTGTTTTCTTCAATATGACCCGGCTTCGCCGATCATTTGCAGCTCGATTTGCTTCATTTCATAAAAATATCCCTTTTGCTCCATCAGCTCTGCATACGAGCCCGCTTCAATAACTCTTCCCTGGTCCATGACCAATATCCGGTCCATCTTCTCCAGTCCGGTCAACCGATGGCAAATCAGCAGAAGTGTATCATCAACTGCCTGAGTCAGCAGGTGACGGAAAACGCGCTGCTCTGTAACATAATCCAGCGAGGACGTCGGTTCGTCCAGAAGCCATAACCGCCCTTTCCGAAGCATTGCCCGTGCCAGAGCCAGACGCTGCTTCTCTCCGTCCGACAAGTTCTCCCCTTTTTCATACACCTCATCGTCCAGAGACTTATTCGTCAGCTGTACTTTATCCAGCATAGCCGACAGCACTTCGTCAGAATGATGTTGTTCCTCATTCAGCAGCAGGTTGTCCCGAATGGTGCCCCGGAAGAAATGGCTGTGCTGCAGCACCACATTGGAGGCTTGCCAAATGCTCGCTTCATCCAGTTCCTCAACTGAAATCCCATTTAAACGAATCCGGCCTTCTGTCGTTGTGCGCAGCTTGAGCAGCAATTCGATGATGGTTGTTTTGCCTGATCCGCTCGGCCCGACAATGGCGGTTTTGGAACCCGGGGGAAACTCCAGAGAAATATTTTTCACCGCCGGACGCCATTCATCTTCATATTGAAACGTAACTCCGCACAGCTCAATTGCAAAGGCCTGCTCGACGGAGAGGACACCGCTTGGCTGCGGCGGCTGCTTATCCGTGGCATGAACCGTTTCCGCAAGCCGCCTTGCCGCATGTTCGCTATCCTGCTTGTAAGCAGGCAGCGTGGCCATTGCCGAAGCTTCTTCAAACACCGTGAGCGAAGCCATGACCAGCATGGCGAGAAATACACCGGCTAAGGAGCCGTGCATGATCAAATAGGCGCCAAGAACCAGCACACCCCAGGAAATGAGGTATGTCACAAAAGTATGCAGCGATTGCCCACGCAGCAAGTGCCGGGCTGCTGCTTGCTGCTCGACTGCCAATGCGGCGGAGGTTTGCTGCAGCTGCTGCTCGCGCTTTTTCAATTGCCCGTAAACTTTCAAATCACGGAACCCGTACAGCAATTCAGTCACTTCAGTGGAGAACACCGCCCGCTGCTGGCGGACACGGCCATGTATCCGTCTCTGCCCAAGCAAAACAAGCCCCGGAACCGCAAAAGCCGTTGCCAGCATGCCCAGCACAAACAAACAGGCCATCCAGAACGAAAAAGCTGAAGTAAACAAAACCGTGGCCAAAAACACCATCACGACAACGACAGGGGGATAAGCGACGCGTATAAAATAATGCTGCAAGCTCTCCACATCCCCGACGATCCGTGCGAGCAGCTCTCCGCTTCGCTTTTTGCCCAATATCCCAGGTGTCAAAGGAACAAGCTTGGCAAAAAAGGAGGTGCGCAAACGGCTGAGTATGGTGAACGTCGCCCGGTGGGAATACAAGCGTTCGCCGTAGCGGCTTGCCGCCCGCAGCAGGCCAAGTATTTTCACCAGTGATGTCAGCACAATCAAGGTATAGAGCGGCGGGGCGAACACCGTCTGGGAGATCATATAACCGCTTGCGGCAAAGAGGCATACACCAGCTATGCCGGCAATGAATCCGCCGATGATCGCCATGGCAATATCCTTACGTTCCTGAATCATCGCTTTTGTTAATATAGCCAGGTCATTCATGCGAATCCTCCTTTGCGCTGAACATGCACCATCTCGGCATATTGCGGCAGACGGGCAAGCAGCTCATCATGACGCCCATAATCCAGCAGCGCTCCGTTATCCATAAACAAAATCCGGTCGGCATGCCGTATCGTGTACAGGCGGTGAGCTACGGTAATCATGGTCGTCTTTTTGGCAAGCTCGGCAATGGACCGCTGCAGGATGCGTTCGGTGTGCAAATCCAATCCCACCGTTGGCTCATCAAACAAAATGATGGCAGGCTGCTTCAAAAAAGCGCGCGCCAGCGCAAGCCTTTGCTTCTCACCGCCTGACAAGCCCCTGCCTCCTTCACCGACAAAGGTGTCATAGCCCTGCTCCAATTCGGCGGCAACGGCAGCAAGACCGGCTGCCTCTGCCGCCTGCACAATTTCCGCCCGGGAGACATCCCGGCCCGCCCCGATGGCAATATTGTCCGCAAATGTGCCGGCAAAAATATACGGATGCTGAGTAATGTAGCTGACGTGCTCAAACCATGCAGCCTCATCGTATTGTGCAAGTGAATGCCCGTTCACCAGCACTTCTCCCGCTATCGGCTTCAACAGCCCAGCAATGAGGTGCAGCAAGGTTGTTTTACCGGACCCGCTTTTTCCGACGATGGCGATTTGCTCCCCCGGTCCAAACGAAACGGAACCAACTGCAAGCTCGAACGAATCCGGCGCATACCGAAACCGGACATCCCTCAGTTCGATGGATGGCGGCATCCGAATCAAATCCAAGTGGGCAGTCCCAGGCTTGACCGCCTTTTCCGCCTTTTCCGCCTTGTCCGCCTTGTCCGCCTTGTCCGCCTTGTCCGCCTTCTCCACCCTGCCGATCTCACCTGTTCCATCCGTTTTCCCGGCACCATCTCCCCTATCCGATGCCGCTCTCTCTTCCTTTGTTTCCGCAAGCATTTCTTCCACTTTACGGACTGCGCCCATGCTGGTGCGGCCGCTGTGAAAGGCAGTTCCCGTGTTTTTTAACAGGCTGTAAAACTCGGGCACCAGCAGCAGAATCAGAAAGGCGGTGTGGAAGGACAACGATTTGAACACCAGCAGCTGAAGCGCCAGCTCAAGCGCAACAATGCCAATGCTGAGCATCACGATGGATTCCAGCATGAAGGTGTTGGTAAAGGCAATCCGCAAAATGTCCATCGTCGCATCCCGGTAACCAAGGCTGCTGCGTTCAATTTCCTGCTGCTGGCGATGAGCCCGGCCATACAGCTTGAGCGAAACCAGCCCTTGAAGCGAGTCGAGAAACGTACCGGAAAATTCGGCCAGCTGTGCAAATTTCTCCTCCGATTTGTTCTTCGTTTTCAGCCCCACAAGCACCATAAATATCGGGATAAAAGGGGCGGTAACCAGCATAATGATGCCGGAATTCATATGTAGAGTAAAAACAACAATCAGGATCAGAATCGGAATGACGGCGGCTTCCATCATACGCGGCATATACTGGCTGAAATAACTGTCCGCTTCATCCACGGCATCCAGCGCCACACTCACCTTGCCCCCGGTTTGCCCGCGCAGCGCCGAAGGAACGGAAGCATGGGCAAGCTTACGCAGCACCTTTCCCCGCATCTCCGTCTTGGCACTGGCAGCCATCTGCAAGCCGATTCGCCCGTTTCCATACGACAGCAGCGTTCGCACAGCCATGACGGCCAGCAGTGAGCCAAGGATGACAACAACCGATGACAAGGGAGCCTGCTGCACAAAAATCCGCTCAACGGCTTCAGCGAGCAGCACGGCCTGTCCTGCAATGGCTGCACCGAGGGCAAGCGACTGGCCGCCAAGGAGAACAAGTCGTTTCCTTTGTGCGGACATGAGCTCGGATATCAGACTGGTTTTCCTTTTCACGCAGACTTCCCTCCTTTTTACATACGCCTGTAAGGTACTCCAACATACAGTCATGCATACACTGGGTCATTTTTTGCCTTTGATATAATCCGCATCAAACAGGAATAATCTGAAGACAAGAATAAGGGACGGTACCAGCAGACACAGACCACCGATAAAGGCAACTACCAGCGCAATGCCCATCGACTCCTGCGTGGCTCCACTTTGAATGGTAATGTACGGATCCAGAATATAGGGATATTGCCCGATCCCGTACGCAAAAAAGGCACAGAAAAATTGCAGCATGACACAAATAAAGGCCAGTCCGTATCGGCGTCCGCTATACAGCAGCCACAGAGCTATCATGAAAAAACCGACAGAAAGCGCGAGCAGCCACCATAAATCCATCATGTTCTGAAAATGCCGCTCATTGTGTTGGCTGAGATAAATAAATGCTGTAAGCGCGGCAATAATCGTTGGCGTGCTCCAAAACAGGGCATAGGTCCGCATCAGCTTCAGCGCTGACTGGTCGTCCGCCCGGGAAGCGTAGAAGGCCAGGAACGATCCGCTAATGAACAGCACCGATACGATGGCCAATGCGACAATGCTCCACGACAGCGGGCTTGAGATCAGCGACCAATATTCCAGAAAAACAGCTCCGCCTTTCTCCACAATAAATCCGCCCTCGGAAAGCGTCAGTGCCACCGACAAGGAAGCCGGAATGAGCAAACCCGTTGCCCCGTATAGAAACAGGTACACGATGCTTTCCTTGGAGCCGTAATTTTCAAAGGCATAAAAGGAGCCGCGAATAGCTAACAGAATAATGGCAATGCTTCCCGGTACAAGCAGCGCAGAGCCGTAATAATAAGCCGTGTCGGGGAAAAAACCGACGATGCCAACAAAGAAAAAAACAAAAAACACATTGGTAATCTCCCAGACCGGCGATAAATAACGGGATATCAAACGATTGATCAGATGATCCCGCTTCGTGAGACGGGCGTAGAAGGCAAAAAAGCCGGCGCCGTAATCAATAGAGGCAACAATTAAATAGCCGTACAAAAACAGCCAAAGCACGGAGATGCCGATCAACTCGTAACTGATCATACCGGCACCCCTTTTTCCACGGATTGAACATGCTGCTCGTTCACAAGCTTTTCCAGTTCGGCTTCTGCCGGTTTATTACGGAACAAACGCCTTAGTACAAGGACACACATGATGCCCAGTACAATATACAAAAGCAGGAAGAGAAAAAAGAGAATCCTCACGCTTGGTGACGAAGTGGCCGCTTCCTCTACGCGCATATATCCGCGGATAATCCACGGCTGCCGCCCGATTTCCGCATAAAACCAGCCCAGTTCAACGCCCAGAAACGATAGCAATGTACTAAAAACAACCCCTCGCAGCAGCCACTTGTTGAGCTCACTGCGTTTCTTCCAGAACAAAAACAGAAAATACAATAGCGCAACGGCCAACATAACAAAACCGATCCCGGCCATGAAATCAAATAAATAGTGCACAAGCAGCGGCGGCCGTTCATCGAGGGGGAATTCCTCCAGTCCCGTTACCTCGGCATTAAAGTCGCCAAAGGCCAGGAAGCTGAGCACTTTCGGAATGTGAATGGCTCCCATGACCTTCTGCTCTGCATTCAGCCAGCCCAATAAAATCAAATCCGCACCGCTTTCCGTTTCAAAATGCCATTCCGCCGCCGCCAGCTTCTCCGGCTGATGCTCTGCCAAAAACTTGGCTGACACATCCCCGGCCAGAGTTGTCAGCACGCTGAACACCAGCACAACCGCCATCATGAGCTTCAATGCTTTCTTGTGATACGCCGACGGCCCTTTTCTTAAAATCGTGTAGGCCGCAATTCCTGCCAGCAGAGCGGCTCCTGTCAAATAGGCTGAAGTTACGACATGAAAAACTTTGGAGGGCGTTGCCGTATTAAACATCGCTTGCAGCGGGTTAACTGCCGTAAATTGGCCCGCTTCCATGACAAAACCTCCGGGCTGATTCATAAATCCGTTCACCGTCGTAATAAAAACAGCGGACATGCCTGCCCCAACGACAATCGGAATCGTCAGCAGCCAATGGATATACGGATTGCGAAACCGATTCCATGTGTACAAATAAATTCCCAGGAAAATAGCCTCAAAAAAGAATGCAAAAACCTCCATAAATAACGGGAGCGCGATGACATTCCCCGCCAATCGCATAAAGTTCGGCCACACTAGTGAAAGCTGCAGACCAATCGCCGTTCCGGTCACCACACCTACGGCCACGGAAATGACGAACCCTCTTGTCCATCTTTTGGCCATGAGTATGTAATGAGGGTCCTTCCTGCGTATACCGACGAATTCGGCAATGGCAATCATCAACGGAACACCAACGCCAATCGTGGCAAAAATGGCATGAAACGCCAAGGTCATCCCTGTCAGCCATTTACTCCACAGCACAGTATCTATAACCACGCCAGACTGTCTCCTTTCAATCACTCTTCATTCGTATATCGGGATTGAATCCAGCCAAAACTTGCCCGATATTTAAAATTTATTATAACGACGCAATGTCTCAAATTAATCACGAAAGGAGCTCAGTTCAAAAAAGAATCAAATCTTTCTGACAACTCGGTGAAAAACAAAGAAAACCACCCCATCGAGTCATTGATCCGTTCCCCGATGTGTGGTAATAACAGCAAAAAGCTCCTAAATCGCTGCAAAAGCGAATTAATGTATCATTTGCGTACAGCGTATACGACGGATAAATAAGATTAGGTTAAAGATATGGAATGATATGCCGATATATATACAGGTATATATTTTTTTAATGGGATTGCACGAGGAGGTATAACATGAAAATCGAAAGTAATGTTATCTCATCGCTTCCAAGCCTTTACACTCAAAATCGAGATAATAACCAAGCGAACAACAAATTGAAACTGGAAACAGGATTCGCCCTTCCGGGACACGACAGTGTGGAAATCAGCGAGGCGGCCAGGCAGTTGGCCGAAGGCATTAGCACCCGGGAACTGCCTGTGGGCGCAGTTAAGCACAATTCGATAAGGCCCTTATTTACTTCCGAAATAAATTCTTCCTTAGAGCAATTGCTAGCTGGAAAACCGCCTGAAGTGGAAGAAGCCGTGAATTTCTTAATAAGCTCCAACTTTGTTCCTGACGGATCCGTTGCGGATGAAAGCGAAAGAGCGGCGCTGCTTGAGAGCGGGCTGTCTCAGGCGAAATTTATTGCGGACAATTACATGACAGGTGACGACGCGGAGAAATTCCTTGCCACCATGAATCAGATCGCTGCGTATGCCAAAACCAGAACGGTTGATCCAGAGACCGGCCAGGCAAGCTATATCGATATCCCTCGCAAGCCTGAAGGTGCGCCTGATGATTATGTCGATATTAACTATTTGATGAAAAAACATGATCCGGAATCCGCCAATAAAATAACCGAGATTCTCAAAGATAAGATGAATGGCGGCAGCGGCGCAGGCTTTGCGGAAATCCTGCTGGATTTTAATCAAAAGCTGATGAAGAACCCGCAATGGGCGAAGGATTACCACACTGAAAACGACCATGTAGATACGGTTTTGAAAAACACGAAAATCGCTAATCAGTTTGATGGCGCAGACACCTCGGATATGGCCGCGTTCCTGGAAGATATGGACAGCAAATTCCAGAATACATCCTTTGAAAATAAAGACTTCTTGACAAAAAACATCCAATATTTCGCACTCATCCTCGGAAAACAGATCTAAACAAGTGAAACCGGCCCGCAAATGCTCTATCAGCAATTCGCGGGCTGGTTATATCTTAAGTCTCGTTCATTCTCCACTTGGATTCAAGCATTTCGGCTGATTTCAGCAGCGTGATCGTATAGGCGTCCCGCGCTCGCTCATTATGAAGGTCAGAAGTATGAAATTGCTCAATCTTTCTCCCGTCTTTCATCACTAAAATATCCTGGCACAGTCCGGGCACAAGCGAGAGATCATGGGTAATGAATAGAAGAGACAAGCCTTGTTCCTGCTGAATGGACTTAAGCAGTTCTATGATCCGCTGTTGCAATACGATATCAAGGTTCGAGACGATTTCATCACAGATCAATAGTTTGGGATGGATCATCAGTGCTTTAGCCAGGCAGGCTCTTTGATACTGTCCTCCGCTTAATTTTCCTGGCCGGGATGTTAGAAGTTCCTCCCGAAGACCTATCTTGTCTAAATACTCCAGAATCCTCTTCTTACGTTCCGTTCTATTCAAGCCTGTAAAGTTAATTAGCGGTTCTTCCAGACACTTGAACAAGCTCAGCGCCGGGTTCAATGTTGAGGCTGTATTTTGAAAAACAATCTGAATATCGCGATACCACTTTTTATACGCTTTTATTCCTTTGCGGGGCAGGTGCTGCCCGTTAAATATAATGTGACCCGAAGTCGGTTGCTTTAAGGCCATAATCAGCTGGGCCAGCGTGGATTTGCCGCTGCCGCTCTCGCCAACGATGGCCAGGGACCCTCCGTCTTCTATCACAAAATTAATGTCATTCAGAATTTGCCTTCCATTCATTTCTTTGAACAGCTGTTGAACTTGAAGCATTGGGGCTGGCACCTCCTTTGCCAAGGAGCCTTTGCGATCGGTACCTGCATAATTGCCTGGTATATTCATGCTCGGGTTGTCCTAATATTCGCGCGGCGCTTCCCTGTTCTATCATTTCTCCGTCACGCATCACACCGATCGTATCCGCAAGATAACCTGCCAGGAGGATATCATGCGTAATAAACAACATACTCATGTTTAGTTCCAATATTAGATGGTGCAGTAAGGATATGACTTCAGCCTGGGTTGTGACATCAAGCGCGCTCGTCGGCTCATCGGCGATGACAACTTCAGGCCGTAACAGAAGCGCCATCGCGATCATGACACGTTGATTCATTCCCCCGCTCAGCTCATGAGAATAACTTTTCATCACATGCGCCGTATCTTTCAAGAACACTTGAGACAGCATCTTTTCCGCTTGTTTCTCAGCCTCATATCTCGATATCGGTAAATGACTAAGCATAAGATCACATAATTGTCTGCCGATCGGGATGGATGGATGTAATGCCTGTTCAGGATGCTGAAAAATGACGCCCACCTGTTTCCCCCTGATTTTGCGCCATTCCCTTTTGGATAAACGATTCAGGTCTTTGCCGTGCAGCATGATATCGCCTGACATCTGCAGCCCTTCAGGAAGCATTCCTAAAATAGCTTTACTGGTTAACGTCTTACCGCTTCCGCTTTCTCCCAATAAGCAGTAAGTTTTTCCCGACTCCAAAGAAAAACTGCTGTTGTGTACAAGCGGCCGACCATTTGCGTTTCTAATACTCAGATTTTTGATTTCCACTGCGGCAGCCATTACTTCCCCCTCCTGAGCCGCTCGCCAACAATCTGGAACGAGCAGGCTGTCAGAAAAATCATAAAACCCGGGAAAAACCCCATCCATGGCGCAACCTGCAAATAATTTTTCCCATCCAATAACATCACACCCCATTCGGGTGAAGGCGGCTGCGCGCCAATTCCCAGGAAGGATAAACCGGATAACGTCAAAATCACCTTGCTTACATCCAAAATCAGCATGGTCCCAATCTGCGGGGCAATGTTCGGTATCATATGTCGTATGATCGTTCTCATGCCAAATGATCCGCTTACCCTGCTCGCGATAATATACGGCTCCTTTTTCACATCAAGGATCAAACCGCGAATTAATCTGACGTACTTGGCCCACCAGGAAAGAATCACCGCGAAATAGACATTTTCCATGCCAAAACCGAGAAAGCCGACGACAACAATGGTGAGCAGGACATTCGGCAATGCCGTAAAAATATCCGTCACACTCATCATCAACATGTCAAGCTTACTCCCCCAAAAAGCACTTAGTGCGCCAACGAGCAATCCGATCAGCATAACAACGCTGAGAACTGCAAAAACGGGGAACACGGAATCGCTGATCCCGTGCAGCACACGGCTTAACAAATCTCTTCCCAGATAATCCGTTCCAAACGGATGCGATAGGCTTGGAGGAAGGAGCTTTTCATGATGATTGGTCTGGAACGGATCATAAGGTGAAATCCATGATGCGCTTAACCCGACAATAATAAGGAGCACAATAAACAACAAAGCTGTTGCTGGAAGCTTATTCGCCCGCACGAGATTCATCATAGCTCCCACCTCTGTTTGTCAAGATGAACACGCGGATCGGCCACAAAATAAAGGATATCGGCCATAAAATGAAACACAAATATAAAAGCGGCCACCAGCAGGGCGCTCCCCTGAATGACGGGAAAATCACGGCGGTAAATCGCCTCAAGCATATATTTGCTGAACCCCGGAAAACTAAAAATCGTTTCTGTCATGATAGCGGCTCCAAAAAAGCTTGGCAGGCTGGTCGTGATTAACGTCAGGATCGGGATGAACATGGCGCGGAACAAATAAGCCGGATAAAAGATAGAGGCCCGCAAACCTCTGGCTCTTGCCGCCTCAATATAGAAGAATTTACTGTATTGCACGGTGTATGAGCGTACCATCCGAATGGAGTAGACACTTTGCACCAGGGAAATGGCTGTTATCGGAAGCACATAATGTTCTATGGAAGAGCTGCCGACAACCGGAAGAATCGGCCAGATTACACCGAAAGCATACATCAGAAGAATGGCAAGCCAGTATAAAGGAATCGACAACCCCAAAATCGTTACCGAATAAACCACGCGATCCGGCATCGAGCCGGAATTCAAGCCTAACCAAATTCCTGCCGGTATGGAAATCAACATCGTAAGCAAAAAGGAGCCTGCAATCAGTCTGATTGTCGGATCTAAACGGTCCATGATTTCGTTCAATACCGGTTCTCCGGACATAAAAGAATTCCCCAGTTCTCCCTGGAATATCTGCACAACCCAAGCCATGTATTGCTGAATAAACGATTGATCAAGCCCCCATTGCTCCTGTAGATTAGCCACCAGAGATTGCTCCGGCACCGCTCCGATGTCTAACAGCATCATTGACGCCGGATCCCCCGGCGCCAAACGCATTAATACGAATACGAACAAAGAAAACAGGACAAATGTGGTCATGAGCATCAACAGACGATGGGTCATGGAACGCAGCATTATTGTGCTTCTTTCCTTAAGTGATGCCACTTAACAGGATCGTCTTCAATGGCATTAAAAGTAAAGCCGGAAAGTTCACGAGTATGAACAAAGGTTTGCTTGGCGTAATAAATCGGCACCGACATCGCTTCCTCATGCATGCGAAGAAACACCTGGTCAAATAACGCCTGCTGCTTCTCTGTCGAGATGGTGGAAGCAATCTGATCCAGCAGGTCCGACAATGGACGGTCTTGATAAGCTGCTCCCGGCATTGATGGCGAACTGTAGAATAAAGAAGACAGGAATCGATAGGGCAATTGAGCATCCGTATAAGTTCGATATATAAGCAGGTCATAATCTTTGCTGCTCCATAACGTATCGTAGTAAGCTGCCCTTTCCTGATTCACGATGTCGATTTGCACTCCGATCTGCTTCATGTTGTCCTGAAAAATTTCAGCCATCTCTTTCCACTCCGGATATTCTTCCGTTTGGATCACCAACCGCAGCTGCAGGACTTGTCCGTCTTTCTCATAAAGCTGCTTTTTCTCATTCCATTTGTAGCCCGAGGCTTCGATCAATTGTTTTGCCTTCTCGGGGTTATACGGATAGTAAGGCTGATTATCGGATGTTACAAAGGCAACTTTATCCTGAAACAGTCCCTTGACTGGTTCGCTGCTACCATCTGCATATTTACTCGTATCGTTTCCATAATTGATGGCCTGGCGTATATTTTTATCCGATAGAGCTGCATTGTTCTGGTTGATGACCAGAAAATAGGACATCGTACTGGTGCCCGTTTCCACCACATACTTGTCGTTGTTTTGAAAAACACTCAGACTTTCCAGCGGGATATTGCCAAGCTCTCCGCCTGCAAGATCCACCTCCCCGGATTGGAGCGCGAGTACCCTTGCCTGTGGATCTGTAATCACTCTAAAAACGAGCGAATATTCCGATGGTTTTTCTAACCAATAGTGCTCGTTTGCCACCAGAACGGTCTCAACTCCTTGTTGATAGCTGCCTATTTTCCATGGGCCTGTGCCGATCGCCTGGTGAAAGTCTCCGTTCACATCTCCCGCAGGAGTTACCGAGTTTGGACTCATAATCCGGAAAGGCCTTGCCTGACTTAGCTCATACAGTACTTGAGTTGCAGTTTCTTTAAATGTAAGTACGACGGTGTTGTCATCAGGGGATTCTATTTTTTTCAGCAAACGGGATATTTCAAGCGTTGCATTCTCTTCTCTGCTGATCGCTCGCTCCAATGAAAACTTAACGGCCGCTGAATTCAACGGACTGCCGTCCGAGAATTTCACTTGTTTTCTTAGTTGAAAAATGTAGGTCTTTCCGTCATCGGAGATTTCCCATGACTCGGCCAAGCTGGGGGCAATTTTACCTTCTCCTTTATAATCCACAAGCGCATCATACACAGCGGCATGCATCTGCCGTGTCCCATTGTAAGTCGCGGCATCCAGTTTATCTCCTTCACCATCCTGGGTTACTGCTACAAGGATTTGTTTGTCCGCTTCCTGGCCAGAACCGGAAACCGAGCTTTCGCCTTGTGAGCACCCCGCAAGCAGCAACAGCGTTAAAACGATTGCAATACTGAAACGAAATCTGCTGTCCATCCCTACTCCTCCTACTTCTCTCCTTTGATGTTCGTGATTAAATTGTTGCAAATGATCATGATCACTTGCATACGAAGTCATCTTTGTATATTATTAATCGTAATATTTACTATTTGCAAGATATTTTTTTAATAAAGGAGACCAGAGGTTAATGGCTGAGCATAAACTTGCACAACAATATCGTGATTATTGGGATAAAGGAGCAGATGTCTATGATGAAATCGTAAATACCGAATTTGCAACAGATACATATGATCAATGGAACGCGATCCTGGGTCATCTTTTATCCGAAAAACGGAATTTAAAGATTCTGGATGTTGGAACAGGACCCGGATTTTTTGCAGTATTGCTTAGTCGTATGGGGCACCAGGTTACCGCCATTGATTCCTCACCTGAAATGGTGGCCAGAGCTAAACAAAATGCACAAAAATATAACTGCAATATCAAGATTATTGAGACGGATATCATCGAATATAAGACAGAAGAAACATTTGACATCGTCATTTCCAGGAATGTCACTTGGTTCCTATATAATCCTGTTGCAGCTTATCAAAATTGGTACGGAATGCTTAATGATGGGGGCCAGGTTATTATTTTCGATGCAAATTGGAATTTGTTTTTGAGCAATCCCCAGGAGGCAGAGCTTTTCAGAAAGGCTAAAGAGGAGGCTATTGATCAAGGTTATTTGCCATACCGCGAAGAGAAAGACATTGAGGAAGGCGATCAACTGGCGCTTACCTTGCCATTGACCTATGTAAGAAGACCGGGATGGGACAGTGAAATGCTTAAGTTTATTGGTTTTACTAAAATCCAGGTTCATGAAGGATTCGATGCCGGATTTTATAGTACAGGAGAAAAAATCCTGAACCGTCACAGACCCATGTTTGCCATCGTTGCTGAAAAATAGGCTTCGCCTAAACTGCAAATCGCCGCCGAACGGAAGTTCAGCGACGATTTGTGTTCGGTCGGCGGCTATCCAAAAGCGCCCCCGAGGGGATTCGTTTCAACTCATATCTTTTCCGCCATTAACAGGTACATAGGAGCCAGTAATAAATCCGGACCGCTCGCTTGCGTATAAGGCAATGGCTCTTGCGATATCTTCGGGCTGACTGATCCTATTCAGCGGCGTTTCCGCGATCATCGCGCTTCGATACCGCTCTATTTGCTCCTTGGATGCCTCGGTTTCTACGGCCCCTGGAGAAATAATGTTCGCCGTAATGCCAAACTCACCGAATTCCTGAGCGATGAATTTCGCAAACTGCACCAGCGCGGCTTTTGCCGTACCATGCGCTATAAAGCCCCTTCCGGGGGTCTTGGCAACACTGCTGGCCACGTAAATGATACGTCCGTAGCCATTTTGCTTCATAAATGGAATAACCGCTTGCGTCAAATTAAAAGCGGCTTGAATTTCAGACTTCAGCTTCTCAGCCATTTCGTCCCATTCCATGTCAAGGAAAGGTTTAATGGGAAAGGGAATATTCGCATTGCTGACCAGAATGTCCAGGGTACCCCAGCGGTTGATAACCTGCTTTGCCATGGAATTCACCTGTCCGGCATCACATACATCTGCCTGTATCTTTATGGCTTCTCCTCCGAGGCGTTCAATTTCATCGACAACCCTTCCCGCACTGGCATGGTCCGAAAGATAATTGACTGCAACCCTCATCCCCGACGCCGCCAATTCCTTCGCCGTAGCTGCACCAATCCCTCGCCCGGCTCCGGTTATCAACGCTACTTTTGCTTCTTTCCCCATTTACGACAACTCCTTAATCTTCCACAAACTGATTGATCAGCTTGTTCAGAAATTGTGAGAATTGCTTGAGCTCTTCTTCGGTAAATGCGCTAAGAACCTTGTGATCCATCTCTGCCAGCATCTCTTCCAGTTGCTCCAATTTCTCATTTCCCGTTTCCGTCAGCTCAACATATACGTAACGCTTATCCTCCATATCCTGATACGTTCTTACAAGCCCTGAACTCTTCATACGTTCAATCATTTTGGTAATGTTCTGCTTTGTCACCATCGTCCTGTGGCTTAGATCGCCTAACGAAGTTTTGTTCGCTTGCGCGATGGCACCCAGGATCAGCCATTGCTGTACGCTTGTCAGTTTACATTTAGAAGCGATCTCACCTCCCCTCCTGGATAACAGGTTTGCGGCTTTAATCGTGTCTGAAATCACATCCATACCTTGGCTGCTCATCATCATTGCTCCTCAACAAATAGTCAACTAGTTGACAGTTTAACATATATAAAAATGTTGAGCAACACAGTTCAATCGATCTATCCAAAAAACAAAAAGCCCCTAAATTGCTGTATGAGCGACCTATGAAAAAAGAAAACCGCTCCAAGGGAACGGAATTTAGTAAGCTTGCTTATCTTGAACTTTCCGAAGTTCATCCTTTAGTTTATCGTCCACGTCAAGAGAATTAGACTGCCCCTTCGCATCAAGGTCCATCCGTGACTCCCTGCTGCGGCTCTGCTGTCCGCTTGCGGTATTCCTTTGGCGAGAGCCCTGCTATTCTGTTGAACATATGCGTGAAGTAATTGGAATCGTTGAAGCCGATGGCTTGGGCGATTTCGAAAATTTTCATGTCGGTGCTTTTGAGCAGGATCTTCGCTTTCTGTACACGCAGGTTTTGGATATAACCGGTGACGCTTTCGCCGGTTTCTTTCTTGAACAGGTTGCTGAAGTAGCTGGGGTTGAGATGAACATGGGCCGCCACCTCGGCCAAGCCGCATTCGTTCATATATTTCTCTTCGATAAACTGGATGGCTTGCTTGACCGGATTGTCTATTTTGCCGGCAAGCCAGCTGTTATGAGAACGCAGGAATTCATGGATGTATACCTGCAGCCAAGCCGCAATCTCTTCGGACGTCTCGCATTTGTAGACGGAACCCCACTCGATGGAACGTGCGGCCATCCGCCATATGGGAAACTGCACTTGCACCAGTCGGAGAAGGGCCGCGGCCAGGAGCAGGGCTTCGATTTTGGCGCTTTGCGGGGGCATACTGCTGATTCGCACCACTTGGTCCAGAAGCTCCTTGTTCAACCGGCTGTTGTCTCCCGACATAAGCCAGGATACGATTTCCTTCTCCTTTTCGTAAAGCACCGTCTGGTTAAGTAAAAATTCATAGGCAGTACTGCCCTTGCCAACCACCTCCCGTCCCGGCCCGCTGCAATACCGTTCGTAAGCCTGGCGCAGGTCCTCCGCCGTGCGGCATCGTCCTTGTCCGCAGCAGGCAAGCTCCAGTTTCAGATAATGCTGAATCGAATCGGTGAGGGTCTGCAACCAGGAAGAAGGCATTTCCGGCCGGGAATCCGTCCGGTTCGCCAATAAAGCCCATTCCGATGAACTCAAGGAAAAAAGCCGGAAGCCGCCGCCATACCATTTATGCAAATGCTCCCTGACAATGTTGCCGAGTGCAAATTGCAATAGCGGCATATCCTGGGCGGAATAATGTTTTTCCGCGGAAATATAGGTAGGGATGCTAAGAAAGTAAAGCTCGCATTCATTCATCCGTCCGAGCAAAGCCTGCACCTCTCCGTTGTTGCAGGACATGCCCATAATCGCTGAGCGAAGCTGGCTGTCCTCATGCTGTCGCTTCCACTCCGCCATCAGCCGCCCGGACTGATTCTCTTCGATCAGCCGTACATAGGTCCGGTCGAGCATGTTTAATATATCCGCTTCTACGCAAGGTTTCGTGATAAAGTCCAGCACTCCAAACTTGAGGGCGGACTGGGCGTAAGCAAAATCCTTAAATCCCGTGATGATCACAATCTTGGTCCCCCAGCCGCGAGTCTTGACTTCCTCGGCAAGTTCAAGCCCATCCATATGGGGCATGCGGATATCGGTTAACAGCAAATCCGGGACGCATTGCTCCATCGAAGACAGAGCGGCCCGGCCATTTGCCGCTTCTCCCGCCACCACCCACTCGGCGGACCGTTTCCCGGCCAGCTTGAGCAATCCTTTGCGAAAATTCGGCTGATCTTCGGCGATAAACAGCTTCGCTTTCATCCGTTTCCCTCCCAAAAGTTTTGTGAGCGTTACCTCCTGATAAGCTTCGAGCAAAACTCGCTGCGGAAGCATAGACCTAGTTTTGTGAGTATTACCTTCTGATAAGCTTCGAGCAAAACTCACCTCGAAAGCATGGGCTTAGTACTCTTTCGGGATCGTCTGAATGGGAAGCCTGATGTGAACGGTCGTTCCTGCTCCCTTGACACTGGAAATCTCTACTCCGTAAGGAGCCCCGTACACCAGTTCAATGCGCCGCAGCACGCTTTTAAAGCCAATTCCCGTTTTGTTGTTCTCCGGCAGCGTATCCTTAGCTTCCTTCAAAGCATATAAAGTGCTGTCATCCATGCCGCAGCCGTTGTCAGCTACCTCGATATGCAGCGCTCCATCCCGTAAATCCGCCTTCACCCTAAGCACCCGGTCTTCATCCATGTTTCGGAAGGCATGCACAAACACATTTTCCACCACCGGCAGCAGCAGGCATCTCATCATCCGCAGACCCAGCAACGATTCTTCGGCCTGAATGATCGTTTCAATCTCGCCGGTAAACAATTCAGTCTGAATCTTAATGTAATTCCGTATCTGCTGCAGTTCTTCTCCCAGCGTCGTATCGGTCTTGACGGACTTAAGCGAATACTTCAGCATCTCCGAGATGGCGTTGATCAGGAGAGCCGCCTCCGCCTGGTCGTCGTTATACAGCTTCCAATACAGTTCATTGAACAGGTTATGCAGATAATGGGGGTTCAACTGCGCCTGAATGGCTTTTAATTCCGATTCCCGCTGGCTGATCTGAGCCAGGTACACTTTGTTGATCAGAGTGCTTACTTGCTCCGCCATGCTGTTGAAGCTCTCGCCGATAAACCCGAGCTCATCGCCGGAGCGGACGCTGATCCGAGCCGAGAAATCCCCCGAACGCAATTTGCGCAGCCCCCGCAACAGATCGGCCAGAGGCTTCAGCAGGGTTCTGGTAGAAATCGTAATCAGCAGCGCGCTGAGAAGCACGACGCCAATTCCGGCAAAAACAAAGATATGGATGATGTCTTTGTTTTTGCGTTGAATCTCCTCCAGAGAAACCCCTCCGTATAACGTGAAGCCTGCCGGTTCCAGACGATGGCGGACAAATAAATAGGTGACCCCATTCATCTTGGCATATTGGGGATCACCGGCTTCAATCAAGCTCATGAGCTGCTCCGTCTCCTCCTGATTCGTATTGGAGTAGAGCAGTCCCTCCTGGGGCTCCAGCAGCAGTACCTTGCCGTTGCCGTTCTCCGTAAGATCCCGCAGCACTTTGGATACCAGCCTTTCCTCCATGACCACCACCATGGTTCCGTACGGGATCAGCTTATCATTGAGCATCCGTCTGGCGGCGATCAGCACCGTCCGGTGCCCGCCGGGATCTACGGCACTGGGCAGACTAGCCCGACCCCAGACCAAGTTCCCCCGATGCGACTCCAGCTTGCTCATCAACATGGCCATTTCCTCAGGTCCGGGTTCTCCTGACGCCCCATTTTGGGAGAAAATAGCCAAATCTCCGTTTTCATCGAAAAGAAAGATGGAACGGATCGACGGCGTATCCACTTGCAGCGTGATCAGTTGCTCCTCCACATACTTACGGTTCTTGAATTGAGTATAGAGATCCCCTCCGGGATCGAGGCTCTCTGTGACGAACAATTCTATAGAAGGGTTCAGTATAATGGATTGGGATACCCGGCTTACCTCCTGGAAGGTGAGTTCCAATCTGGCCAAAGCCTGTTCATTGGCAATGGAGAACTGCTTGCTGATCTCGTCCTCCATCAATTTGACATTTAAGCGGTAGACCAGCCACCCCGCTAATGCAAAGGCTAGTGTGACCATACACGAGAGCAGTACAATCAGCTTCAACTTGAAGCTGCCCTTCATTTTTCCTGTAATACTCCCCAGCCAGCTTATCGGATTCAGTCTGCCTCCCTCCCCTTAACGATGATGTAATCCGATTGTAAGCGATTTCATCGTTATTTTAAAATAAAACTTGGCCTGGCTGCTACCGGACCAAGTCTATATTTACTTTATTCCCGGAGCTCCCTCCGAACTTTACTATAAATAAGTTAAGTGTTCAAAAAGTCGGGTTTTCAGGACCGAGAAGGTTGAATGAAGCTAGGGACTGAGTAGCGCAGCGTAGCTGGAGGCTACGTGAGCAACGGAAGGCCCGGCTGAATTCAAGATTCGACGTCGAATCCGCTTCTTGAACGGCTTCGTCATGGAAAGATGACCTTTTGAACTACCTCTCTAGTTGGGAGCGGACCATTTCCAGTACATCATCGCCCAGGAAGGCCGTGTCTTTATTTTCTTGATACCACGTATTCATGTATTCCTCGATCTGCTTGCCGCCGCCTTTCTCCCAGGCTGCTTTAGCATCCGCAATAGCTTGCTCGGCCGTATATTTGGACCCGCCGATGATTCCTTTGACAATGATGTCGCTCACTTCTTTGCTCACGTTGGTATTGATGACCACCAGGTCGCTTGGCAGAACCGGCATATGCTCGTAGTGACTCAGAGCGGGATATTTGGCGTCCGGATTGAGCAAGAACTGGTCCGCTTGCTTCATCATCTCCAGCCCAGCCTTCTGATCCGGATCCTCCACATTAAATGCCGATAGGGAGGTCAAAAATTCGTTCTGCGGGAGTGAATAGACCATCGTGTAGTCCATGGCCCAATCCACTTCCTTCATATTCTTGTCGAGATCAATCACGATGGGCGCTCCGTCCGCTCCCTTCTTCCAATGTTCTCCCTCCAGCCCCTTTCTCAGCGTCAACGCCGTATCCGGCTGAAGCATAAAGTTGATATATTCCATCACAGCCTTGGGATCTTTGGCTGCGGCGTTAACCACAGTCGTCATCTGAATCGGGTTGGTCACGTGATGGGTAAACAGTCCCATAGGAGACGCGGGCTGCATCATCGGCGCAATTTCCGCATCCGGGGCCACCTTTCTGATGGTCCTGATATCGGTAACTGTACTCTCAAACCAGTTGCTGATTTGCGGGGGAAGGAAAACGCCCACCTTGCCGTTCAAATAATCCTTCTTTGCTTTGGAGCCGTTCGTGTCCGCCAGGTAATCCGGGTCGATCAGTTTTTCGTCGAACAGCCTCTTCTTGAATTTCGTCGCCTCCAGCGTATTATCCCAGCTGCGGATGATTTTGTCATCAGCCGAGATGGCCCAACCGCCCGCACCGAACATGGAATCCACCATGCCTCCGGAGGTATAGCTTATATTCGTTCCGTACGTATCCTTCTTGCCGTTACCGTCAGGATCTTGCTCTACAAAAGCCTTCAAGACTGTAATCAGCTCTTCGGTCGTTTTCGGCACCTCCAGGTTCAGCTTTTTCAACCAATCCACCCGGATAAACGCCACGCTTTGCAGATGGGGCTCGTTAATTTTGCCGATTTCGTATAGCTTGCCGTCCGGCTTGGTGCCCACCTCGCGCAGTTTGGGATACTTCTTCAGCAATTTTTCATATTCGGGAGCATACTGCAAGTAATCGTCCAGGGGCAGCAGTTGCTTCTGCTGGTACAGGGAATCCCGGAAGCCTGTATCATAATCATTGACAATATCCGGCGCGCTGCCGGATGCGAACATCACATTTAACTTCTGAGTCGATTCCGACCGGAGCACGGGCACAAACCTGGCCTCCACCGGAGAATGTTCATTAATCCATTTGGTCCAGCGGTTCTCCTCCACTGTTCCCTCCGCTGCCGGGATATTGCCTCTGTCATAGTTTGATACGGTGATGACGGGTTTATCTCCGCTTCCCCCCCCTTCTTTTGGCTGGCTGCATCCGGCAGTCCCCACCGTCAACACGATAGCCACTATCGCGGTTAACCAGACCCTTCTGCTCCACTTGGATGTTTGCTCAAACATTTGCAAGCTCCTCTCGATCTATGATCTATAATGAACAGATGCGTTGCCGCTATCCTTTAATGGAACCGAGCATAATCCCTTGAACGAAATACTTTTGCAAAAATGGATATACCACCAGCATCGGCACCACCATCACCACAACGCCCACCGCCTTCAGCTTCTCGGAGACCAGCTCCTGCTGCTGCATGATATCCATCGCCATCATGTTGTCCATGCTCTGAATCTGCAGCATGCTCTGGACGATTACCGTGAGATTCTGCAGTTCCGTCCGATTGATGTAAAGAATAACATTCATAAACATGTTCCAGTAACCAACGCCGTAGAATAACGTCAATGTGGCCAGCATGGGCAGGGATAAAGGCAAAATAATGCGCAAAAGCAGTTGCATCTCTCCACAGCCGTCAATCTGAGCCGATTCCGTCACTTCACTTGGAATGTTTTCAAAAAAGCTTTTCATGATTAACATATTGTAGGTACTGATCAGCCCAACAAACCATAAGGACCAGTACGTGTTCGTCAAATGCAGACTGTTCATCACCAGATAAGTGGGAATCATGCCGCCGCTGAACAGCATAGTAAACAGCGCGGCCGTTGTGAACGGCTTGCGGGCATACAAATAACGGCGGGACAAAGGATACGCCGTCAGAACCGTAGTCAGCATACTAAGCGCTGTTCCGCCCAATGTGATGATCACGCTGTTGCCAAACGCCCGCAAGGCCGGGGTGTTCTGAAAAAAATATTTATAAGCGGTGAAATCAAGGCCCACCGGCCAGAACCAGACTTGCCCCAGATCTACCGCATGCCCTTCGCTTACGGACAAAGCGATCAAATGCAAGAAAGGCAGAATACAGGTGAGTGCGATGATAATCAAAACTGTGTGAACGAAGACCGAAAACATCTTTTCGCTAGCCGACACTCTCAATGCAGTTCCCCCCTCTAGAATAATCCCTGGTCGAATTTCCTCGCCAGTGCGTTAGCCGACAACAGCAGCACCAGGCCGACAACGGACTCGAATAGACCCATGGCCGTGGTCAGACTGAATTGGGCCTTCTGCAGCCCCACTTTGTACACATAGGTGCTAATGACCTCGGCTTTTTCCAGGACTGTGGGATTCTGCAAGTTGTAAACCTGGTCGAACCCTACCTCCATCAAGCGGCCCATGCCCAGAATCAGCAAAAGGATAATCGTAGGACGGAGGCCCGGCAGCGTAATATGCCAGATCTGTCTCATCTTGCCCGCGCCGTCCAGGGCGGCGGATTCGTACAAGCTGGGATCAATGGACGAAAGGGCGGCGAGATAGATAATGGCGCCAAACCCCATTTCCTTCCACATCCCGGAGCCGATAAAGATCGCAACCCAGGATTCGATGCGGTACAGAAACGGCACCGGCTCCATTCCCCATTGCTCCAGCAGCTTGTTGACGGTGCCGCCGTCGATCGAAAACAAGGTGAGAACCAGCCCCGCTACGATGACCCAGGACAGAAAATGGGGCAGATAAATAATCGTTTGAATCCAGCGCTTCAGCCATCTTTTCCGAACCTCATTCAGCGCGATGGCGATAATGATCGGTGCGGGAAAACCGAAAATCAGATTCAGAATACTCAGTTCGAGAGTATTCCAGATGATCTGCAGCGTAGCGTCGGACTGAAATAAAATCTTGAAATACTTGAGTCCCACCCAAGGGCTGGATAAAATGCCATCGCGGAAATTGTAATCCTTGAAAGCGATCACAAGCCCGCCCATAGGAAGATACCGGAATATCACGTAATACAGAATCCCCGGTATGAGCATGAGGAACAGCGGAATATTCTGCCGAAACCTCTTGGTCTCGTAAAAGGCTTGTTTGGCCTTCGGCACACTGTCCGTTCCGACGGTCACAGGTGTTGTTGGCATGTTCTAACCTTCTTTCTTGGTTGATTGCTTTTCGATGATGTTTATACTGTACCGCAGTCCCTCCGGTGCATACCTTAAGAATCTCTAGGTTTTTCTATAGATTTTTTGTTTTTCGCGTACAGAAAAAAGGACACGAATTCGCTCGCGTCCTTTTTTGGCGCCTCCCTTTTCCATTTGCGTCAGCTTGCAACTTCCGATCCTCCCGTAACCCTGACTTTGAAATCGTCAAAGTCGATCGAGGCGTTAGCGTAGCCGTCGATGCCGAACCGCTGGCCAGTCAGCTTACCGCCGCCTGTATGGCGGAAGATGAAGTCAGTAGCCGCCGGAACAGGATCATTGTTGACATAAACGGTATAAGTCTTGGCGTCCCAGTTTGCCACCATTTTAATTTTGTACCATGTATTGTAGGAAACGTCCTTCACCGGCTTCTTGGACCCTCCATTCTGCACGATCATTTTACCCGTATCAAAAGCTGTGACCATGGAATAATTGCCGGTGCCGCTGTCATTTCTCACCATGGCGCCATTGGCGTACTGGAAGTTACTGTTTAATCTGACACGATATTCGATGACGATGCGCTGATCCGCCTTAGCCTTGACCTCGCCTGCATACGGCAGGAACAGGTTTGCCTTGCCCGAAGCAGCGGTTGTGGTCAGCCGAAGGAATTTATTCCCGTCCTCTTCTTGCACAGTGGCAGTAGCGCCATTGGTCAGATCTTCGGTGGTGATTCCGTAAGGGTACTTGCCCGTCTCATCGTCGGAGAAATCCCGATAAGCGTTATAGGTCACGCCATTCTCGGTAAGGTTGAGTGAGCCTAACAGGGCTGCTTCCGCTTCAGCAAGGCGACCCAGCACCTCTTCAAACTGCTCTTCACGCAGATTAGGGTCTACGGACAACTCTTCCGCATGATCCAGCTCAGCCAAGAGAGCATTATACGCATCTTGACTATAGGTTCCCAAGCCTTCGCCCAAAGGATATGAGAAACCGACGATCCTGCTGCGCATGATATCTACAATCTCATCAAGACCCCATCCCGGGATAACTTCTACGGAAACGGCAGCAGGAATCTTCTCGCCATTCAGTGTCAAGATGACAGGCACCTGAACAGTGCCAAGTGAGTTGAAGTATATTCCTTCCAGCTTCCAGCTGACCTCGGCAATGCTTCTCTCCCCCTTGTAGGTGACGTCAACAACACCGGGCAGCCTCGGTGTCACTCCGGAGGGAGTCTTTACTTGAGTAAGAATCTGAGGAACCTGAGACGGATCAGGAGTTACCGTCAAGTTGAACTTTGCTTCCTTGCCGCCGTATACGGCTTTAATCACCGTATCCCCAGGCCCAGTGTCATATACCTGACCGGTCACCGTAACCTTAGCCACGTCGGGGTTGCTGCTGAAGTACGTAGCGTCGGCCGTCACATCCTGAACTTCATAGGTGTTGTAGCGTGCTGTTAACCGCAGTTGCCTTTTCAGCCCGCTGGTCAGGATGTTGTTCAAGCCGCTTATGGCAATGGACTGCACAGCCTTCGGTTCAGTGGTAACGGTAATCGCGGCCATGGCCGTTTTTCCGTTATATGTCGCGGTGATCGTGGCGCTGCCCGCCTTGAGTCCCTTGACTCCAATCCCATCAATATCAGCGACCTCTTTATTGGAAGAATTAAAGGAAACTCTGCTGTCAACAGTAGAATAGGTAGAACCTGTTACCCTATACACGGGCAAGTTGCGACTTTCACCCAACCCCAGCGTGTACCCCGGAGAATCGAATAGAACCTCCGGCTCAACATCAAGCTTGAATATATCCATGCTGTCAATTTCGGCAAGGTTGGCACCCGGCGAGAAACGGATGGTATTGTTGCCTTGCTTCAGATAGACTTTCTCCGTGGAGGATCCCCAACGATTCCATCCGGAATAGACGATGTTCAAATTAGCGCCGGAACTGCCGTTTACCGACAAGATATGGGAAGCATCCGCCCCATTCGATGAGCCGTTGGCATTGCGCACGGACAGCACATAAAATCCCGCCTCTGGCACGTTCACTGTGAACTCGGCATAATCATTGGCGTTCTTGATATTGGCGATCTTCTTCCCGCCGGAAGCGGTACTTTCCCACAAGACACCGGGACCGGTTCCGACGCTGGGATCTTTCACCAACAAGGCTGCTTCCGCCTCATAGCGCTGACGTACCGGCTCCCCTGAAGGCGTGGCGATCGGTTTGTTCGGATCGACGGGCTCTCCCAGGTTTGGCGTTCCGTCTGCGTTCCAGGTGAATTTCTGTGCGCGTACATTGCGGGTCCACCCTGATCCTGGCCAACGAGCGGCATGGTAAATAATCCAGTCCTCACTTCCATCGGGGGAGGTGGTGAGACTGTGGTGACCCGGGCCGTAAACGCCGTTGGCGCTGGAGAAAATCGGCTTGTCCTGTTTTACCCAGGAGCTGGGGTTCATCAAATCGTCGCCAATCTTGGCCGTGATCAGTCCGAGGCAGTAACTGTCTGTCCAGCTTCCGTTTGCGGAATAGACCAGGTTGATGGTGTTGCCGCGTATATTGACTTGGGGACCTTCATTGATCCTGCCCGGGGACGTTTCCCAATCATGGTCAGGCGTCGAAATCAATACCCGCTGCGAGCTGATGGTCCGTGGATCGCTCATTTCCGCAATATATAGATTTTGGAAACTTCCATCCGTTTCCTCCCAGCCGGACCAGATGAAATAGTGTTTCTCATTTACAGTCAGCACAGTGCCGTCGATCGCCCAGCGGTCGGTGGAATCGGTTATTTTCCCTTTGAACTCCCAGGTTCCGGTCATCGGACTCTCACTGGCGTTCTCCAGCACATACATGCGGTGGTTTGCGTTGGTTCCGTTGTCAGCCGCGAAGTAAATATACCATTTGTATTTGCCATCGGTATCTCTGAGATAGTGCATTTCGGGCGCCCAAACATTGGAACTGTACATGGTACCCTTAACCGGTGTCCAGGCTAGTCTCCTCTCGCCCGCATCAAGGCCGGTGATGGTCTTCGCTCTGCGGATCATGATACCGCTGGCGTTGACAAAGACGTTGTAGTAATAGCCGTCCGTGTGCTTGTAAACCCAAGGGTCGGCTCCTACCTGCATGATAATATTGTAGAAATTTGACACCTCCGACACCCCCGTTGTCGACGCCGACATCGAATCTGTCGCACGTGGCGACGGCTCTGCCGCGGCAGCCGCTCCGCTCCATTGCGGCAGCATCAGCAGCACCGCGAGACAAAGCAGCAGATACCTGAATCTTTTCCTGAGCATTTGCAGTCCCTCCAGATTCAGTTTTTTCAACCAATCCATCCAAATGAGCACCTTGAAAGCGATTACGATCCTGCCATAGGAAAATACCGATAAAAGGCTTATTTGGCCTTCGGCACACTGTCCGTTCAGGCGGTCACAGGTGTTGTTGGCATGTTCTAACCTTCTTTCTTGGTTGATTGCTTTTCGATGATGTTTATACTGTACCGCAGTCTCTTTGGTGCATACCTTAAGAATCTCTAGATTTTTCTATAGATTTTTTGTTTTATGCAAACATATCATAACAGTTTCTGCGCCAAGAATAGCTCCCCGTTGGGAGGGAGTGAACGTTCATCTACAAACGGGGCTCTATAAGCTAACCCTTCCTCCAAATAAAGACGTACAGCTCAGCCTCTGCATTGATCTCAGCACGGTATCGATTAAGGATAATCTGCTCGACTGGCAGGGGGATGGGAGCCGAGTCAGAACCCTGCTCAGGAAGAGGCAAGAAGGAAACAAAGAAAAGGGGCCCCTGCCGCGAAGCGGCAACAAGACCCTGGAAGGGATACCTCTAATTGGTCGGTCGACCTTTACTTGCGAGCATGTCGGCAGGCAGCTCGAATCGGCTGTAACCCACCATCCGGAACGGACGGGTCGGCGTCGCCCAAGGAAGCGGGTATTCACCGTACAGTTGCCGCTTCGCCGCCGCGTCCCTCATCTTCTCGGACAAGCCGGGCAGCAAGCTTACCGTGGAGTCGCCCTCCTCCTGCTCGATCACGAATCGGCCGGGAATGGCGCGAACGGCGCGGGCCGACTCGTAGGCGCCGTTGGATACCAGTACAAAGCTTCGGCACGCCTCGATCGGCGAGAAGAGCGGCTTGCCCGGGGTCTCGATCGCTTTCATCAGGTTCAGATACATGTTGCGCATCAAATCGTCCGGACCAAACGCCAAATCTTCTTCGCCGTCCTGTGTGCGAATCGTCAGCTTGTTCTGGTAATCCCAATGCGCCTCCCCGCGCGTTCCGTACACGGCAATGGAAGGCACTTCGCTCGCTTCGTGGCAAAGCATGGCATAAAAATAAACGCTCGAACCGTTAGCCATAACGGCGCGAATACAGGAGACGTCATCCCCTTCGATGTCGTTGACGTGGTAAAGCTCGGCCTGCACCGATTCCGGGTACAAATCTGGGGCGCCTTCGACTCCGGCCGCCAGCAAGCAATTGTGCAGCAAGTGGGCGAACGGATTAGTGAACGTCCCGTCCAACACATACTGGCCGTCGTTAACCAGTTTGCCAGCCCAGCGGGTTCGGTCGTAGTACGAGCGCAGCCGTTTCCACATGCCAATGCCGACCACATGCTCCACTTGCCCGAGCACGCCGGAGTCGAGCCTTTCCAGCAGCGTTCGGAACGCCTGGCCCGACGTATTCTGGAAGTTTACCTGGCACAAGCGGCCGGTCTCCCTCCGCACGGCGATCATCTCGTCCAGGTCTTGAATCGTTATCGCCGGGGGCTTCTCCACCAGCACGTGAAAGCCCATCCGCATCACCTGGATGCACATCGGCTTGTGGGTGGGGATCGGCGTGACGATCACGACGAAATCGATGTCCGGATGAAACGTGAGCATCTGCACATAGTTCGTATAATGAATGGCCCCGAGCGCGGTCAGCTTGCCGTAAGATTCTTGATGAGCGCCGACATTCGGCTCCGCAAAAGCAATAACCTGCAGGCTGCCCTCTCCGGCCAGCTTCTGCATGAGATTCACATGCTCAACGCCGAAGCCCCCGATCCCGATCAGCGCGGTGCGACAAATTTTCACATTCCTTCCCTCCAAACCTATGGCTTGACAAGCCGGGAAGCGATCTCCCGGCCCGCCAAAGCCGCAAATACAAATTCATACGTGCTGCAAATAACGTTCCTTGATTAGCGCGAGCGCTTCGTCTCCCGGCATTTCCCATACTTGCCGATTGAAGATTTCCACCTCGATCGCCCCCGCGTAACCGGCCGCCTCGACGGCATGACGGATCCGGCGCAGCTCGATGACGCCGTCCCCCATCATCCCTCTGCCCATCAGCAGGTCGGGTACCGGCACGATCCAATCGGAGACGTGGAAGCCGAGTATCCGCCCTCTGGCCCGCTCAATTTGCGCGTACAGCTCGGGGTCCCACCAGACGTGGAACGCGTCGACGATGACGCCGACGTCCTGCGGGTCGTGCTGCTCCGCGAGCGTGTTGGCTTGTGCCAGCGTATTGATGACAGAGCGTTCAGCGGCGTACATCGGGTGCAACGGCTCGATGCCGAGCTTGACTCGGTGCGAGCGGGCGAACGGCACAAGCTCCGCGATTGCCTCTTCGACCGTCTTGCGGGCGAAATCGATGTCCCGGTCCGGCGCCGGTCCGCAAACGAGCACGAGCACGTCGGTGCCGAGCTCGGCCGCTTCCTCGACAGCGCGACGGTTGTCGTCCATCCGCTCTTTGCGTGCAGGCGCGGTGGCCGCCGGAAAATAACCGCCGCGGCACAGGCTGGAGACGCGCAGGCCTGCATCCCGCACAAGCCGCTTGCTCTCGGCTAGGCCGGTGTCGGCCACTTTATGCCTCCACAGCGCGATCCAAGGCACTTCGGCGCGAATGCATGCTTCCACGGCCTCGAGCATATTCAGCCGATCGGTCGTAATCTGGTTCAAGCTGAGTCTATCTATGGAACGAAGCGGTTCCATGCTGATCCCTCCCGGATTTCAAACATCGTTATAAATGATTACGGCCGAATACCCGCCAGCGCCAAGACAGGCTTCATCCGTTCGGCGGCAAGCTCCGGATCGGCCAATAGTCCGGCCCGGTCGGCAAGCACAAACAGCTCGGCCAAATGGACGATCGAGCGTGCCCCCTCCGCTCCACCGATCATACGGAAATGCGGTTGGCGGCCGTTCAAGTAGGCCATGAACACTATTCCCGTCTTGTAGGCGTACGTCGGCTTCTGGAAAATATGGCGCGACAAGGCGACAGTAGGCTCCATAATTGCCCCATAACTGACCAGATCGCCCGCGTCGAGCGCATGAAGCGCCTTGGCGGCGGCCGGTGCGATCGCATCGAATATGCCGAGCAGCGCATGGCTGTAACCCTGCTCATCACCCTTGATCAGCTCCGGGTAGTTGAAGTCGTCGCCGGTGTACATCTTGACGCCTTCCGGCAGTAGCCGGCGCATTTTGATTTCCTTGCCGGCATCGAGCAGTGAGATTTTAATCCCGTCGATCTTGTCCGCGTTTGCCCGAATGACGCGCAGACAAACGTCCATCGCCTCGTTCGGATCGTCCTTGCAGCCCCAATAGCCGGCCAGAGCGGGATCGAACATGTCGCCAAGCCAATGCAGGATGACCGGCTGTTTCACCTGCCCCAAAATCCGCCCATACACCCGCTCGTAATCCTCGGGCCCTTTCGCGCAAGCGGCAAGCGCGCGGCTCGCCATCAGAATGACTTGACCGCCCTCGCCCTCGATGAAGCCGACTTGCTCTTCATAGGCGGCTTCCACGTCGGCGAGCGTGACCGACGGTCCCGGGAGCAGATGATCGGTTCCCGCACCGCAGGCGATTTTGCCGCCGACCGAGCGCGCTTCCGCGATCGAAGCGCGGATAAGCTCCTTCGAGCGGTTCCAGTCGAGGCCCATACCGCGCTGCGCGGTATCCATCGCTTCCGCTACGGCCAGTCCGAGCGACCACAGATGGTGCCGGTAGGCGAGCGTCGAGTTCCAATCGATCTGCGCGTGATGCAGCGGATCGGCGTCCGCAAACGGATCGCAGACGACATGGGCGGCCGAGAAGGCGATGCGGCCCGTAAACGGCTTGGCCGGCACGCCAAACGATCCGGCTTTGCCCGGAGCATATTCGTACAACGCTCCCCCGGCGCGGGGGAAGAGCAACGATTTGGCCATCTGTATTCCCCTCCTTAAGAGGTAATTAAAAAATCGGCTTTTGATCACGAAGTATAGCTATGAAGCTTACTCGACGTCGAATCTTGAATTCAGCCGGGCCTTCCGCTACTCACGTAGACTCACCTACGCTGCGTTGCTCAGTCCCTAGCTTCATCCAACCTTCTCGGTGCTGAAAAGCCGATTTTTTTAGTATTTATTTTTACAGGCTCAGCTTCGGCACGGCGATCCAGCGGCGTTCCTGCCACGACTGCAAGCTGAGATCGGCAAGCTGGGTGCCCTTCGCGCCTTCGAGCAGATCCCACGGAAACGGCGTGCCGATGACGACATGCTTCAAGAACATTTCCCATTGCACCTTGAACGCGTTGTCGTATGACGCGTTGTCCGGCACCTCCACCCATTGGTCACGGAACTGAAACGGGTTCGGAATGTCCGGATTCCATACCGGCTTCGGCGTATTGACCCGATGCTGCGTCTTGCAGTCCCGCAAGCCCGCCACGGCGCTGCCTTCGGTGCCGTCAACCGTAACCGTGAGCAGATCGTCGCGGTCTACGCGCACCGCCCAGGACGAGTTGGCCTGCACGATAATGCCGCCTTCCAGCTCAAATATGGCGTACGCCGCATCGTCCGCCGTGCATTCGTACGGAACGCCCTGCTCATCCAGACGTTTCGGAATATGTGTAGCGGCAAGACAGGAAACAGCCTTCACTTCCCCGAACAAATTCTCGAGAACATAGCGCCAGTGTGCAAACATGTCGACGATAATGCCGCCGCCGTCTTCCTTGCGGTAGTTCCACGAAGGACGCTGACCCTGCTGCCAGTCGCCCTCGAACACCCAATAGCCAAACTCCATCCGCACGGACAGGACGCGCCCGAAGAAACCAGAGTCGTTTAAGCGTTTCAGCTTGAGCAATCCTGGTAAAAACAGCTTGTCTTGCACGACGCCGTTTCTCACCCCGGCCTCGGCGGCAATGCGGGCCAGCTCGAGCGCCCCTTTGAGATCCACGGCCGTCGGCTTCTCGCAATAAATATGCTTTCCCACGGCGATCGCCTGCTTGATGCTTTCGGCGCGGCGCACCGTCGTCTGGCTGTCGAAATAAATTTCATTGTACGGATCGGCGAGGCACGCTTCAAGATCGCTGCTCCAACGCTCGACGCCGTGGGCGGCGGCCAGCGCCTGCAGCTTGCTCTCCTGCCGGCCGACCAGAATCGGGTCGGGCATGATGACGTCTCCGCCCGGTAGCGCGACGCCTCCTTGCTTGCGAATCGCAAGAATCGAACGGATCAAATGCTGGTTGGTTCCCATCCGTCCGGTAACGCCGTTCATAATAATGCCGATGTTGCGAACTGCCATCGTCCACTGCTCCCTTCGTTTCGTATAACCGTATTGTAGTCGATGCAAAACCGCTTTTCTTACGATTCCGGGAACACGATTCTCAATTTTGGAAGCGAATTGTTCGAGCGAAAAACAATATCCCCCGCCGGCGCTTAGCCGATGGGGGATGAAGGGGAAATTACGTTTCAATCAATCGGCCGGTCGTCCGCTGATCGCATTCTTGTTCGTTTGATCGCACCTTTGTACGCTCGCTTGTCGGTTTGACCCGAAGGCTCCCTGCCTATTCGGCTTGCGCGGGCCCGTTCAGCTCCCGGTACGTTTTCGGCGACAGCCTGACGACAGCTTTGAACGACCGGTAAAACGTGGATACGGAGTCGTAACCGACCTCGAAGCAGATCGAAATAATGTCCTTGTCCGTTTCCGCCAGCAGCTTCTGGGCGACGCGGATGCGTACCTCGGTCAAATATTGCATCGGCGTCATGTCGTACCGTTCCTTGAAGATGTTGTTCACATGCCGCGTGCTGATGCCCAGCTTGGAGGCGATGTCCCCCGCGGTCATCGGATCAAAATACTTCGAATCGATATAGCTGCGAATTTTCTCGGCGCGCAGCCTGTTGGAGCTGGAGCCCGCTCCGGCGGCCTCCGTTCCGGCCGGACGAACCAGCAAGAGCAGCAGCTGAGAAAGCTGGACTTTGAGCGAAAGCCGGACGAGCGGCGACAGCTCCCTGGATTGCTCGAACAGCATTTTCCTCAGCAGCTGACGCAGTTCGCTCGCGGCAAACAATCCCGGCTTCATCAGACAGGAGGCCGGGAAATAGGCGTGGAGCAGATGCTCCCTCATATCCGGATCGAGCACCGACTCATCAAACGCCAACACTAGCAAGGTCAGCCTGAAGTCGGACATGACCGAGTGGACGGAATACGGCACGATCAGCGCCGTATCGTCGACCGCCAGCCTCCGTACTCTCCCTCCCAGCCGGATAGCGCCTTCTCCCTCCAGCACAAATAACAGCTGGTGCGTCTGGTGATAGTGCTCGGACACGAGATGCCCCCCCGTATGCTTCTGCTCGTATAAGTCTATCGCATTCATGGACAAGTCGATCCATTTAATCGTCACGGCGAAGCCTCCGTTTTTTGAAGCGTTTCAACTAAAGCCATTTTAGCGCGATCTGCGGCTTCGATACAACATTTTGAGTTATAATGTATTCAGTTCTGGATCATACCTCACTATTGAAAGGAAGGATATTATGCTTATAGAAGGCCAAGTTTGGCTCCATGCAAAGCCAGTATTAGCGATGCTTGCATGGAGTAATACTAATCGCTAACAATTACACTGGCTTTGCTGCTTGATTTTTACAATCAAGGAGGAAGCCTGTATGAAATATGTAAATGCAAAAGCAATTCTTCCCGATGCATTGCTTAAAGAGCTGCAAGACTACATCCAAGGAGGATATATCTATGTCCCTGCTAATCCTAAGCAGCGAAAACGTTGGGGAGAATTATCCGGTTATCGGAAAGAATTACACCAAAGAAATTGTAAGATATTACAAGAATATAGCAATGGATTTACTATTGAATATCTTGCTAATAAATATTGTCTATCTGTTTATACTATTCGGAAAATTATCTATCAAAAGTAATGGCAGGGGGTTGCAGAGATGCAACCCCTTATTTTATACAAAATACCACCGAAGTGTTTAGTATATTGAAATGAAAAAATACGACAAGTATCATTTAGAAGAGGCTCTCGTAATCGTATAATTAAAATTTTCTCGCTTATCCCTGAGCATAATATGGTATTTTTCAGTGGAGGTGGAACAGCTATGGTGGAGCATATAATAAAAAGAGCCGCAACTAAACTGCAAGAATGTCCATTCGTAAAAGGCATTGCTTTAGGCGGTTCCAGAGCTACAGGGACGGCAACAGAAACTTCCGATATTGATATCGGGATCTACTACGAAAGATCGATTGATTTTGATCAATTGAACAATATAGCAAAACAGTTAGACGATACCCATAGAGAAAACTTGATATGTCGTGAGGGAGAATGGGGAAACTGGGTGAACGGAGGCGGGTGGCTCATCATAGACGGATATCACGTGGATTTTATACTGCGCGACATGGAGAGAGTGAAAGAATGTGTTGCTCAAACAGACAGAGGGGTAATATCTTCTCATTATCAGCCGGGACATCCTCATGCGTATATAAATGTTATGTATCGTGGAGAATTGGCGTCCAGCAAAATTCTTTATGCAAGAGATCACGATATTACGAAGTTAAAAAGCCAAGCGGAAATTTATCCAGACAGTTTAAAAGAGGCCCTCATTTCTTTTTTTCTGTTCGAAGCTGAATTTTCCTGTTCGCTTGCAAAAAACTATTCGATGGATAATGATCTATATTACATAATTGGACACTTATTCCGATCTATATCTGCATTAAATCAAGTCTTATTTGCTGCAAACGATACTTACTGTTTGAATGAAAAAAAGGCGACTTTACGAATTGGCAGTTTTACGATAGCTCCCATAGATTATCGCAACAGAGTAAATAAAATTTTCTCTTTGGCATCTGAGGATATTATGATGTCCATCTATAAATTGGAACAATTATGTAATGAGGTTGAAAAAATGATTAATAGTAAACATAAAAAAGGAGTTAACTTGCTATGGAAAAAGCGATCTACTTAATTACAGGCGTCATGGCCTCAGGGAAATCAACGGTAGCGGAGCTTCTGGCTTCCAAATTGGAAAAAGGAGTTCACCTGCGTGGCGATGTATTCCGCCGCATGATTGTTTCTGGCCGTGAAGAGATGTCCGCTGAGCCGTCCGAAGAGGCAATCCGCCAGCTATATTTGCGTTATCATTTAGCTGCACAGGCAGCTAAGACCTATTATGACAATGAGTTTTCTGTTGTTTTACAGGACAATTACTATGGAGAGGAATTATCCCGTATGCTGGAACAGTTAAAGGGTTATACGGTCCAGTTAGTTGTGTTGTGTCCAACGGTTGAGGTGGTAAAAGAGCGGGAAAAATCGCGAGGAAAAGTCGGGTACACCGGCTTTACGGTAGAACAATTGTATTCTGATTTTTTACAAAATACTCCTAAAATCGGATATTGGTTGGACACCTCAGAACAGTCGCCGGAGCAATCGGTTGATGATATATTACTGCACTTTCGAACATATGAATAAATCCTTTGGATTACAGTTCCACGATTTCTTCTGTTAAGGTATGGTCACCATCTCAAGGATATGGAATAATAAAAAGGTTCCTGCTCTGCCGGAAAAAGCAGATCAGAAACCTGTCATGGATGAAATGATGCGGTCGAGAGGACTCGAACCTCCACGGGGGGTTAGCCCACACGGACCTGAATCTTGTATGCGATTCGGAACCAAGCGGAATATAAGTCAATGGAACGGAATTAAAAAACCGTCAAAAGCCTTGTGAAATCGGGGTTTTTGGCGGTTTTTTCGTTCAAATCCAAGCCCCGCAAGGGCTCCCGGCAATGCCCTAAAATGCGGCCGATTTTGGACGTTTGAGAGAACTCGGAGAGAACAACGACCAAACCAGCCCACTCCCTGCCATTGACAAATTAACGAAGCGACCGCTTCGGGGAGGTTTAATATGAGACACGCAACGACGATTACCGTCGCTAATCAAAAAGGTGGCACCGGCAAGACGACCACCGCCTACAATTTAGCTTACGCCTTATCCAATGAAGAAAAAAAGGTTCTGCTGGTAGATTTCGACCCGCAAGGTAATCTAACCTTATGTTTCGGCATCGAGCAGCCCGACAAGTTGGACGTAAGCATGTTCAACATCATGAACGCAGTCATGGGAGATGAGCCTCTGCCCTCCCCTGACCAATATCTTCATTCCCAAGGGAACATTGACCTCATCCCGAGCAACATTGAATTGTCGGTTGCTGAAATGAACCTTCGGGATGAGATGGGCGGCGAAAAGACGTTGGCCGCGCTGCTGGAGCCGATGAAAATGCAGTACGATTTCATCATCATCGACACAAACCCGTCACTCGGCTTGCTGACGATCAACGCGCTCGCAGCCAGCGATAGCGTCTTGATTCCCGTCAATCCGCAGCTCTGGTCGGCAACAGGACTTACGCAACTGTTAAACATTATCGTCAAGGTAAAAAAGCGGATCAACCCCCGCATTTCTATTGAAGGCATCCTGATGACGATGTGCGATGTTCGAACTAACTTGTACAAAGAAGCTTTCCGTCTGATTGAAGATTATTACGGTGATCGCATTCGTATTTTTGAAACGCAAATTCCCTTGTCCGTCAAAGTTGGTGAAGCAAACTTTTACAGCCAAAGTATCATGGAGTTTCATCCGAAGTCCAAAGTGGCTGGCGCCTATCAAGGTTTGGCAAAGGAGTTGATGAATCATGGCGGGTAAGCGCCCTGTTCCCAAACTTGCCAGCATCGACGAATTACTGTTGCTTTCGGAACAACCTTCAGAGCCTTCCGATCCCTCCGTACAGTCGGGAGGAATCCAATCTATTCCTATAAATAAAATCAGAATGTATAAAGATCATCCATTCCGGCTCTACGAAGACGAAAGACTGACAGACATGTCAGACAGCATCCAAGCAAACGGCGTTCTGGTACCAGTTATTGTTCGCAACATCGACGTGGATGAAAACGGCTGTGAGTTTGAAATGTTGGCTGGTCACAACCGGATGAATGCCGCCCAAATGGCTGGTCTCGATCACCTTCCCTGCATCGTCAAAGATCATCTTTCGGATGAAGAAGCGCTTATGTATGTGGTCGAGACCAATGTGTTGCAGCGCTCCTTCTCGGATATGCTCCCGTCAGAAAAAGCGAAGGTGCTATCTCTGCGATACTCCGACATGTTCTCGCAAGGGAAGCGCAGCGATATTATCACCGAACTCAAAAAGCTGGAAAACCCGCAATCCGACGAGGAAGATTCAACTTGTGCCCTAATAGGGCACAAGTTGAAAAGTAGGGATATCGTAGCCGCTGAATACGGTTTATCTAGAAATTCGGTTGCCCGGTTATTACGGATCGACCATTTAATTATTGAGTTAAAACGACGTGTTGATGATGCCGAAATCGGCATTTACCCAGCAGTCGATCTCTCCTACCTTTCTGAAGCCGAACAACGCCTGACCAACAGTATCCTTACTGACCACGGTTACAAGGTAGATATGAAGAAATCCAAGCTACTGCGAGAGTATTCTGGCAAGCTCAACAATGAACAGATTGTACGGATTTTATCCGGAGAGGCTACTCGCAAACCGCGAAGCAAAACACCGGCTCCTTTCAAGCTTAAACATAAGGTGTATGCCAAATATTTCTCGCCGCAAAGCAAAGCTTCGGAAGTAGAAGAGATTATCGACAAAGCGCTGGAAATGTATTTTGCCCATCAACGTCAACAACATCAATCCAAAGATACTGAGGAGGATTACCATGCAAACGAAGTTTAAAGACCTTGAGCATCATCAATTTTACGAAGGCATGATTCGCATGACCCACAGCCAGACGGATACTTACCGCCAAGCCTTGTTTTATTTACTTGGCTTGACGGAGCAAACCCGTTCTCACGTTCGCGACCTGTACGATTTCGATGAAAACAGCATTTGCCTGGAAGGACTTTATAAAGGCTGGCAAACGAGCTCCACCGTCAAATTAACCCGTCTGGCATTCAATTTGTACAACGGATACTCCGGGGACGAAGAGCGGGATGCCTCCCGAAACTACAGCCCGTACTTTATGTTTGATACCGGCCTGTTACCTTACTTTTTTGAAGCCGTCAAATTGCGTTATCCCGAATTTGCACAGTTTCGCTCTCATGATTTTGTACAACTTCCGTTCGGCGCGATGAAAAATCATGAGGAATATGATTTAGAGCACTGATTGTATTTCGAGAGGCAAGTCACCTAAGAAAGGAGGACCATCATGAGTCGAGCCGAACGGTTACAGATCCTGTATAAATCAGCCATCACAGACTTGACCCAAAGCGGAGAAGCTTGGACCGATTTCCTGACCTTCGCCGCTCCCATCTATAAGTACTCATTCGACAACATGTTGCTCATTTACAGCCAAAACCCGGAGGCCACCATGCTGGCCCCCCTGCCCGTTTGGAACAAGATTGGCCGTTATGTGAAGAAAGGTGAAAAAAGTATTGCCGTCTGTGATTTTGATCAAGACAACCTTGTTCTTAACCACCTGTTCGACATTACGCAAACAACGGGCAAAGTGCCGCCTGTACCTTGGAATCTGGAACAAATTGATCTTACGGAATTGGCCGGGCGGCTCTCCTCTTACGAAATAAACAATATTGCCATATGGATATCCAACATGGCCAAGGACGCCGTGACTTCTTCGATGGACGGAGTAATGCAAGACTGGACCCTGGATGTACAGGATCATTTTTTCGATAGGCTTCCTCCAGCGGGCTTTGAACAGCACATGCAGGACATCGTTCAAGATAGCGTTGTGTATTTTGTTCATCGGCGGTGCAAATTGCCGGAACCAGAGCAAATGGATTTCTCGACCATTATCCATTTCGATTCGTTGCCTCTTGCCGCCCGATTGGGACATCAAGTAACCACGATAGCCCGCGACATCCTGCAAGACATCGCCCGCCACGCAAAAATTCTTAATAACGAAAGGAGACTCTCACATGAACAGCAGGAAGCCGAACTTGAATTATTACGAGATCGACGGTCTTCTGTATCCCGACCTGCAAATCTCGAATCAGGCAGAAGCCGACCAGCAGCCGCTGGGCAAGTATGGGCGGATGGCGCTGAATTTCCTTCGCAATCACCACCCGCAGCGCTTCCTGATTCTCAAGATGCAAGGCAATCTGATGGAAAAAATGCTTCAAGTGGAACAGGAAGCCCACGCGAAGATGGAAGTATTGACCAAACAGCTTCTGAGACTCCATCCCATGCCGCAGACGGAAGACATCCTGGAGCGGACACGCCACCTCAATCAGATCAAATCAACCGCCGAAGAACTAGTCCTGAACGATATCATACTGAAACCACGATAACAACCTTCTCATCCGACTCGGAGCCGCCCACCAGCGGTTCTTTTTTTCTGCCCAAAAAGGAAGATAGTCAACAAGAAAAGGTCTCCGCCGATCACATGTTGGAACTCTTTCTGCAAAGCAGCAAAAGTGGATCAAAGACCAAAGAACGTGTCTATTCGTTCGTAACGGAACACCAGCCAGTAAAAGCGGCCAATCTTGTCCCGGTACTCAAATCTCTATATGGCATTGGCGGTGCCAGAGGTGAATTCGGAAATGGATTGCACGGTTACGACCACGACAGCAAAGGAATGCGCCTGGAATGGAGCAACGCTGACGGCTCTCATGAAACGGCATTCACCTGGAATAAAGTCGCTGCGACTATCCTTCAATTGATTCGGGAGGGACGTTACGACGAACGCTTCCCCCCTTTCCCACCGGCCGAAACGGAATGGACGCTGTTCGATTACGCTGCCCAAATCGAACATGAAGCGTCTGAGTCTACAGCACAGGACATCGATTCTGACTTTGTTTCAAACCACCAAGACTCCATCAACAGCGTTCCCGATGACATACCCGCTTCATCGCTTCCAATTGAAGCAGTCAATTTTCGCTTTAACCCGGAAAGCTCCCCGTATCCTTCCGGTCCAAAAGGTAAATTCAGACGTAATGTCGATGCTATTCGGCTGCTAAAGCAATTGGAGACGGAGAATCGTCTTGCGACTCCAGATGAGCAACAGGTTTTAGCAGGTTACGTGGGCTGAGGCGGACTGGCCAATGCCTTCAACCCTGCGGCTACCGGTTGGGAATCCGAGTACCACGAGTTAAAACAATTGTTGGACGAAACGGAATACGCCGCGGCACGAAACTCGACCATTACCGCCTTTTATACGGAACAGATTGTTATTCAGGCCATTCACGATGCTTTGCTCCGCTTTGGCTTGACCGACGGAGCTAACCGTAAACTGCTGGAGCCTTCCATGGGAACCGGTAATTTCTTTTCTGTTGTGCCTCCAGCATGGGAGACCGCCGAATTGCACGGTGTGGAACTGGACAGTATAACTGGCCGGATTGCTAACCAACTGTACCCTAATGCGAATATCCGTCTGCAGGGCTTTGAAACAGTGGATTTTGGGGATACCCGGTTTGACGCCATTTTCAGCAATATTCCGTTCCACAACGTTCGCGTATTTGATCAGCGATATACGAGAAGCTACTTGATTCACGATTATTTCTTTATTCGAGCACTGGACTTGCTTAAACCTGGCGGTGTTCTGGCTTTCATTGTCAGTAAAGGGACGATGGATAAACAGGATTCTAGTGTACGTGAGCTGTTGGCACAAAAAGCCGACCTGATCGGCGCCGTCCGTTTGCCCAATACGACCTTCCAATCGTTGGCGGGTGCCGAGGTTACCACTGACATTGTGTTTCTCCAAAAACGGGAACGCACCCTACAGCAACAAAACACGGAAATGCCCGAGTGGGTTTATGTTGATGCTACAACAGACGGGATTCCTTTAAACCGTTACTATCTCTCCCATCCCCATATGGTACTGGGGAACATGGTTTGGGACCGCAGGATGTACGGAGCAGAACGAGCGACTGCATGCGTGCCGCATGAGGGCCAAGAGTTGTCTGTCGCACTCGAACAGGCGCTTTCGACACTACAAGCTAAATTCACTGCGATGCCGGGTCTGACGGAAGAAGAAATGGACGTCCTTGACGAAGAGCCAGAACGAATTAAAGCTCCTTCCGGGATTAAGAACTTTACCTACGTCGTTCGAAATAATCGGATTTACTATTGCGAAAATGGCTACTTATTGCCGCAAGACATCAATGGCAAAAAAGCCGAACGAATTAAGGGAATCTGCACAATCAAAGCGGCATTGCTCGATGTTATTCAGATTCAAACCCGCGACGGCTATCCACTGGCTGATCTCGAACGAGCGCAGCAAGTACTTAATCAAGTATACGACCGTTTTGTTCGGGAACACGGAGCAATAAACGATCGAGCCAACATTTCTGCCTTTACCGACGACGATCAATTGCCGCTGCTTCGTTCCATCGAAGACCTAACGGCGGAAAAAACGTGGACGAAAGCTGCTATCTTTTTCCGACCAACCATCAGACCGCACCGTTTGCCTGACCAAGCGGAAACCGCATTGGAAGCACTGCAAATTTGCTTAAACCAGCGATTGAAAATCGACCTGCCCTACATCGCACATTTGTGCGGGAAAACTACTTCCGAAGTCCGTGAAGAACTCGATGATCGCATCTTCCTCAATCCGCAAAAATATACCGGTGACGAGGAAGAAGGCTGGGAGTTGGATGAAGAGTATTTGTCCGGCAATGTCAAAGATAAGCTGGCCTATGCAATGCTGAAAGCTCAGGAACATCCCGAGCTGTTTACCCGCAACGTCGAAGCACTAACCCGAGTGCAACCTCCTCCACTCATGCCGGGAGATATTGATTTTCGCATCGGCAGTCCGTGGATTCCCGTTCGTTATTATCGTGACTTCATGTACGAAACGTTTGGAACCGCCAAGGTGTTCCAGGCTAGTCAAACCATCGATGTGGATTACTTAGAATATACCAATACTTGGCGCGTATCCGGTAAATCGCTGGAACGGAATTCGATCAAAGTCAATCAAACCTTTGGCACTCCTCGTGCCAACGCCTACGAGATTTTTGAAAGCAGCCTGAATCTGCAAAGCATCACCGTTCGCGATCCGGTCACCTACCTGGACAGCAACGGGAACGAGCAAATCAAGTATGTCGTTAATGCCAAAGAAACGATGATCGCCCGCGCCAAACAGCAGCAGATGAAAGAAGCCTTCTCGTCCTGGTTATTTCGAGATAAAGACCGTGCCGACGACCTGTTAGCCATTTACAACAACAAGTTCAATACGATCCGGCCTCGAAACTACGATGGCGATCATCTCGTTTTTCAAGGCATAAACGAAGAAATGGAGCTGCGCAAGCATCAGAAAGATGTCGCTGCAAGAATCATCTATTCGGGCACAGCACTGATGGCTCATGAAGTGGGGGCAGGCAAAACAGCAGCTATGATTGCGGCCGGTATGTACCTGAAACGAATTGGTGCCGTGCAGAAACCAATATATTGTGTCCCTAACCATTTGACCGAGCAGTGGGCCAACGAATTTCTGCGCTTTTTCCCCGCCGCCAACATTTTTGTGACGACAAAAAAAGACTTTGCCCTCTCCAATCGCCAACGCTTCGTTTCACGAATAGCTATGGGAGATTACGATGCGATCATCATCGGGCATAGCCAGTTTGAAAAAATCCCGATTTCCAAAGAACGTCAGGAACAACTACTGCGAGATGAAATCCGCAACATCTCCCGCATGATCGAACAAATGAAAAAAGAAAAGGGAGACAACTGGAGCATCAAGCAGATGGTCGTTTTCGAGAACAATCTGAAATCCCGTTTGGAGCGTCTAGTCAACGAACGAAAAAAGGACGACCTGCTTACCTTCGAGCAGTTGGGCGTGGACATGTTGTTTGTCGATGAAGCGCATGCGTATAAAAATTGCTTCACGTTCACCAAGATGCGAAACGTTGCCGGCATCGGCAAATCCAGCAGCCAGCGCGCAACGGACATGCTTCTCAAATGTCAGTACCTGCAGGAAATAAACAATGGCCGAGGCGTCGTCTTTGCCACCGGCACGCCGATCAGCAACAGCATGTCGGAAATGTACATCATGCAACGCTACCTTCAGCCGCATCTACTGCACAAACTTGGCTTGAACTTCTTCGACAACTGGGCGGCGACGTTCGGGGAAGTCGTCACGTCGCTGGAGATCACACCGGAAGGCAGCGGCTACCGAATGAAATCCCGCTTTGCCAAATTTCATAATTTGCCGGAGCTAATGAGTATGTTTCGCTTGGTAGCTGACATCCAAACGGCGGATATGCTTAATTTGCCCACCCCACAATTGGAAGGCGGAAAAGCAACCGTTGTCGTCAGCGAATGTTCTTTCTTTCAAAAGCAAATGATGGACGACTTTGTCGTTCGAGCCGAGAAGATCCGAAACAATGAAGTAGACGCTACCGAGGACAATATGCTCAAGCTCACGCATGAAGCGAAGTTGATGTCCATCGATCCACGGCTGGTGGATGAAGAGGCTCCCTCTGATCCGACCTCCAAGTTGAACCGTTGTATCTCCAATACGTTCGACCTTTGGCAACGGACAGAAGCAGATCGATTAACTCAAGTGATTTTCTGCGATAGCGGTACACCGAAGTCGGGACAGTTTAACGTTTATGACGAAATCAAAACGCAACTCATCACACGCGGGGTTCCAGAGCATGAGATCGCCTTTATCCATGACGCAAATACGGATGTCCAGCGGGAAGCCCTGTTTGAACAGGTGCGCCGCGGCGAAGTTCGGGTCCTACTGGGTTCCACACAAAAAATGGGAACTGGCACAAACGTTCAGGACCGACTGATCGCCGCCCACCATCTGGATTGTCCATGGCGGCCAGCAGATATCACGCAACGGGACGGCCGCATTTTGCGACAAGGTAACCAGAATAACGTTGTCCAGATCTTCCGATATGTCACAAAAGGGACATTTGATGCGTATCTCTGGCAAATTCAAGAGCAAAAGCTTCGATATATCTCGCAAGTGATGACCGGCAAAAGCATTTCCCGCTCCTGTGATGACGCGGACGAAACCGTACTGTCTGCGGCAGAGGTCAAAGCGATCGCGACAAACAACCCATTGTTGGCCGAGAAAATGCAAATTGATAATGAAGTGACGCGACTGAAATTGCTGAAATCCAACTGGCATAATGAGCAAATGATGCTCAAATACAAGATCAAACAATATCCGCAGTTGCTTCAAAGAACAGAACAAGAAATCTCGGAACTGCAAGAAGACCTCCGTTTACTTGAGCAGTCCCGGAACAAACCGTTTAACATGGAATTGGACGAAAAAACCTTTACGGAACGTCCAAAAGCCGGTGAAATGCTCCTGCTCCTGTACAATATAACGGCCTTACAGCCTGATGAGTCACTTCGGATTGGGGCATATCGGGGATTTGAAATTTACCTTTCACGGCAGTCTATGTATAACATGCATGTGGAAATTCGGGGAGCGAAAAACTATCCTATCGATTTGGGTGATTCGGAACTGGGCAGTATTACTCGAATCGAAAATGCTATTGAGAAAATCCCCTTTCTGCTGCAAGCTGCCGATGAAAAACAGAAGGAATTGCATGACCAGTATACGGCTGCACAACAGGAGAAAATGAAGCCATTCGAATTTGAGCAGAAATTGCAGGAATTGGTGGCTCGGCAATCGGAAATTAACTCGGTATTGGAGTTTCAGGAACTGCAGGGACAGGAACTGATTACAGAGGATTCTGCAGAGGTAAAATCGGAACAGGAAATGGATGAGGAGTGTTACGGATTCGGGAGAGGGGATTAACGTATAAAAAGTGCCCCTCTCCTTTAGAACAGTTCTTCTCACATGTTCTAGCTCATTTTTGCTTAATCATTCCTATTAGTTCTTCTTCTAATTCCCTAGCAGTTTCGGTTATCCTTCCAACTAGTTTTTCTATATCGCCCAAATAGGATAGACTTCTAATATGCGTCGATTTTATTATCTCTGTACGGATCTCATCCAAATAGTCCAAAGTAGTTGTATCTAGATCTTCATGATCAAATGACACAACAGGCATCGGTGTCTCATTAACCTCAATTAGGCCGTGAATATACGAATACTTGGCTAAATTAATGAGAGCATCATCACGACTAATTAGTTTTGGTCTTAAAATACCTCCAATATTTTGCATAAAACTCAATTGCAAGAATCTTAGAAAAAATAAATCCCAACAAGAAGTTAATATTGCACCCAATGGATCTTTGGAACCAAACTTGAGCAAGCTTTGTGCATTATCATTCTTCTTAGAATTTCCTAAGAAATAATCTACAGCCAGTGAAAACTCTACAGCATGAAAAATGCTGACCTTATTATTCATAAAGTCTATAAACTCTCTAAATAGTTTGAATTTATCAATCTTACTTTTTCTATAGTTCAACAAATGAATCTTTAGAATGATTGTGTAACTACCGAGTAAGAGAGGATTCGATTTTAAATGAGGAATCATTGTTTCGGTAAATGTTACTTTTTCTCTCGTAACAAAATCGTTATACGGAACACCGTTAGACTGGCTATGCTTTATGATCCTTTCTCTATCCCAAGTATTGATGTTGTTTAATGCTAACTCTAACCTGTTAAACTGAGGAAGATTTAGAGAACCTAAAGCTCTATCCCAACATGCCTCTTGCATAGCAAGCCCTGGAACTTTATCTTTATTTATCGTTTCCAACAAAAAGCGAGTAATTGCAGCATTCACCTCACTTTTCAATTTATGAGGGTTGTAATAAAACTTTTCAAGCATTATTGCTGTTTGTGTGTCAAGAATTAGAGATATTGGTTCATAATCAGTATCCTGAAAAACTCCGATGTAGCAAAAGTAATTGTATTTGTCATATTGGATGTTCCTACTCATTTTGACTCCTTTTCATGAAAGTTAATGGAATATAAAAATTGATAAAGAGATTCGATCTATGTATTATGAATCAGCAAATGTAATTCTTTTAAAGCCATAAGACTCAATTTTCACTCGATCTTCTCTCTTTAATTTTGGAACAGCCCAGACCAATGAATACTTTGCTCTTGTACTTGCAACATAGCCTATCCTCCCCGATTCTACTTCTTTTTCGACCCACTGCTTCCAATGGCCGCTTCCTTTATTACGAAGACTTGAAACCACCAGTACACTATCAAAATCTTTTCCTTTTACCGAATGGATAGTGTTAATTGACAACAGATTTAAATTGTCTATTGTGTTATAGGTAACGATTTCACTCTTAGCAGTGCCACGGGGAGCGATTAATTTAGTTAATTTGCTAAAGTCTCTCTTTTCGCCATCATAACTTTTTAATGAATGATACGACTCTTCCAATATATTAATAAAGTGCTTGTTAAAATTTTTGTACCAGGCAGTATATCTAACATTTTCGAATTTCACTAAATCATCAATTACTGAACATCCTTCCAAAAAATCCTTAATAAAAATTCTCCATCTATAAACGGAATCAATTGCACTAGGGCAATGATAATTTTTTTTAGTTTTTGCCCCCCCAAACCACCTTTGCATGTGCTTACTTGCTAGTTCTAATGCTAACAATCGTGACTTGGGTGTATTATAAATCCAAAGTTGTAAAGCATCTAAAATCGGATGTTTACTTTCTTGGGAATTTGTTTCTAGCTCTTGTTTTAATGATTGTTGCCTTACCAAAATGGCCGATCTGTCAAAAGAAATGTTAACCTCTTTAAGGAAGTCTAAATATTGTTGACTGACTGTGGATAAATCGCTATATTCTAAATAGCAAACACTTCTATCACCTAACTTGTCATCTGCTCGTCCACGAATAGGCAATGTTATACCTAATAATTGATTAGATGTATTTACTATGGAATGACAGCTTCTAAAATTATCTGTTAAGTAACACTTTTGGAAATTAGATAAATATTCTTTCGTTATTTCAGGATTTGCATTTTTAAACTCATAGATCGACTGATTAAGATCTCCAATGAAATGGAGAGTAGCACCATTAGCTTTTAATTGATCAAGGATATTAATTTCAATCCTGGATAAATCCTGACATTCGTCTATGAGAATGACAGGGAATCGTAATGCTAGTAGTAAAGCGATATTGGGATTTTTCTTCAAGACTATATATGCTATATTATTTATATCTTCAAAGTTAGCAAACCCATCCTCCAAAAAGTTTCTTTTAACCTTTTTTATTTCATTTTTTATATAATCGAACCCTAATGAATGACTATTACCGCTCTTCTCCCGATAATTTTGAATGAATTCTTGAACTCCGGCAGAATCATAATATTCTTTTAATGAAACCTTGTGGTTTTCAGAATGATAGATTATCAAATCATTAATATTGTAATCATAATAAAGTTGGTTAGCATAAGAGTATTGCTTTGATGGATTAATGTTTGTATATGGGAGTTCATATTTTTTTAACCAGTGATTATTGAAAATATCCAAATTTTTATCTATTAATCTATACGAAGTGTCACCATCCCTATTTTTATGTTTGAAATATTTGGAACCGAAGCTTTGCGCAATAAATCCATGAATAAATCCTGATAAAGTTCCGATATAGTGAGGATATAATGAGGTTAAACCAGAAAACTTTTCTACTCGTTCTTTAATAGTATCCGTAGCCTCGTTAGTAAATGTGAGTACAGCAAGTCCCTTATTCTTGGAATTCCACATACTAATTTCATATGCAGTTTTCATTCCAACAACTTCGGTCTTCCCACTTCCTGCACAAGCTTCTAAGTATATATTTTCAGTGATAGAAGAAAGAACATATTTTAACTGTTGTTCCGTTTTTTCTTTTACTTTAGTTTGAATCAAAGAAATGTATGAGTAATTTGCTTGTTTATTTTTACTCAGAGTGTTTATAATTTCTTGCTCCATTTCTTTCCTATTCATCTATTTCGATGCCCCCACATGCCCAAATTATAGCTCTTTTTATGTATTCAGGAATAACCATTAATTCACTAATTTTAGCGTAAACATCTATTAGATTTGACCTTGTTTCATTTATACTGTCCATGTGTCGGTTAATTTTTAACTCCAAATAATCCGTTAGCTCCTGCGCATAAATCCCTTTACCAACCTCGTCAACATCAATATGTTTAAAAATATATTCCGCATCTTCTTTTAATAATTGAACATTTTCTGGGTACTGATTGTTTCTAGAACAGATTGTCATACAATGTCCTTTAACTGTTCCTTCTAAAGGCCACAGATCATGAAGAACTTTTGCCATTTGACTTGTATTTCCTTCTATTGCTAAATCATATTCAAAAGTTTTTAAAGGAGAGTGATACAAGCGTCCCCAATTACTCTTAGCAATATCATCAATTAGTTGTAGTGCACTATTTGCTCCTGAAGGTGATTCACCAGGAAGAGGAAAGGTATCCACACTTCTGGTTATAGGCTCATTATTTTTATCTTTTTTTAATTCCCCATGTTTATCATAGACAAATTCTTTGAGCTTTGGTGGATCATTATCCGTAATTCCAGAACAATTAATAGGTAAATGTACTTTACCAGAGGAACCATCGCAATTTGCAAACAGCTTCATAAAGTGTTTGAAATTTATACCGTTAATGTTAACTGTAGAAACGCCCGCCTCTTCTAAAGAATTTGGTAATATTTCTTTTATGTCAGCTAGAGCTTTTTTATTATATTGCGCCAATACGATTTTAGCGAACGTAGGGATAAGCATCGCTTCGCTGATACCCTCAACAAGGATAATACCTTTTGAAAATAACAAAGTGGATTTCGTCACATCTAACCATCGATTGATATAGTTCTTGCTACTTTCACCTAAATCGATATCCTTTAGTACAGTCGTAATGATTGCGTCACCTTTTTGGATAACATGAATTAAATTATCAATTTTTATAGAAGAAGCAAGCACTGGTGAATGTGTAGTAATAACAACTTGTATATTTTCGAGGGTACGGCTTATTTCTTCTAGGTATTTTATAAATTTAACTTGAAGCTGAGGATGTAAATGTGCTTCCGGTTCCTCTATTAATAGAACCGTCATCATATTATTATCTTTTAGCAATTCAAGCTCTGCAAAAACAGTTGCTATGTATAACAAATTATTGTATCCCAAACTATTAGTAGCGATATCCCTGAACTTATCCGGATTGCTCTCCTTAATCCCAGGGAAAAAGACCATTTTTATACTTTCAACAATTTTATTGAAGGTCGTCTCAGCAAACTGTAGATTTATACTCTGTCCAAGACGTTGTCCTAATGTTTCCTCTAATTTAGCATTGATATTCTGCTTCGCAATTTCAATTTCATTGTATTTTTTATCAGCGTTACTTGTTATTTGCTCGTTAAAGCTTTTAACGCTCTGTACAAGTTCATCTTTTTTGTCTCCATACTGTTTTTTTAATAATTGTGCTAACCTCGATCTTTTCCCATTAACCAGTTTTTCCTCTGCATCCCTAAGAGGTGGTAGGTAGATACAATCAATACATTCAAATGTCTCCTCTTCGAATATGCTCGATTTAGAGACTCCGCCCCAAATTTCTTTTTTAAAGTAACCTTTTCTATTAGGATTTGAGCTTACTTCTAAGTGTAATTGGGCGTTAAAATCCGCATCGCACCATGTAAGAAATGTAACTTGTTCATCTGGACTAAGAGAATCAAATGTTAGATCAATTTTAATATTAGGAGCCGAGTACTTCTTATCTAATGAAACATAAAAATCATCTTCATTTATATTCATATATGAAAACTCGTTTTCGCGTAAGATAAGTCTTAAAGCATTAACGATTGTCGTTTTACCTGAGCCATTTTCCCCAACCAGTACATTGAGTCCTTTATGAAGCTTTATTAAAGATTTTTCTTTAGAGTTCTTATATCCTGTAATACTCAAACTAGATATATGCACGCTTGAATGCCTCCTTCAATTTATTAGTAACTTAAGAACTACTTCATGACTGAAACCCAAGTAAGCAACATCTTAAGGTGTAAAATTCGACAACAAGCCTCATATCCCTTCCAAAATTACCGAAAAATTGACAACATTTTCTTAGGAAGCCTAACATCACTTTTGTTACACTTGTGCAAGTTTATCTAAAATAATCTCATGAAATTTTATGGTGACTTATGGAAAAAAAACTACCGTTTAGTAAAGAACAAATCAAGCGGGCGAACAGCATTAACCTAATCGAATTCGCCAAATCTCATGGCTATATCCTCGAAAATGGCGGCCGCCGCGCGCTTCATGCGAAGCAAAGTGGCGGTCTTTACTTTTTCCGGGACAGTAACAAATTCTATCACTTTTCAACAGACACCCGCGGCGGTCCCATCGACTTTGTGATGCATTTTATGCGGATGGACTTTAAAGAGGCGGTTGCGTGTTTGTTAGAGACCGACGTACCTCAACATCAATCTGTTCCTTCCCTTCCGAAACATTCCGGAAAGTTGCAGCTCCCGGATAAAGCACCCAACTATAGACGTGTTGCCTGGTACCTGATCCATGCCCGGGGCATTGAACCGGAAATCGTCTCCCGCTTAATGCTCGAAAAAAAGCTGTACCAGCAGGATAAGACCGGAAATTGCGTCTTTGTCGGGTACGATCAGGAGAGATCGGCCAAATACTGTTCCCTGCGCGGCACCTGGCCGGAGCGACCTTTCAAACAGGACCTACCTTATTCGGACAAGAGCTATCCTTTCCATATTTACGGAACCAGCCGAAAGGTTTATGTTTGTGAAAGCCCGATCGACGCTATGAGTCATGCCACCTTGTCGAAATTGGACGGGCGTGACTGGAACGAGGACCATCGTATTTCGCTTGGTTGTTTATCTGATCTGGCCCTAGAACGCTTCTTGGGGCATCACGACATTACGGAGATCATTTTTTGCTTGGACAACGATATAAACGCCACCTTTCATGACGGCAGCCCGGCTCCCAATTGGGGGCAAGAAGCTGCCTTTAAATTTGCCAATAAATATGCCAAGCTTGGATATATAACTTCTGTGGAAACCCCTGAAATTAAGGATATAAATCAGGAATTACGCGCCCTTAGGTATTTAATAGAAAGAGAACGAAAACGGGGATTTGAGACAGAAGACATTCTTGAAATGTAAGAAGTGGCTTTCTCGTGTGAAACAGAGACGCCATATCAATTCGATTAATCAAAACGGAATTAGCTTCACTTTTATCACTGTTCTCGTGTATTTAAATTTTCTAGTTTGGTTCTCTTGCAAGCGCCGTCTGACATTGGCTTTCTGTCGGACTCCTTAAAATTGGAGCCCCCTCTATAGTAGGTTATTGAGCAGAATGAGTAACTGTTCCCTTTTGTCCTTCCACTCTTGATCTTGCTCGATGTTATACTCCGAAAATCACATATTAAATGAAATATCTGGTTGAGAAGACGTATGTTTGATGCTACCATAAATAATATGGAATTATTTTATACAAGGTTCTTAAAGAGCAATTCAGTAGATCAAACTAACCAATCTTACTGCACTTGGGGATTAAATAATCATGAGGTTTATGTGAATGGCCTGGTGAGTAAGAAACTAATCCTAGCCTCTTGAATCGCATGAATCGCATGGATTAAGTAAAGTAAATACTTAAATTCAACGAGGTGGGAAAATGTCATTTGATTTTAGTCAATTTTTCAATAAACCAACCGGCCCAAAAGAAACACATCCCATAAAAATATACGACAATTTGCCTAAAGGTAAAGTTAACGATTTATGGCGGGGACAGTATCTTGCGCTCGATGAATTACACCACGTATTAGAGCAGCGCAAAAAACATGTCGCCGTCATACTAAATACTGGTGGTGGCAAAACAGTTATTGGACTATTGGAAGGTCAGGCAATAACTAATCGTTCTTTAGATAGAGTTTTTTACTTGTGTGGCTCTAATCAACTTATTGTTCAAACAGCCCAAGCTGCAGAAAGATTAGGACTTTCAGTAGCTACATACTATAACAGAAATATGATTAATGAGCTTGAATTTAATACTGGAGAAATTCAATGTTTAACTAACTATCAAACACTATTCAATGGGAAGAATACAAGATTTCTCAGAGACATCGAAGGCATAATTTTTGATGATTCACATGTTGCATCTCATATTATAAGAGAAAACTTTACTCTTCATATTCCTGAATCTGAATTTCCAGTTACTTACTCTACATTAGTTGGACAAGTACGTAAGTACTTTGAGTCCATCCACCGTGGACCTGAATTCGATCAAGTCGTCACTTTCAAAGATGATCCAAGTATACTGTTCATTCCACTTTTTGTCTGGAAACAAGCTGTAAATCGTATAATTGAATCTCTTACAAATGAAGGTGTTACAACAAAGAAAGTTTCAATGTTTGCCTGGGAACATCTGCGGAACAATTTAGATCTTTGTGTTGCATTCCTTAGTTCTGATAGCATTGAGATTTCACCGTTCCTGCCACCAATCAATAATTTGCCATTCATGTCGCCATCTGTTACTAAAGTTTTTTTATCTGCAACTGTACAGGATAAACCAGAGTTTGTTCGTACTTTTGGCTTCTTGCCTGATGCATACATTGAGCCTAAGACAAGCGCTGGGGAGTCTGAACGCCTTATCGTTACCCCTTATGTTAATCCTGCTCTTAAGTCAGCTATGTTTGATTATATTGTCTGGTTATCACAGTACCAAAAAATCCTTGTAATTCCAAAAAGCGAACCTAGAGCTAAGCGCTGGCGTGAGCATGAAATGACCTTTTCATCGGACGATTTTACACTTAGAGTAGAAGAGTTCAAAAAAGCACAAAATGGAATTTTGGTTGCCCCTGCTCGTTTTGAAGGCATGGATTTCCCCGGAGATACATGTCGTTTCCTTGTTGTTGATGGATTGCCATCAGGAACAGGAAGCATGGAGAAATTTTTGTGGAATAATTTAGGGGAAAACAAATTTCTTCAAGGAACTGTAGCTTCACGTTTAATTCAGGCTATGGGTAGGATCTCAAGAGGCAATGATGATTATGGCGTCGTCTTTTTACTGGGGGATGATATTGGAGATTGGATCACTAGGGGGAGTAATCGAAAAGTAATCCCAGCGTATACCCGTGCTCAATTAGAACTGGGAGAACAACTAACCAAAAGCATCTCTAATATTCAAGATTTACATAAATTGATAATGTCAGTTGTAGCTGTACCAAGGGACCTTGGATGGACATCAGTCCACACAGCGAGAATACAGCCTCATTCTGTGGTGAATGAAAAATCATTTGAAACAAATACAACTGATGAACAAGACTATAGTATTAAAGTTGCTTTTGCAGAACGAAAGTTCTTAGAACATCTATGGGATCGCGAGTATCCACAAGCAGCGCGCGCACTTGAAGAACATTTGGATACACTTTTTAACCAAGACAAAGCTCTTGCCTCCTGGCACGCACATTGGTTAGGTTATGTCCATCTTTTAGGTGGTAATACGTCAGCCGCTGAAAGATACTTTAATAGGGCTTCAAGTGCTTTTAGAGTACTCGGGAAAATTAATCCAGATTCTGTAACCACCTATGCTCCTCCTGTAATTTTTGGAGATTCTCAGGGTGAAAGAATAGCGAGTGTCCTTAGCGAGCGAGGGGATTTCAATTATGGATCATTTAGCGAGATGCAAGATCGACTATCCCCTCTTTTCAGTGAAAAGAGTACAACAAATCAGTACGAAGAAGCCTTGTCCTGGTTAGGCAAATACTTAGGATTTGCCTCCAATAGGCCAGACTCAGAAACAGGTGGCCGCGGCCCTGATATATTTTGGACCTCACCAGAAGTGGATATTTTAATTGAAAGTAAAGAAGAGAAAAAAGATACATCATTCTATTCGAAAAGAGATGTTGGTCAAGCCTTAAATCATAGTGAATGGTATAAAGAAGAATTTCCTGAATCAAGTCGTCAATATAAATTATTGATTGTAGGACCAATTATTCCTTCACATCCAACTGCCAGTCCTGGACAACAGATGCACATATGGACTCCTCAAGAGATTTCTGCGTTAGCACATCGAATATCTACTTTACTGTTTGACGCATATAGCAAAAGTGATAACGCTACTTATTCTGCAACATTAAACAAACTGCTAGAGGAAGCTGGATTGACATATACGAAATTGTACGAAGCTCTACCTGATCGCCCAATACAAAGATCATAGATAAAATAATCCCGTTCTTTTGAACGGGATTATTTTATCTAAATCTCGAAAAGTAATTTTGTTTCCTACACTTTTCTAAAAAACTGCATTATACAATGACTTTTCATAAATTCTTTTCTTCACTTTCTATTAATCGATTTAAATAGTCCTCTGAGATGTGTGGCTTTACACGATTTGAAATAATCTTCTGAAACTCTTTATGGATCTTTATCCCTTTATCCTCTCCAAAACACTCAACAAATGGGTTCTTATTTACTTCGTGTGTGGTTATAAAAATTCTCTTCAAATCCTTATCCATTGTACCAAATAAAAACACTTCGTTAGATCCACTATCTTCCCAATATAGCGTACTCCAAAAAGACAAATAAGTTAGATCCCACGCCTGATTTCTACACTTCTTAAATATCTCATCAGTTTGCTTAGTATTAATTTGTTTAATCTTCCGTGAAAACAATAGGCACGCATAGATTAAGGTATATTGACAAAATAAAAGATTATCATTGTTCCACTTAATAAACTCAATCATTTTTTCAGTATTATTCAATTGTTGATCTGCCAAAAGTAATGTTATGTGCAACATTTCTGCATAATGCATTTTATAATGATCGTTCTCAACGTTAAACGTATAAGAATTCAAATCTTTAGAAAGTGTAATTGGTGGTATGGTATTTTTAACTCCTAAGGCAAGGTCTAACCATTGGAGTGGTGAATAGAAATCAAATATTTCAAGAAAAATATTATTTTCTTTGCTGGCCTTTAAATTATCTTTCAAATTGTAGGCATACTCATTAAGTGCAATTCCTGCGGTAATTCTTACTCCATTAAATTCGGCCCAAAACATAATACTCCCAACTACTTTGAGTAGATAATTATCGTTAAGAGTACCTTGAATACACAACTCTATAAGCTTGGTAAGGATGTTTCTATCCAAAATTAATATATAGTCCCTGCCATAATAATTTGTAAAGTCAGGTGTTCCTTCTGGTGAAATCTTAGGATGAAAAATTAGCTTGTTTTGAATGAGAAACATTGTTACATCTTTTATGTGACGATCGGATATTTCAATCAAACGCATATGTCCACCCAATTTTTATATTCTCACTAACTGATTTTTCTGTTTACAATTTCTGCATTCATCCAACATCTGAAAGACTAGCGAACGGAACCTTGAAATTAAAACGATTTTGAACGCAGTATTAAAGAATCCAATTCTCTTCTATGGCAGTCAGTATATAGATATCCACTTCCGCAAAAACAATGAGCATTAATTTGTCCACCTTGATAAATATAGTTTTGTAAAATCGAACCGAAAGATTCCAAATTACGATATACTCTTGCTTCCTCGCCTTTTAATGTACTTTTATAGACAAATGCTCTATCACCTTTATTTCTGATTCTAAAAAGTGCTTTGTGAATATCAATGATATCATTGACTAAGGGATTATCTGTGTTGTTAATTCGAATATTGTCTATTTGCGCTCCATTATATAAAACGTTATCGTCCTGAATAAACAAAATTGATTCAACATGTGGGTTCTTGGGGGTTATATCCAACAAATTTCCATCATGTGATTTCCAAATTCCATGAAATTCTGCCTCACAAATAAGAGGGGTCTTCCATATTTGCCATCCAAATACGATGCTTCCCCCATCTAATTTGACTTTTTTCTCGACGTTAGGAAAACATTCATTAAGCAACGCGTAAGACTCCGAAACCACAGGAATGTAAATTGGTTCATATTTTGAATTGATTTTTTTTAGTATTCTCTTTACTTTGATATCATTTAAATCAGGCACCAAATGGGTTGCTCCTTTCGGAAAAATAGGTTTACCCAGATATTGCTTTTAACAAGATTATTCTGAATTCACGATATTACCAATATTCGTGATGTGACTAATCTTTTCCTTCTGACTAGTAAATGAAATTACCGGCAGCCAAGTCAGCCACATCCCCACTGAGGGAATGTGGCTATTTGCTATCCCATCCTTAATAAGGAGCGATGAAACCGTGCCCATCTCCCTTTTTTCCCATCGGATCAAAGAACTGCCGCCCTTCACCCCGAGAGGCCCGCCTCTTGGGGTGGAGGTTAAAGGCAGGAATAGCAAAATGTCATTTTGCGTGAAACACCGCGTGGAAGCAGAGCTTCCACCGACATTTTTAGCGAATTTGCCCCGACGATCGAATGTCACTGACGGAATTCTCAAAAGGAAGGTGGTACCTTTGGCCCAAAATGAAAAAACGGTCCAGATTACCGTCAAGCTTCCCAAAAAGCAGTATGAAGCATTGAAGAAATACGCCGCTTCCAAGCATCTGAGCATGGCAGATATTGTGAGGGCTTTCGTACAAAAAGGGATGTCGGTGGAAGCCTATACTGAAGAGATTGACTTCATCACCGGCATCATTCGGCAGGAGATCTCGATTGCCATTAATGGCCTCAGCAATCGACTCGCTGGACTTGCTAGCAAGGATCTCATCATGTCTGCCGCAGCCTACTACTCCACGATTGCTATCATCGCCGACCTGATCGATACAAACCGCTATACCACCTTTCGGGAAATTGAACGGAAAGCACGGCAGCTTGCGGTCGAGTACACCAAGATGAAGCTGACCGATGCGGAAAAGCTGTTCCTCTCCGGCGATACGTTCGAACGCAATTTGGAACGGTTGCGTGGTGATGATGGCGATGTCGCTGATCTATAAGCAGCGGTTCTTCCATCCCAATCACCGGAAAACCGCAGTCAGCAACTATGTGCATATTGGGTATATTGCCACCCGCCCCGGTGCGGTTCGACATGAAAACTTGGGCCACGGATTGTTTGGCAAGCTTAAGCCTGGCAGTCTGCAGGCATTCGATTCCTGGCAGGAAGTCGCACGGATCGCACGGCAGATTTCGCGGGAAGGCAAGAATATGTATCGCAGTGTCATTTCATTTCGGACCGAGACTGCGTTTGAACTCGGTTTAACAGATTTCACCGATTGGCAACAATATATCGAACAGCATATCTCCACCCTTGCCGCTCATAACCAGATCAAGATTGAAAACTTGTGCTGGGCTGCTGCCTTCCATAATGAGCGTAATCATCCGCATCTTCACGTGGTGTTTTGGGACAAGTCGCAAACCATCATGAAGAACTTCACCCACCCCGAAATTCCGAACCGCATTCGCAAACAACTCATCAAAGACACCTTCGCGTACAAAATCAGGGAATTTTGTGCGCAACGAGACCAGTTTAAAACCGGCATCACCGAAGTGACGGACAGCATCCTTGAGGAATTTGAAGCCTATATGAAGCGACTAAATCCCAAAGCTTTCCGAGCCTTACAGCATCGATTTGAACAAGAGGATGAGGATTCCCTTCTCCGCTTCCCCAAGCACCACCTGATCGAACCCGATTCAGTCAAACAGTGGGCCAAAAAGTTATTCGATCTGCGCCGGAACATGCCGAAAAGCGGCAGGCTTGTCTACAAGCTATTGCCCTCGGAAACCAAGCAACGGGTAGATGCAATGGTTCAAGATTTGTTGAACGACAATCGGTATTTGGCACAAATGGTAGAAAACTATGTGCAAGCCAAGCTGAAGCTGGCTATGCTCTACGACAGCCATCCTGACCGATTAGGAACGCTACGCACGAGCTATCGAAACGAAGCGGAAAAACGTATTGCGAACCGCATTCTGCAAACCGTCCGTACGATGATTCAGTTGGAGAAGGAGGCCACGTCGAGCTTTCGAGAAGTCGATCGGCAATATGCGCTGGCCGAGCAAATGCTGCTAGAACTGCTTACCGCAGCGGAAGGGTGGATGATGCGTGCCGAACTGAATTACGACGACAAGGCCAGAGTCATGGGCGGAGACTTATCCAAGCTCGCCAAAAAGGAATGGCTGCTTCGACACAAGGATCGCGGTATGGAGAGGTAATCATTGAAACCTATTTAAAACCCGAAAGGATGAAACAACATGCTTTTCACAGATAGACACCTGCAAGGCCTGGAACAGTTAATGAAACAGCCCCCACGCCGAAAATCTACTCAAACAAACAAAACCAACCAGACGAAGGTAACCGCCGCCCCTTCCCCTACTCGTCCTGATCCAAAGAGCGTCCGAGAAACCAAGTGATCGGAATGCAGAATCCACACTAACTCCATCTTTCTCGAAAAACTTACCATCGTCCCATCCGAAAGGAATGAACATGAGATGAAAAGTAAAAGTGAATTTTACAAAGCGTTCTTCACGACCTTGGCTGAACAGGGCATTGAGGTCAAACGCTCAACTTCAGCAGACTACTTGGCAGACCTTTTTTGGAAAGACCAGCTCGTCGCCTTCTATACCCGCATGGATACGGTCGAGCGCAATCCGTTTGTTACGGTCCCGGACCGGTTGATGTCACAAATCCAAGACTTAGCCCGAAAGACAGCGCTGCAGCTTGGGATATGCACCGAAAAGCCGTATACCGAGAATACGCCTAAGATTACAAATGGCGTGTACAAACTTTGCGAGTACGGCGATGTCGTCCTTGCCTGCAAACACCATCCGCTGTTTGAATTCGTCTTTTCCACGTATCGTTTATCCCCGGACAACAATACGCCGGTACAGCGGCAATACTTCTATGACAAGGAACAGGCGCTGGAAAACTTCGCCTGCCGCAGTGGACTAGTGGATGAAAAGAAGCTATTCAGCGAAAATGAACTCATCCTCATTCATGACGAAATCGTCAAATTCCTCATTAGTCCGAACGACAAAACCATCGACCAATTTGAACAAGCGCAGATTTTGATTGAGAAACTGGAAGATGTGCTGCCTGAACTAAGTGATCGGGATATCCAACTGGATTACGACCAGCAGTTCGCCTACGATTACGACGGTAATCCGGATGCACTGGAGCTTGCCGAAGATCGCTGAAAGGAGGGCTCCTTATGTCCAGACCGGAGATTTCCATTTGGGGCAACATTTTGACCTGCGCGGAGATTGCCCTGCATGTGTATGAAATGATAGCCGAACGGGGAGGCGGAATCGTCATCGACGCCGACCACGCCAAAGAACAGTTAAGCGAAAAAGCACTCAACATCGGGGAACAACACGGTGACCATGTATACTTTGACGATGCCAAAAGCTCAGTTCCCGCCTACGAATTGCTCCAGAAAAATGCGATTACGGATCCCGAGTTCAAGGAGCGCTGCGGCAGTCCGGAGCAGCTTGCCGAGGATGGCAAGTTTTTCGCTCCAGAATACTTCGGCTCACTGCAGGCTCCGGAAAATACACCTTGGGGAACGGTGACAAATAGCCAACCTCTCCATAATGGACTGTATTTATTAGAGAGCGACGGAAAATGGCAGCTTGCGGTACACCAGACTGTCGCTAGTCATTGCTTGTCGGACATGGCCCAAGAGCAAGCTGCTAACCATGGCGAATATTTGTATTATCCGCTGGACCATTGTGCCGTTCCAATCTATGAGTTATCTGCCTCTCATCCTGCGGTCATGGCGCAGGTGGTCAATGAAGACAGTCTGCTGCACACACTTTGCACAGACGACCCGCTGTATGTCGCAATGCATAACCAACACACCGAAGAGTGGGGACATATCCACGACCGTCCCGCACCCAAATCGCTGTTTTTGCAACTCCAATTGGACCAGATTGCTGAGCAATCCCATGAACAGGAAAACCCTACCTTCTCCCATGCTGCTAATCCCTCTCTTTTGTCGTTATCTGCCAAAGAACCTGAGCCGGACGACTTTTTTGAACCGACCGAGGAACTGGAACTGTGAAAACGAAGCAAAAATGGGCAATCTCCTTGCTATTGTTCGGGATTGGGGGCATACTCAATCTCTTTATCAGTACCGCCCTCCACCGTCTGTTGTCTGGCAACACCTCCCGACTTACATGGTCAACCCTCGAGTCATGTCTGTCCAGTCTGATATCCAACAGCCAGCATGTTTTGCTGTTCGTCTGTTTGCAAGGCTTCATTTCACTGCTTACCGTGCTGTTTTTCACGACCAACAACCGCCCCTACCAAAGCAAGCTGCAACGGGTTGCTCCTGGCATCGAAACACCGATTTCAACCGGGCAGCATCAACACGGGTCGGCCCGCTGGCTCAAGGAGGAGGAGTGGCCACGAGCTTTTGACCATTATTCGCTCGATTTTCGCCATCCGCTGATCCGACATTTGATCGATAGCGGATACGATGATTTAAACTTTCTGAAACCGCCAAAACAGGAGGATATGCACGATGAAGCTGTTTCATCCAAAAACGATCCCCAAACCTGATTCACCACCACCAGACGCGACCAAACCGCTCAGCCTCAACTCCGGTGGCATCGTGCTGGGAATGAACCCGGAACGCGGACGTGAGGAGCTTTACTATGTCGGCGATGATGTCCATACGCTGTGCATAGGCGCAACGCGCAGCGGTAAATCCCGCTCGGTCGTTCTGCAATCCATCGGTCTGCTGGCCCTCGCCGGCGAATCCATGGTCATTTCCGATCCGAAAGCGGAATTGCTTCACTACAGTGGCCCTATGCTAGAGAAGCTCGGCTACGAGGTGTTGGAACTCGACTTCCGCCACCCGGAAAAAAGTCATCACTACAATCTGCTCCAGCCGATTATCGATGCCGGCCTTGCCGGTGATCAGGAGCAGGCCGAGATGCTCGCTTGGGATATGACAAATGTCTTGGTCGGTAAAGCCCAAGGTGAAAAGATCTGGACCAACGGCGAGATGTCGGTTATCGCCGCTTCCATCCTCAGTGTCGTATGGGATAATATCAAACGTCCCGAATACCAGAACCTGACCAATGCGTACTGGTTTCTAGCCGAGATGAACAAGCAAATCGGCAACAAAACACCGATGCAAGAGTACGTCAAACGTTTGCCGCAGCATCATCCGGCCCGAGCGCTGCTCAGCATCTCCGATATCGCCCCTTCCCGTACCAAGGGTAGTTTCTATACTTCGGCGTTAACGACGCTGCGGCTGTTTACCTCCAAATCCATATATGCCATTACCCATAAAAGCGACTTTTCTTTAGCCCAGCTCGGCGAAAAGAAACAGGCGCTTTTTATTGTTTTGCCGGATGAAAAGACCACATTCTTCCCTGTTGCATCCCTGATGGTTTCGCAGCTTTATGAACTGCTGACCGCCGAGGCTGACAAGCGCGGCGGGCGGCTCAAGCGGCGCGTTAACTTCCTGCTGGACGAGTTTGGCAACTTTACGCCCATTGCTGACTTTACGAACAAGCTGACCGTAGGTGGCGGACGCGGGATGCGCTTCAACCTGTTTTTGCAAAGCTTCGAGCAACTCAAGGAAAAGTACGATGCCCATGCCGCCAGCACGATCAAGTCCAACTGCCAGACATGGATTTACTTGCAGGCTGATGACCTCGAAACTTTGCGAGAGATTAGCGAAAAACTGGGGACGTACACCACTTCCAGCTATTCACTCTCCTCATCGCACGGCAAATTCTCGACACCGAGCACTTCACATTCGCTGAATTTGCTGGAACGCAAGCTGCTCACCGTGGACGAAGTGCGACGCATCTCGCGTCCTTATCAGATCGTCCTCTCCCGCAGTCATCCGGCCATGATGTATGCTCCCGATCTCGGCAAATGGGCATTCAACCGCATGATGGGGCTGGGGGACAAGGAGCATAACCGCAAAGTACGGGAGGAACGGGAAGCGCGGCGGCCGATTCGGACCAACACGAGAGAGGAGGTGAAACTATGGAACATATGGGTGTACTACCACAAGGACATCACCCGGCAACTGGCAGAACAGCAGCGCGCGGCGGCCGTGCAAAACGGTTTTTCCCCTTTTTCGTTCGACGATTGAAAAAAGGAGGCCAGGCGGTACTTCAGTTCGCGTTATCTGCGGCTTGGGCGGGACTTTTTTTCTTTTCGTCCGTTTCCTCCGTTTTCGCCTCTGACATCAAGGGCAGCAAGCTGGCTACCGGCACGGAAAAATTGATTAACGATGTGACCACTTGGCTGATGATTTTGTCCCCTGTCGTGTCCGGCGTGCTCATCATTTACTTTTTTATCCGCCGGTCCGCAGCGGACGAAATGGATCAGAAAAAATGGAACAATCGGATCGTTGCTGCCATTATCTCTTGCATTGGCGCGGTACTGGGTTCGGCTACGCTGAACATCATTATTGGCTATTACAAGTAAGACAGGCCTGCTGGATCACGGCAGGCTTTTTCAATCTTCATACCATTTAGGAGGTTACCCAACATGAAACAATGGCTGAAAGTCGCGAAAAACAAAATCGTCCACTCGGTTGTTCGGACCAAGCAAGCGTTTGGCAACCGGCGCGGTGAAGGGTTTGTCGATACGGCGGGTGCGTCCGTAAGGGCAGAGTGACTGCACAAAGTCACCATGTTCGAGGACGATGAGAAAATCTGCTTTGGCAAGCAGCAATGAAACATATCCAAAATCATTGTCATCATCCCATTTATCCAAAAGGGAAACCTGGCGGGGAGTGTAGCATATGGGAAAATCCCTAAGTCAGCCTAACGATCAAGGCTGCGACTGCAAGGGTGAGATGAAACGTCAAAGACGAGGATCAAGGCTGAATTGCCTGAAGGATAGTCCAAGGGGTTATAGTCGAGACCTTAACGCAGGATCGTTGTAGCGTTAAGCGGTGCAGGAGCTGCATAGACTGCGGGTGCAGCCGTCCGGGATATGTGTACCGACCAACTGGAGTAACCAGTAAAGGACGAACGTCCGATCCGACACTTTGACAGGCCTGTTTCTCATCGTCTAAACGGAGATTGCCTAAACCGGAACGCCGGAAAATCGGCTATGCGTAATGCCGCGAGGGGATAAATTTCAAGGGCTGACCCCCAAGAAAGATGACGCTGAATATCCGGTAAGGCAACGGAGCTTCCATAGTAGTCCGAGAACCCTGAATTGACAGGGAAAGCCGTAAAATCGGATGCGGATAATGCCGCTCACATGGCGAAGGGAAGCAGTCTGTCTCTTAATACAAAGAATGGAAGGATGCGTGAGGCATTGAGAAATCCAGTCGAAGTATTAAACAGTCTAGCACAACAAGCATGCAAGGAGAGCTATCGCTATGAACGCCTGTACCGCAACCTGTACAACGTAGAGTTCTTTCTGTTGGCTTATCAGAATATCTACGCCAGCGATGGCAATATGACGGCAGGAACCGATGGTCAAACCATCGACGGTATGGGTGTAGCGAGAATCGAAACACTGATTGCCCGTTTGAAAGACCACAGCTATCAGCCTCATCCGGCGCGACGTACTTACATCAACAAAAAGAACGGCAAGAAGCGTCCGCTGGGTATCCCCTCCTTCGAGGACAAGCTGGTGCAGGAAGTGGTCCGCCTGATTCTGGAGAGTATTTATGAGCCGACCTTTTCAAATCTGTCTCACGGATTCCGTCCGAAGCGAAGCTGCCATACTGCTCTGCTGCAACTGCAAGCCAATTTTACCGGAACCAAGTGGTTTATTGAGGGAGACATTAAAGGGTTCTTCGACAATATTGACCACGCGGTATTGATCCAACTTCTGCGCAAACGAATTCAGGATGAATACTTTATCGCACTCATCTGGAAATTCCTCAAAGCAGGTTATGTCGAGGACTGGACCTTTCATGGCACGTATTCCGGCACGCCGCAAGGCTCTATTGTCAGTCCAATTCTATCGAACATCTATCTGAACGAATTGGATGGCTACATGGAGCGGTTGATGAAGCAGTTCAACAGCGGCCAAAAGCGAACCAAAAGTGAGGCTTATGCCCATCTGGAACAAAAGCTGAAATACATGCGCTATAAAAAGTGTTCCTCTTCCAACTGGGAAAAGCTTAATGCAGCAGAAAAGCAGCAGACGGTGAAAACAATCAAAGGAATTCGCAGCGCCATGCACCAAACCGCCTACTCTGATCCGCAAGACAGCAGCTACAGGCGTCTTTTCTACGTCCGGTATGCAGATGATTGGCTGTGCGGCGTCATCGGCAGCAAGGCGGATGCGGAGGAAATCAAGACGAACATCAAGGCATTTCTGGCCGACACGCTCAAACTGGTGCTATCGGAGGAGAAGACCCTAATTACCCATGCCCATGACAAAGCGCGTTTTCTTGGATACGACATTTTTGTTGCGGACAACGAGAGCCTGCGAAAAGACAAAAATGGTTATACCCGGCGCACCCGTAATGGCAAGGTTAAACTGTTCGTCCCCCGTGAAAAGTGGCAGAACAAGCTCGTCGAATACAAAGCTCTCAAAATCAGCTTCCATAACAGTCAAGAAGTGTTCCACCCAACCCATCGCACGTATCTCATCAGCAATGACGACCTGGAGATCCTGAACCAATACAATGCTGAAATCCGGGGCATGTACAATTATTACCGCATCGCGGATAACGTAAGTGTCCTCGGTCACTTCAACTATGTGATGAAGTTCAGCATGTTCAAAACCTTTGGGGCCAAATACAAGCTTCGTATCAGCCAAGTGCGGAAGAAGTACGGATATAAACGCTTTGGCGTAAAATACCACACAAAAGCAGGCGAAAAGACCTTGTATTTTTACGATGGCGGCTTCAAGAAGGATCAAACAGGAACAGCCAACGCCGATGTGGACGCGGTTCCCAAAGTGTTTCGCAACAGTAATCCGACAAGTCTGATTACGCGGCTAAAAGCCAGCCGCTGCGAATGGTGTGAGGCGGAAAATGTCCGTTTGGAAATTCACCACGTCCGCAAGTTAAAAGACTTGAAGGGCAAAAAACGTTGGGAGCGGCTGATGATCTCTCGAAGACGCAAGACATTGGCCTTGTGCGGGCCATGTCATGATCGTTTGCATGTTGGAAAGCTAGACTGATAGACAGATGGAGAGCCGGATACGCTGAGAGGTGTACGTCCGGTTCGGAGGGGAGCGTTTGAAGACCTGCCGCTCGTAAAACGGCAAGGCGTTGGGCGCTTACCCTACTTAAAATCCTGATGGGTGTTGTTATCGGGGCGCTGGTGCTGGCAGGTCTGTACCTTTTGTTTGAAGACACGATTCTGCCTACGTTGACGGAGCGGATTAAAGATATGTTCGATTACGGGGGATCCTTACGGTGATCGAAGCAACCTCGTGAAAAGGAGAAGGCGATGGAGAAAATCCTACTACTGCTCATCGTCGCGATTTTAAACGGTGCCCTGATTTATATGGACACGCTGTTAAAAGACATTATGCCGATTTCCTTATACGCGGAACGTTTCATGTCGCTCTCTACCGGCGTGGATCTTGCCGAAAGTTTGTACGACATTTTGTTTTCATTTGGCATCGCTCTAATGATTCTCAAGTTTTTAAAGAAAGGCTTTGAAATCTATGTGCTTTGGACGGATGGCGACCCGGACGAAGAACCGCTATTTTTGCTAACCAACTTTTTCCGGGCGCTGGCGGTTGCCATATGTTTTCCCACCATCTACTCTTGGCTTGCTCAAATTGTGGAGGAGCTGACCGATTTGCTGCTTAACGCGATTGGGCAATCGACCAGTTATGACTGGCAAGTCTGGGTAGAGGTCATCAGTTCGGCGGGGCTCGTAACCGCGATTTTCGGGCTCATTTTTGTCATCTGCTTTTTCATTCTCTATTTTCAATTCTTGATGCGGGGACTGGAAATGTTCATCTTGCGTGTAGGGATTCCGCTTGCTTGCGCCGGACTGCTTGACAATGACCGGGGCGTCTTTCGTGCTTACGCCCAAAAATTCATGCAGTCCATGCTGGCGGTCGTTATTCAGATCGCCTTGGCCAAGCTCGGCGTCGGGCTGATGCTGCAAAACCACATATTCTGGGGCATGGCCTGTACGGTGCTGGCTATTCGCACGCCACGCTTCCTTTCAGATTTCTTGATCACTACAGGCGGCGGAGGCGGCATTGTGAACAATGTGTACCACAGCGTCAGGCTGGTTGGCATGGCCCGCAAGATGATGAAGGCCGGGTGATCCTATGGTCACCTTGGAAGAATTGGCGCAAGCGCTCATTGTCCTGATTCGCCTGGGTTGCTCGGCCCGCTTTATTTACTGCATGGTGCGACTGGCCGGAGCCGAGGAAGAAGCTACCCGCTACAAAAAACGCGCCCGTAATGTGGCGCTTTTTTATGTGCTTGCGGAAAGTATCTGGCAAATCAAAGAAATCGTTTTGTTTTACTACCAGTAAACCCGAAGGAGTGCTTATATGTCGTCCGAAGATCAATCGCTTTATATCCCGCTAGGCGTGAAACCGGAAGCGGAATGGTTTCCCGGCTTCGGTCAACGTCAGCTCGGACAAGCGGTCATTGGATCGCTAGCTGCCGCACTAATCGCCGTCGTGTTATGGCTCGTTTGGGGTGGTGTGCCAATAGCCGTGGTCGTCTTCCTGATCGGGGTATCCGCTTCGGTGATGATGACAACCAAAGATCGGCACAATCTGTCCGTGCTCGATCAGATTACCTTTATGATTCGCTTTCTCAAAAGCCAGAAGATGTACCCTTACCGCCGTCTGGATGAATGGCCGATGACGAAGCGCATGACGTAATGTTTTCCGATCCGTTACTTCTTATCAAAGGATTTTTGTTCGGCGCTCTGCTTCTGGTGACCAGTTACCACGATATCCGTACCCGTGAAATTCCGAATAGGCTGCCGCTTGCGATCCTCGGCATTGGTATGCTGCAAATCTCCCTGATCCCGGCCATCGCCGGGCTTGTTATCGCCGGCTTGCCCTATTTGCTTGCGGCCATCATCACCAAAGGGAAGATCGGCGGCGGCGATATCAAGCTGATGGCAGCTTCCGGCTTTGTGCTGGGACCCGCCGGCGGCTTACTGCAGAGTGTTCTAGGCTTGTCGCTTGTACTCTTCTTTGCCGCCGGACTTGCTGTTCAAGGCGGTATGGTAAAAGCCGCAAAAACTCCCTTGCCGCTGGCCCCTTTTCTTTCGGCCGGCGGCTTAGCGGCGTTTTGGCTGCTCTATTTTTGTTGAACGAGGAGGCTCCAACCGTTTATGAAATGGTTCAAAAACCGCTCCATCCTCGGAGCATGCTGCATTATCCTCTCCCTGATTCTTTGCCTCGGCATTGCCCCGCTGATCAATCGAAGTGCCAGCGGGACGATAGCTATTGTCCGGGTCATCGAAGACGTAGACAAAGGAACACCGATCAAACTTGAACAGGTGGAAACCGTCGAAGTAGGAGCGTTCCATCTGCCGCAAGAAGTGCTGAAATCCGCCGATGACGTAGTCGGAAGATATGCCGCCACAGATCTCAAAAAGGGGGATTATTTTCTGCCGTCTAAGCTATCGGCAGTTCCGCTTGACGCCTACCTCATGCGTTTGGACGGACAAAAGCAAGCTTTATCCGTCACGATCAAAAGTCTCGCGGCAGGGCTGTCGGGCAAACTGCAACCCGGCGACATTATCAGCCTGATTGCCGCCGACTACGGTGATCTTCGCTCGACCACCTTGCCCCCGGAACTCAAATATGTGGAAGTGCTGTCAGTAACAACTAGCAGCGGTCTCGACGCACAAACTGGAACCAGCGAAGAAACTTCCGAGGATGACAGGGAACTGCCTTCCACACTCACCCTTCTCGTGCTGCCAGAGCAAGCGATACTTTTAACAGATATCGAAAACAAAGGCAAACTACATGCAGCTCTCGTCTACCGAGGAGACACGAAAACCGCTCAAACGTTCATCGCTAAACAGGATGAATATTTTATAGCCCAACAAACGAACACGGAGGGTGCCGTCCATGAGTAACAAACTCGTCGTTATTTGGGGCAGTCCATCCAGCGGAAAAACGGTTACGACACTCAAACTGGCCCAAGCTCTTGCTGCTAAAAGCAAGGACGTGTTGGCGATCTTTAGCGACCCGCTTTGCCCCTCTATTCCGTTTTTGGTTCCACAATTTGCGAATAAACAGCGCTCTCTCGGAGAACTGCTCAGTTTACCCACGCTGGCTCAGGAAGACCTGTTTCGTTATTCGCTCTCAATCAAAGGTACCCCTCATCTCGGCCTGCTCGGTTACAAGAAAAGGGATCATGTATTTACCTACGCCAACTACGAACGAGAGCGTGTCGTGGATATGCTGACCTTGGCAAGACATACCGCCGATGTCGTTCTGGTCGATTGCGTCAGCTACGTGTCCGCCAATTTGCTTTCTACCGTAGCGATGGAACTGGCCGATACGGTTTTTCGGTTTCATACGTGCAATTTAAAAAGCATTATGTTCTACGCCTCCAATCTGCCGCTCTTGTCCGACACCCGCTTTCAGCACGCCGCGCAGGTCCCGATTCTTTCTAACCTCCGGCCCGATCAGGACAGCCGCACCTACGGTCAGGTGGTCGGCGGCATCCAGTTTCATCTTCCGCATGTTCAAACCCTGGAGCAGCAAACGCTCGAAGCATGCTTACTCGATCCGCTACCGTCCGGCAAGGAGGCGGTGGCTTATCAGCAAGGGCTGGCCCAAATGATGCAGTTGATTGTCCCCGAGGAATGTCCACCCTCAGCACCTGTCCGAACCAGCACCTCTGTCGGCCAGTGGCTCAAAAAACGGTTATGGAAACGGCGAGGTGAACGGAAATGAATCAAGCCGCAGTTTATTTCTCCAGCCAGTCCAAACCATTCGATGACGTATTGAAGGAAGTACAAGCCTACCTCTCCGGTAAATATGCAACGCTGCTCAGCCGCCATCCGGCAGAACAAAAGCAGCAACTGATTGCCTATATCAATCAGTACCTGATTGACCATCGATTGCATGTACCGGGGTTTTCGTTTGACGAACTGGCCAATCGGCTGTATGCGGAAATGGTAGAGTATTCTTTTTTGACCCGATATCTGTTTTCACGGGAAGTCGAGGAAATCAACATCAACAGTTACAATGACGTGAAAATTAGCTACACGGATGGCCGCATCATGCCCGCTGACGAGCAGTTTTCCTCTCCAGAACATGCGCTCAACGTCATCCGGCGTTTGCTGCATCAGTCCGGCATGATCCTCGACTACTCTCAGCCCATCGTGCGTGGACACTTGGCCAACAATATCCGTATTACCGTGTTCGGTGCGCCAGTAACGGATAAAGAAAAGGGCATCGCCGCATCCATTCGGATTGTTAATCCGCAGAAGCTGGCGAGAGAGGATTTTATCCGTGGCGGCACGACTACCGGTGATATGCTGGATTTCTTGAGTCTTTGCTTGCGATACGGCTTATCCATCTGTGTTACCGGAGCTACCGGCAGCGGCAAAACGACATTAATGAGCTGGCTGCTCTCGACGATTCCTAATGATAAACGTATCTTTACGATCGAAAACGGCACCAGAGAGTTTGACCTTGTACTAACCGACGATGAAGGGCACGTGCTGAACAATGTGGTGCATACCGTCACCCGCTCCAGCGACGATCCTCGCCAAAACATTGATCAGGAAAAGCTGCTTGAATACGCTTTGACCGCCAACCCCGATCTCATTTGCGTCGGTGAAATGAAATCCGCTGAAGCATTTGCCGCCCAGGAAGCCGCCCGCACCGGTCATACGGTGATTACCACCACTCACGCCAATTCTTGTCTGGCCACGTATTACCGGATGGTGACGCTTTGTACACAAAAATACGAAATGAACGACAAGACGCTGTACAATCTGGTAACCGAGGCATTTCCGATTGTCCTGTTCATCAAAAGATTGGAAGATAACGTCCGCCGCATCATGGAGATCACCGAATGCCGTATTTTGCCGGATGGAACCCGAGACATCGTTCCGTTATTTCGCTATGCCGTTCGATCCACCCAGGAAATTGCCGGACAAATCCGCATCGAAGGCGATTTTGAAAAGGTAAACGATATCTCCCCTGGACTGCAAAAGCGCTTAGTGGAGAACGGTTTGCCGCTCTCAGTTCTGCAAAAGTTGTTAGCAGGAGGTGAAAAGCCTTGACGTTCCTATTGCTGCTTTCCTTTATCGGGCTGTCCGTTGGCATCCTGCTTCTCCTCCGCTTATCTCCTCGGCAGTTGTTGCAGGAGCTTGCCGACCGCATGCAGCACCGGCAAACCCGCAAGCTGCCGATCGGCCGAAAAATCCGCACCGTGCAACAGCCGAAAAAGTTGAAAGGTTGGCGGGCTACCATTGCCGAGGCTACAGCTATCCTGCAACAAACCGGTAACGGGCAGCGGCTTGGATGGCTGTCTGTTCTCTCCCTTTCGCTCGCTGTCGGGGGCTCAATGTTGGCGTTGCTGCTCGGTAATGTCTGGTTGTTGCCTGTATTGGCGTGTGGCTTTGCCTTGTTACCCTTCTGGTTGGTGTTATTTACTGCCACGTTTTATAAAAAGCGGCTTCATGCCGAACTCGAAACAGCGCTATCCGTCATTACGACTTCCTATCTCCGCAGCGAGAACATTATTTCCGCCGTAGAGGAAAATCTCCCTTACTTGCATCCCCCTGTTTTCGATGTGTTTCAAGCATTTCTGGCGGAATCCAAACTGATTCATACCAATCTGCGCTTGGCGCTGACGCAGCTGCGCGGACGAATTGACAACAGTGTATTCCAAGAGTGGTGTGATGCGCTCATGGCGTGCCAAGAGGATCGGACGTTAAAAACAACGCTGATGCCAATCGTGAGCAAGCTATCGGATATACGCGTCGTATCCGCTGAATTGGATGTAGCCCTGTACGAGCCGTTCAAAGAGTTTCTGACCATGGCGCTACTGCTTATCGGCAATATTCCGCTGCTTTATTTTCTGAACCGGGACTGGTACCGCGCGTTAATGCATACGACCCCTGGTCATATTGTGCTGGCGTTATGTGCCCTGACTCTACTCATCTCGTTGGCCGCGGTCATTCGACTGATGCGCCCACTAGAATATAAACGATAAGGAGGAACACCATGAATGACAAAGAAATCGCCGTTATACTGGGCACATTGATTGATGCTGATGCCAAGGAATTCGATAGTTTGGAAAAGCTCATTGGGCTTTACGGGCTGGACGAGTTTTTCCGGCAACTCCAAGAGTGGTCGTCGTTTTCTGCCGCGAGCATCGAGAAGCTGCAGGCGGTGCACGTCATGATCCGTCACTTTTCCAGACCAGATGCCCCGTCCGCGCAATAAAAGGAGGAAACAGGTATGGATGACCTCGCCTCCGTAGAGAAGTACGCCCGGGACTTTATTCAGTCCGTCCATAAACTAACCCAGATCCCGCTCCGTAAGCTGGAACGATACGGTACTTCAAACAATCTGATGAATGTGTTGGAACGTCCCCTCACCTTGGAACCGACCGAGTTGCAGCTAAAAAAGCTCGAGCAACTCAACGCCTTTCTGCGAGCCTATCGCATCCTGAAATGGGAAGAAGAAAACGCCAAGCAGGTCATACGTTCCCCGCATGACGCCGGAAGTTACTTTAATGCGCTGCTGGAAGGTATCCGGGATCGGGAGCGATTCATGGTCGCTTTTTTGGATAACGGCAATCACATTATTGAAACTCGTACGCTTGCTGTAGGCAGTATCGACCAGGCACCGATTTATCCGCGCTTTATTTTAAAAGCAGCGCTCAATTCCGACTGTTCCTCGATCATTTTGGCTCACAACCATCCCGGAGGAAGTATGAAACCTTCGGCCGAAGATCTCCTGTTGACGAAACGATTGGTCGACATTTTTAATCCGCTGAATATTAACATTCTCGATCACATTATCATTGGTAATAAAGGTTTTGTTTCACTGGCTGAGTTAGGCAATTTGCCGAGAGTCGCGGAGGGCCCCGCCAGTTATGAAGCCATTACTATGAATGTTATAGTTCATGATGATTGGCAACACTACAATGCTTCTGTAAACCCCTGGCATGCTAATCACGGTCCCCTTGAAGATGAGTGGGAACGGTAAAGGAGGTGTTATCCGAACATGACTGGGATTCTTTTGGGCTTCGGACTGTGTTTTGCAACCGGAGCTTATTTGTTGTTGGCTGATCTTTTTCATGTTTCTACCCTGGCTAGTACAAAGGCTATTTTACAGGCAGCCAAGCTGGGAAAAACCAATACGTCCGGCCTACATGTGCTTCTCTTTCGTCTTTCGGCATGGCTGGCCGAACGTTTGCCCCTCACCGCTTACTATAAACGCAAAACGGAAGCTACACTTCGCTCTGCAGGCATCCGTCTCACTCCCGAAGCCTTTGTTGCACAAGCTATCATTAAGGCTATCCTGATTTTTTGCGCGGGTATCGCATCGCTTCCTTTACTGCCTCTCCTCTCGCCGTTATTGATCTTTCTGGCGATTGCCCTCTTTTTTAAAGACATGCGCTCCGCTGATGAGATAGTACGAAAAAAACGGGAACAAATCGAAGCGGAACTGCCTCGCTTTGTCGCCACTATTTCCCAGGAATTAAAGGCTTCACGGGATGTCATACACATACTGGAAGTCTACGCTAGTAACGCTGGTGAAGGCTTACGCCATGAGCTGCAAATTACGATTGCGGATATGAAAAGCGGAGATTTGGAAACGGCACTGTTACGGCTGGAAACCCGTATTGGCAGCACGATGCTGTCCGATGTGGTACGCGGGCTACTCGCCGTTCTGCGCGGTGACCAGGGCATCGTCTATTTCGAAATGCTGGCGCATGATTTTAAACTGTTAGAAATCCAGCGTTTAAAACGGATCGCGATGAAGCGTCCCGCTAAAGTCCGAAAATACTCATTTATGATGCTGGGTTGTTTCATCCTGACGTACATGGTCATTATCGGCATGGAAATCTTTAAAGCGCTAGGCAAGCTGTTTTAACGCTTTGGAAAGGAGGCTTTCTATGCAGCGAGCCATCGCCTCCCGCCGCGGAGAAGGCTATGTCGATGTGGTTGTCATCGTACTCGTGGCGATGCTGAGTATCGCACTTGCGCTCAAAGTGTTTCCGGTATTTATGGCGCAACAGCAGCTCAACACGTTCGCCGATGAACTGGCGCGCGAGGCTGAAATCGCAGGTAGAATTGGACCGGAAACGTCGGAGCGTGCCCGTGAACTACAGGAACAAACCGGGCTAAATCCTATTATTGAATGGAGCAAAACCGGCGCGGTTCAGATCAACGAAGAAGTTACGGTTATTTTGAGAACAACCGTCAACATTGGCTTATTCGGAAATTTTGGCTCATTCCCCATTGAACTGTCAGCCGCCGCAACAGGAAAGTCCGAGGTGTACTGGAAATGAATCGTTTTAGGAATAACCGATCCGGCGGCGGATACCCGCTTGCGGTAACCGTCGTATTATTCATCTTGATTTTCTCCTGCGGTATTTTTGAATATTTTCGGCTAGCTGTCATCGCCGCGCAGGTACGGGACGCTACGCAAAGCGCTATACTTGCTGTCGCAACGGAAAACTACAGTTATGTCTACAGTGGATTGCGTCAAAGTTATTCAGGCGCGTTTGTCCGGTCCGGAGACGAGTGGCAAGAACAATGGTCGGCCGGCGATATTTATGGTCGAATTAGCCGAAATTTAGGCCTCGTTAAGGAAGGAACAGAATACGTGCGGAAATCCTCTGACCAGACCGAATATAGCATTTCCGGGCTTGATGTAAAGATTCTGAATTCGCCCTTTGCTCCGGAGTCATCGGATTCGGCATACCAGTTCACCGCCGAGGCAAAGATCCATTTGACGGTTCCACTTTCTTTTGGCTGGGGCCACCTGCCCCCTATGCAGGCCGATTTGAACGTACAGGCTGTGTATAGACCACGATTTTAACGACAAATCACATCACGGTTCGAGTTGGATTTTACAGATTTATACAGTATAATAAAAGTAACCATTCCTTTTCTCGACCTTCTTATGTAAAAGGAGATGAATCCGTATGAAGCGAAAAGCTTGGCTGCTTACAGGCGGCATCGTGGTGCTTGGGTCCATCGGGATATTAGCGTTTAACCTCTCATCGGATAAGCCTGTTAAAACCGAACCCGTTATCACTGTAACCCCTTCCCTTACCGTCCCCGATCCTGCTGATATTGACATACCAAAAAGTGCAATGGGAAATTCTCCCGAAACCCAAGCTCCGAGCTCTTCCCCTGTCGTGTCTGACGTAAAACCGGATCAGGAACCAACGATCAAGGAACAACCTGTCCTGCAGCCGGACAAGGGACCCCAGCATGTCGAAGTTCCAATTACCGAACCGGAGTCGACGCCGAAGCCGAACGAGCAGCCTAAACCGAAGCCTAAGGAGACAAAAAAACCGCAATCTCCGACGTCTCCCCCAAAGAATGATAAAAAGGAAACGAAGCCGAGCGAACCGGAGGAGGAGCCTAAGGCGGGCGAGCAAGGTAATAGCGGGAAAGTATATGTGCCCGGTTTCGGTTGGGTGGAAGACTCGGGAGACAACAAAGGCGAGCAAAGCAGTTCGGATGGAGACTGGGACAAACAGGTAGGTACGATGGATTGATTATATTTTTTGTACAAGGGTACAGGCAGCCGCCTGTACCTTTTTACTTTATAAAGAAGGTGATTCTTTTGAAGCGGATTCTTTGGGTCCTGCTAACTTTTTGCTTATTGATCAATCCCACACATTCAAATGTCTTTGCCAACGGAGACGGGAACATTGATAATGGCGGCGGCGGTATGGGCTCAGGTACGTCTCAAAATAAATGGACTCCCGGCTATGACGGCGTAAGAATAACTGTGGTTCGAGCGTTGGATCAAAAGCCTGTTTCCGTATCCATAGACTACACCAATAAAATGCCGTCCACAGGATTGATCCATTTTGGGAAAGTAAGCAAACTTCACTACCATGTGGGAAAATCACTGTCGGTGCAAGTAGGAGGATATGCTTATCAGATTCCCGCCACACCTATGCCAAGAATTGTCAGTTCCGAAGATTCAGTAACCAACATCGAGGTTATCAAAAGGTACTTTTGTTCAGAAGGTGCCGTCAAAATGGTCGCCAATGATACCGGGATCGATTACAACACATTGACGGACGGAAACTACAAACTTCTGTTGGAGCCCATCGCATATTTTACGTTCCAAGGCGGTTTTATGGGAATGACCGCGCATGAAGCCGCTCTGTACGACCAACTCTTAAATGGCGGTTTACGCTCCAAAATGGTCAGCCTTACGCATCAAAACTTGCCTTTGGCAATGTTTTTGGAAACTCCTGACTTGGGGTATCCCGCGTGGAACGGCTCTGCTAGCGGTCGGGTCAGCAATCACCAGATCATCACTTCTCTAGGGCTTGGTATTGTACGGTTTAATGACGCACCAGTGACACCTCCGCCTAGTCAAACAAACTTTCAGTACAGAGCCAACACCGACGTCATAACTGCCGTATGGCTTTCGACCTCAGACCAGATCACACCCGATTCCCCAGCCAGCGTGACGTTTCGTGTCTTAGGCAGCAGTTACACCGTAACCAATATCGTCATCCCGGAAGGAGATAGCCAGCTTGTTTGGATGAAGTGGCGTACCCCTAGCAAACCGCAATCGCTGTCCATACAAATCAGTTCCTCTGACGGCACTTTGAGCGCTAATTCCATCACCGCCTCCATTGTCGATCTCAATCAAAATGTGCCGCCTGATCCAAAAGCTACAGATCGAAATGACAGCTTCCGCCAACCCTCTGTTCCCTCCTACACCGCGAAGAAATCTTCCTCTTGGGGCGTCTGGTCGGCACATTGGCATTCGGATGGGGAAGGCCACGGCTGGTGGGAGTTCGATTGGACAGAATATTCCGCCACGCTGTCCGCTACGCAATCCGTTCTCCCCGACGCCAAATCACCCTCAACAACCAAGTCCCTTAAATCCGGATACGGTATTGATATCCGCACGTCCACCATCATATCTTCGAATGCACCTAGTAGTCATACTACTGGAGTGCAAACCGCTGTATCCTATTTCCCCGAGTTTCAATATAAGTCGTATTGGCGGTTGCACGACCTGAAAACGGGCGCATATAACGCGAGCTTCTGGCTGAAGCCCAATGACTATTCCACGTATCGAAGCCGGGTTCATTTCACTCCTATCTGGTACCCGGACGGATCATATACCCCAATCACCCGAGTAATGGATGCATGGACACCCGACGGCATGCTTACGTTGCAACTGCAAACTCCGGTTACGATTTCCGGCAACCTGTTTTCCGACTGGCATATCGCCCCGCAAAAAAACAAATAGCGAAAGGATAGTGCTGCGAACATGCTGCTGCCAATCCTCATGCTGCTTCTCTGCTTGCTCGGCGGAGGAGCAGCTTTCTTTTTCCTCCGTCATGGCAAACGCCGCTCGAAAGAAGCGGCGGATCTCACGGCGCAAACGGCTCAGCAGTTTGTCAATGTCAGGGATATTCAAGGTCATTTCCTGTATACCATGGACGGATGGATGCTCTGCTACCTTCGTATTTTTCCGATCAGTCTGGATTTATTAAGTTTGACCGAAAAGCGGTTACTGATCCGCAAATTAACGGCTGAACTGTCTTCCATAGGCTTTCCTTTCAAGTTTCTAGCTGTCAGCCGGCCGGTAGATATTTCGCCATTGATTAACGACCTGTCCTCCCTGCTTTCAGTTGCAGACGCCACGCAAAAGGAATTGCTGCGGCAAGAAGTGTTGGAAATGAACACGCTGGCGTTGTCCGGCGAAGTTGTGGAGCGGCAATTTTATTTGGCGATCTGGCAACGGCAGGATGCTGGCGGAGAAAGGGATTTGCTGGAGAAAGCCAAACGACTGGCTCAGCACTTTGAAGATGCCCAGGTGCAGGCTCATCTCTTAAAGCAGCAGGAAATCGTACGGTTATGCAACCTGGTCAACAATCCCGCTTACACTCATCTGGATCTCGATGAACCGGAAAGCATAATTCCGTCTCTGTTCCGAATGGAGGCGTGAGGGATGGACCCGACAACCGCAAAACTGCTGGCACGCCTGGCTGTCAAAGCTGCTACTGACGAACAAGCCCGCAAGCGCATATTGATGCTGATCATCGCCCCCGTCGTCATTTTCTTACTGCTTGTCGCGATGGTACTGCAATTGCTGACCGCGCCTTTTGAGACGCTCAAACTTTGGCTAACTGCGGATGAAACCATTGTTGTTGACGAAATACGAACCGATTACGGATATACACAACTGGTGCAAAAAAACGAGGATAGCTACATGGAAAGTTACGGTCAGCAATATGAAGGCGTGGTATTCAAGGATGGGAGCCGCGAGGTGGTGTACTACAACCAACTTGATTCACGCTGGGCAGACAAGCCTTATGGCCCCCGCGATACGATCGGCGTTGCTGGCTGCGGGCCAACTTCACTATCTATCGTCGTGTCCACACTGACGGATAAAACTGTCGATCCGGTCGCCATGTCCAAATGGGCTTATGACAACGGCTACCTCGCGGAAGGAACCGGCAGCTATCATAGCCTGATCCCCGATGGAGCCAAACATTTCGGCTTAAAAGTACAGGGAGCTACGGTCAACGAATCACAAAAAATCATTGATGCCCTTGCTGGCGGTAAACTTATCATCGCTATCATGAGCAAAGGTCATTTTACTTCTTCCGGGCACTTTATCGTCCTGCGCGGCGTTACCGACGACGGTCAAATCTTGGTTGCCGACCCGGCCAGCAAAAAACGAAGCGAAAAGGAATGGGATTTTTCCATCATTCTCAAGGAAGCCCGGAAAAACGCCGGTGCCGGAGGTCCATTTTGGATTATCAATCCCTGAAAGGAGGACGGAATTCGATGAGTAAAAAATCACCCGAGCCAAGTGTAAATGCCTCACTTTTAAATGCAATCACTCCAATGGGTCTCTCCTTCTCTCGTAATGGTCTGGTTGTCGGAGAAGAATCCGCCAAAGTATATGGTGTGATTCAATATCCGCAAAAGGTTGAGATCGGATGGCTTTCCACTTTGACCAATCTGCCTGCTACAATGGTAGCCATCGGATTTCACCCCATCGACAATAGCGCCTTGATCAATGCCATTTCCAAATCGATCACGCAAAACCGCAGTCTCGCCGACACCGCCAAAGACCCGCTCACCAGACAGCGTGCCGAAAAGGCAGCGGTTGATGGCGAGAATATTATGCTGCAAATCGACCAAAATGGCGAAACAGTGGGACTCATGAATTTAGTTGTCATGCCGTTTGCCCATGAAGAAAGATTGTTCACGCGTGCCTGCAGGAGAGTGGAGAACACGTTCAGCATGATGCGCTGCAAAATCCGTACATTGGCTCATTTGCAAAAAGAAAGTTTCCAACACCTCTCCCCTTTGTACCCCGCACAGGAACAAATTGCGCAGGTGTTGGATAAAATCATGCCGATGAGTTCCTTTGTCGGCGGGTTTCCATTTGCCAGCAGCGGTTTCAATGATGGAACCGGGTATTATTTGGCCAAGGATGCCAACGGCGGGCTGATTATCGTTGATCTTTGGCGGCGCGGCGGAGATCGGACAAACTCCAACATCGTTATTATGGGCGTGGCGGGTGTCGGCAAATCGACAGCCGTGAAGCATATTGCGATTAGCGAATACATGAAGGGAACAAAAGTTATCTTCATTGACCCGGAGTCCGAATACAAAGAGCTATGTCAGCGATTGAACGGCGACTGGATTAATGCGGGCGGTGGAGCAGGCGGCAAAATCAATCCGTTGCAAATCCGCCCGGCTCCCCGCGACAATGAAGACGAAACACACCCGCTCTACAAGGACGAAGGCAACGGAATGTCGGATATGGCATTGCATCTGAAAAACTTGGAAATCTTCTTTAACCTCTACGTTCCCGACCTGACGATGATGCAGAAAGCCGTTCTTAAACAATGCCTGATTGAACTATATAATCAGTTTCAAATCACCTGGGACACGGACATTAGCCGACTCAGCAATTCCGATTTCCCCACTTTCTCCGATCTCTATGATCTCCTGCAAGCCAAAGAAACAAAGCATGGCGACGAAGTCTATAAAGAATTGGCCTTGTTGCTTCACGACATTGCGCGCGGCGGAGACGCCTTCCTTTGGAACGGCCACAGCACTATTCAAACCCGCAGCCGCTGCATTTGTCTCGATACTCACTCACTGCAAAACACTTCCGACAACATCAAGCGAACCCAATACTTTAATCTGCTGTCCTGGTGCTGGGAACAGATGTCACGGGATCGGAATGAGCGGGTGCTCCTCATCTGCGATGAATCTTACCTCATGATCGACCCGAACGTACCACAGAGCCTCGTCTTCCTCCGAAATGTTGAAAAGCGCGCTCGGAAATATGAAGCGGGCCTTGCGATCATCTCCCACAGTGTTGTCGACTTCCTGGCTCCCGAGGTCAAAATGTACGGACAAGCCCTGCTCGATATCCCTTGCATCAAAATACTAATGGGGACTGATGGAAAAAACTTGCAAGAGACTCGGGAGCTATACAACTTGACCGAAGCGGAAGAGGAATTATTGGCAAGTAAAAAACGTGAACACGCTTTGCTGATGATCGGCTCCAAGCGCATGCATGTCCATTTTGAGATTCCCGAGTACAAGTTCACTTACATGGGAACGGCGGGAGGACGGTAAGGCGTGGACAAAAAGAAACAGCTTCTTGAGCTTTTCCTCTATGTCGCTCTTGTAATTGTGGGGACGATTTTATTGTTCATGAAGGAAGGCTGACTATGATTTTATATCTGACCAGTAATGATCACGTCAATTTATTAGATATGATAGAGCAAGAGCAGAATCTACCGGTAAAGAAACTGACGGGGCAGTTTTCACTCCTGTCTTTTGTGGTCAAAGACATGCGGCATTTCAGTCATGTGCGATTTGTAGCCATTGATCGAAAGGCGATCCTTGAATCTGATGATGAGATGGTTCAAGCTCTATTATCGTTTCAAACCATGTATGAAATCCGTCTCATTGTGATTGCGATCGGGCTGCCGGAAAGCAGCTCTTTCTTGCTTCAATTGACGGAAGCAGGTATTACGAATATCGCAACAGCTGATGAAATCGATCCGTTGCGTGCTGAAATTAGAGAGTGTTTTTCTGAGCAGGGGTTGCAGCGCTTTATCTCCCCCGTCTCAACCGTACCAGATATCATGAAGAAAGACTCTTCCACTTATGAAGAGCAACAATACCGTTTTGATTGTAAAAATATTAATATCGCCATTGCTGGAAGCGACAGACGAGTTGGCGTTACGACCACCGCAATGAATTTGATGTGCTGGATAAACCATCATGGAGGCTCTGCCTGCTATCTAGAAGCGAACATGAGCAAGCATCTGGCACATATCGTGCAACTCTTTCAACCTGAACAAGATGGCCAGGCCTATGTTATTGAAGGTCACGATCTCTATTTTACCAATGAGTTAAACCGAGACTATAATTTCATCGTGATCGATTGTGGAGTTCTTAGCGAAAAAATATTGCCCAAAACTTTCATAAATGCAGATATACGTGTCCTCTGCGGTTCGGCTATGCCTTATGAATTGCCGGTATTTTATCGGGCGATTCAACGGTGTAAAGAAATTGAGGTCCATCCTTTGGCACTATGCGTTCCAAAAAACATCCGCCCCTATGTTGAGAGCATGAATAACAACTTGATCTTTGGAGGCAATTCGCACGATTTATTTGATGATAAAATTAACGCATCCGTTTATCTGCAACTGCTAAGTAAATATATTATAGTCTTTGACCCGCAAGACACACATACATTTCAAATCACTCATTTCTATTAAATTTTTTGTGCGTTTTCTTCGATAAAAAATAATATTCGCAATTAACCCATTAACAAACCATCCAACGTAGTAAGATAAGTCCCTCTCGTTCTAAATATGTCCTTTGTAGAATATTGAATCATTATACAAAAAACTGCGGCGAGGAACAGGTTTCTAAGTTTGAATTTGTGGTTTATGTGAAATGGTTACAAAATGCTACTTGTTACCGTAATCTTATCCGAAGCCACTTTGGGGATTATAAAGTATTTAAATCCATGTCGATCAGGTTTCTGGTCGGCATAAAAGCCTCCGGTCGAGCCCGATTTCAGGCTTAGTCACAGGTATTCCTCCCCGTCTTGCTTCTCTCACGATATAGGCCAGCTTAACCTAGTTGTACTATTCAAAAAGAAGGTTTCCAAGAGTCCAAATTGCGTACGGGGAAGGTATTTTTATATGCCAATCGATTGACATGTCAAACGATTGGCATATAAAATAGGAGTTAATCTTACATTTCAGTTTGGGGAGGAAAGCCATGCTTAACCTAGATGAAAGGATTAACTTTCAAAACAACAAAAGTAATGACTTGTTGGCAATCGGAGAGATTCTTATTGACCTGATATCAACCGAGTACGGTGAGGATGCCACTAGCAATACTTATCAGAGGTATTTTGGAGGATCACCCTCTAATATAGCGATGAACGCAAAAAAACTTGGAATTCGCTCGGTAGTCGCTTCAGCAATCGGAGATGATGGATTAGGAGATTTTCTTATGAAAAAACTCCAGAGTGCCGGAATGAATACCGATTGCATTCAAACAGTACATAAGGCTACAAGCATGGTGTTACTGACGAAAAGCCAATCTACGCCCATACCGATTTTTTATAGAGGGGCTGACTATCAACTAATCTACACTCCAAAACTTGAACAATACCTAAAAGATTCTAAGCTATTGCATTTTTCCTGCTGGCCACTCTCTAGATATCCTTCCCGTCAGACAATCGAGAGGGCAATCGAAATGGCAAAAGCAAACAATGTACTCATTTGTTTTGACCCTAATTATCATGAGATGCTTTGGGAAAATGGCGAAGATGGGGTCAGCTATGTCAAATCAATTATTGCTAAAAGCGATATTCTGAAACCATCTGAGGACGATGCTGAGCGCCTATTCGGCAGCGACATCCCTGAACGATACATTGAAAAGTTTCTTGAGCTCGGAGCAAAATTAGTTATATTGACCATGGGCAAAAAAGGAGCGATTGTATCTAACGGCAGCTCAGTCGAAGAATTTCCATCATTAGCCACAGAAGTTATAGATACTACTGGAGCAGGAGATGCTTTTTGGTCAGGGTTCTATAGTGGGATTATAAAAGGTTATACGATTCGTGAATCTCTTCGTATGGGGTTTGCTACAAGTGCTTACAAATTACAATTTACCGGTGCCGTCATAGACTTGCCCAAACTTGAAGTCATTAGCTCCTTATACCAAATTTAGGAGGAACAAACATGCCATTAAAAAATCAAGTACAATTGATTACATACCCTGACTCGCTTGGCGGAGATTTAAAAACGTTAAAGAATGTACTCATTTCACATTTTTCGGAAATTTTTAAAGGTGGTGTGCATATCCTCCCTCCATTCCCTTCTTCAGGCGACAGGGGTTTTGCTCCGATTACCTATCTTGAAATTGACCCCTCATTTGGAACGTGGGATGATATCCGTGAAATTGGTGAACGGTTCGATATCCTAGTTGACTTGATGGTTAATCATATTTCACAGAAATCGGAATACTTTCAAGACTTTCTAAGATACGGTCGTAACTCAAAATATTCAGACCTATTCCTCACCTTAGATAAACTCTGGGAAGATGGGATCCCCGTACAAAAAGATATAGACAAGATGTTCTTGCGCAGGCCACTGCCATACTCAACTTTTCAAATTCAAGAGAGCGACACATATGAAAGAGTATGGACTACGTTCGGAAAGACGGATCCTTCTGAACAAATTGATTTAGATATTCGTTCGGAAATGACAAAACAGATCCTCACCTTATTCTTCGAAAATTTTAAAAAATACAATGTCAAAATTGTTCGCTTGGATGCGGTGGGATACGTTATTAAGAAACTGGGAACTAGTTGTTTTTTCGTTGAACCAGAAATTTATGATTTTCTTGGTTGGATCAAGGATCTTGCTGAATCATTAGAGATTGAACTGCTTCCAGAAGTACACTCACATCACTCCATTCAGTATAAATTAGCAGAACATGGTTACTGGATTTACGACTTTATTTTACCCTACCGCATTCTGCAAGCCATTATCAACCAGTCTAGTGTAGCTCTCTGCGACTACTTAAAAACCCGCCCCGCCAAGCAGTTCACGATGCTTGACTGCCATGACGGCATCCCGGTTAAGCCTGATTTGGACGGACTAATCAATACCACAGAGGCACAAGAACTCGTGAACATTTGTTTGGATAGAGGCTCCAATCTCAGCCTAGTTCTATCGGATGAGCATAAAGGGGAGGACGGGTTCGATGTGCATCAGATTCGCTGTACCTACTACTCCGTACTTAATTGCGATGATGATTCATATCTTGCTGCAAGAGCCATTCAATTTTTTGTTCCCGGAATTCCACAGGTCTATTATGTAGGGCTGCTTGCCGGAGAAAATGACTACGATCGCCTTAAGGAAACCGGTGATGGCCGAGAAATTAACCGTCACAACTACACTCTTGAAGAAATCGAACACTCGCTAAAAAAAGAAGTCGTGCAGCGACTTCTGAAGCTTATTCAATTCCGGAATGATTATGAGGCATTTGACGGGGAGTTTAAAGTAAAGATATCATCAAAAGAAGAAGTTAGGTTGCGCTGGGATCATAATGGAAAATACTGCGAACTACTTGTTGACCTTATAACCAAGAGAACCACTGTCCAATATATTGATGAAAATAACAACTTGATTGAATATATCGTCTGATTAACAAAAAAGATGCAGGGGACAATATGGCGACAATATACGATGTGGCGAAGAGAGCGGGAGTTTCAGTCACTACCGTTTCTCGAGTACTAAACAACCGGGGATACATCAGCCAGGAAACCCGTCAGAAAGTTTATCAAACTATCGAGGAGCTTAACTATCAACCTAACGAACTTGCTCGCTCCTTATTGAGTAAGCAATCCAATGTCATCGGCTTGATCATTCCTAATGTTTCTCATCCCTTTTTCGGTGAGTTCACCTATGCTGTAGAGCATTATGCATACGAACAAGGATGCAAACTGCTCTTGTGCAACTTACAGTTGGATCCAGTCAAAGAGCGGGAATATTTAAAAATGATGAAAAGGAACCAGGTAAATGGCATCATAATGGGGAGCCATACATTGGATACAGAGATTTATCGTAATTTGAATTATCCAATTGTAACAGTCGATCGCTTTATCGATGATTTTCCATTTGTTGCCTCGGATAATGAGCAAGGAGGCCGATTAGCTGCTGAATTGCTGATAAAAAAAGGCTGCCGAAAGATTGTCCATATTTGCGGGAATCAATCTTTAGATATGCTCTCCAACCTCAGGACCAAGGGATTTAATAATACTGCAAAAAGTGCAGGCATCGAAACCGTCGTTCTTGAAACCAAAATGAATGTTTTTGATCAAGAGGAGTACGAATATATAATATCTAATATGTTCGCAGCTCACCCCGATCTGGATGGTGTGTTCGCCACCAGCGACATTATCGCTGCGCATGTAATCAAAAAGTGTGAACAGATGGGTAAAGATATTCCTGGTCAAATTAAAATTGTTGGATACGACGACGTTAGCATAGCATCTTGGATCTGCCCGGGCATAACAACGATCAAGCAACCGATTGAGGATATGGGACGAATCGCAGTAAATTTAATTCAAAAACAAATGAATTTAGAGTCGATTTGCCAGAAGAATATTCTTCCAGTTGAGTTAGTAGAGCGAGAGACAACTTGAACTGATCTAAAAGTACGCAATTAGCGTACTTTTTTATATTACCTAAATTACCAAGCAGCCAAGATTCAAAATACGTGCTTGGCTGCTTGAAGATCCCATCATTCAGTTTGTTGAAATTACACCTTAACGGGTGGCTGTAAAACGTTTCTAATCATCAAAGGCAGGTAGCCATTCTCCATGCGCTTCAATTAAGTCATCACATAAAGAAATGATATCATCTAGGGACAATTCTGCAGCTGTATGTGGATCCAACATGGCTGCCTGGTATACATGCTCTTTTTTCCTGAAGACGGCCGCCTCAATGGTTAGCAGTTGGGTATTAATGTTCGTTCGATTCAATGCGGCAAGCTGCTCGGGCAAGTCCCCAATATAACAAGGAGTTATTCCGCTGCGATCAGCGATACACGTTACCTCTACAACAGCTTTACGAGGTAAATTGCTAATGAGCCCGCCTGTATTCAATACATTGCCCCCAAACTTGAAAGCGTTATTGGTTTCATCGCTTCGATAATTCTGGAGCCGTATTCTTCAGAACGTTCGTGAACAAGATTTGTGTTTGTTGTAAGAGATTCCCGCATTTGCTCCCAATCTCGGATTTGATGTTCACAACGGCGCGGATATTCATCCAGCGGTATGTTGAATTTTTCAATAAGTTCAGGATAGCTTCGCTTAATAAAATAAGGATGATATTCTGCATTATGCTCGGAGGATTCTGTAACATAATATCCGAATTTGTCCATGAGTTCAAAGCGAACCATATCATGATGTTTGGACATCTGTTTTTGTTTTGCACGTTGTTTAATCTCTGGATATAAATCTTCTCCATCCCTTTTTATTTCCAGCAGCCAAGCCATATGGTTAATTCCTGCGATTTTTTCTTCCAAACCATCAGGATTCAAGTCTAATGCTTTAAAGAGATCCTTTGTACATACTTGAACGCTGTGGCATAACCCAACGGTTTTGACATTCGTATATCGAAGCATAGCACCCTTTTAGAGAAGCCATTGGATTCGTGTAGTTTAAAAACCAAGCATCAGGGCATATGTCCTCAATATCCCTTGAGATGTCGAATAATACAGTATGGTTCTGAGCGCTCTAAAAAATCCCGCCAATCCCGATTGAATCAGCAATCGTCTGACGAAGACCGTATTTTTTTGGAATTTCAAAATCGATCACGATGCTTGGTTTATACTCGCCAACTTGAATAGCGTTGATGACGAAGGGCAGGTACCATCATGCAATCTCCCAATACATTTTTCGCAAAAATGGTACTACCTGCTCCAATAAATGTAATTTTGTTCATTATTTATCCTCCTTGTATGTTAAGAGCATCTCCTGATTTGGGGTTGCTCTTATTCCTTCTGCTCTTTGAAAAATGAATAAGTTGAAATGATGTTGTCCCGGTGGGGGACGCAGCCCAAGTGAAGCGCGGGAGCGGCCCAAAGGGACGAAAAAAATGTGTTTGCGATCCTGGGCTGTCCTTGGGAAAATGCCAGTAGGTGTCACCGACGGGAATGTTCCTTCTCCTCCTGTTGACCCGTAATTCGGGTTCTTCCAGTTTTAGTTTCCCGCGCGTCGCCATCCCTTTCGCATAGCAGAGAAAGGTTCGTGCACCGATGGGCCGAGAATATTCTTCCAGTCGAGTTAGTGGAGCGAGAGAAAACTTAATAATGTTAATAAAAGTACGCATTTGGCGTGCTTTAGTAATCCTCCCAGAAAATTGTTTATTTAATGCCTGTAAGTGTGACTCCCTCAATAATTTGCTTTTGCGCTACAATATAAATAATTAATACTGGAATTACAGAGATTGTAGTTCCGGCCATCATCAATGGCCAATCTGCAATATACAGACCTTTAAATGTATTAAGTAACAGCGGTACTGTAAATTTCTCTGGTGTATTCAAGAAAATTAAAGTGTCAAGGAAGTTATTCCAGGAGCCTAAAAAGACGAAAATCCCAACAGCCGCCAAGGCAGGACGAATTAACGGTATAATGATCCTCCAGTAGATTTTAAAACTTCCGGCTCCATCGATGAATGCAGCCTCTTCCATTTCTTTCGGAATACCCATAATAAATTGCCTCAATAAGAAGACAGCGAATGCATTAAATAAGGCACCTGGAACTATCAATGATAAGTGGGAATCAATCCAACCTATTTTCGTCATAATAATATACAAGGGTATCATCGTTACTTGTCTCGGAATCATCATGGTCGACAAGAAAAGAATAAATAAAATGTTGGCCCCAGGGAAACGAATTTTTGCAAACGCATATGCTGCCATTGAGGCTGTAAGCAATGTAGCCAATACAGAAACTCCCGTGATGTAGAAACTATTCCAATATGCTCTACCGAACGGCATTGCAGTCAAGGAGTCCATATAATTTGACCATTTAAATGGGTCAGGGATCCATTTCGGCGGCACTAGAAAAGTCTGTGATATATCCTTCAATGAACTGCTTAAAGTCCATAGAAAAGGAAAAATCATCATTATTGCTCCGAGAGTTAATACAGCATGAAGAATAAATTGAGACGGTTTTATTTTTTTCTTTACCTTTGTCTGTTTGTCCAGAATAACATTCTTATCAACAGCTCCCACAACGTCATTCGCCATAGTGAACCCACCTTTTTGACATTTTAAATTGGATAAGAGTGAAGATCAGAATAATGACAAACAGAATCATTGCTGAAGCGGCACTCTGTCCCATTTTAAAGTCGATAAAACCTTCTTGATAAATATGGTACACTAAAGTGTAACTTGCTTTAGCTGGCCCGCCATTTGTCATTACGAAGGCCTGATCAAAAACTTGAAAGGAGCCGATAACAGACATAATGGCAATAAAAAATGTTGTAGGTGAAAGCAATGGCAAGGTAATGTTCAAGAACTGCTTAAAACGTGAAGCTCCATCAATTTCGGCAGCCTCATAATAGCTTCTTGAAATCCCCTGCAATCCAGCGAGAAAGATAACCATGTTGTTGCCAAGTCCCGACCAAATACTAAGCATAGCGATAGAAGGAATAACCCAATTCGTATCGGTCAGCCAATCAGGTCCATTAATTCCGATATATGAAAGTAGCAGATTTAGAATCCCAAAGTCACCGTTTAATATCCACATCCAAATAACCCCGATAGAAACAGAGCTAGTTACTACAGGCATGAAGTAAAATACCCGGTAAAGTTCCTTCCCTCTCACCTTGTTCAGCCCAACTGCAATGAGCAGAGATAGGATAATACTTGACGGAATCACCAATACCATATAATAGACTGTATTCTTTATCGCAATCCAAAAATCCGGATTGTGGAACTGATACATAAAGTTTGCGACGCCAACAAAGGTTCTGGCGCCAAACCCATCCCAATTCATAAAACTTAATACGAAAGCGTATACAACCGGGAATAAAGAGAAGATAAGCAGACCGATTAGTTGCGGCGAGATAAAAAGATATCCCGCTAACGTCCTTTGACGATTACGCATGACTCCCCCTCCAATTAGTTGCCCATTTTATAGTCCTTTGTTAATTTATTCGTTTCTTGTGAGATATTTTTGATTGTTGTCTCCACATCTTGTTTCCCCAACAGCAACAAATCGTATTGGTCGTTTACTCTTTCGCTTAATCCAGGAATACGCCCTGTGAAATACTTAAGGGAACCGTTGGCATAACCTTTTTCACGAGCATCAAGAAAATACTCAGGATGCTCTATCGTTTTGTCGCTTGTTACAATATCGTCAATACCGCTAACCGACGGAACTGCACTGCTATTTCCGGCAAGCCGTAGTTTTTGGCCTTCTTTGGATACATAAAAAGTCACAAACTTCATTGCTTCTTCTTGCTCTTTAGACTTTTTGTTTACGGCAAAGAAGGCTATGGGAACTTGTACTGGCTCCATTTTGTTATTTGTATTGGATGGCCAATAGATATAATCGAATTCAAGATTTTCCATTTGACTGAACATGGGAGTTAACCAGCGTCCTGCGGCTACAATCCCCACTTGATTGGACATAAACATGGCATCCAATCCTTGACCCTTTGGAAGAGAGCCGGCGTATTTAATTTGGCCCTTTTCCCTTAAGTCGTTTACAAATTTGATGGCTTCACGAGCCTTTGGATTTCGATCCATTACATAGTTTCCTTGATCATCATAGGAGAGACCTCCGTTTGACCAAATCCAGGTATCCATTGTCCATGTTTCACCGATATACCCTTGTTTGCCGGCGTCCTTTAACTTCTTCGTTACTTCATCAAAAGCCGCCCAGTTCCACTTGCCTTCATCAAAATATTCTTGAGGTGTCTTAATTCCCAAATCTTTAAAAATCTTTTTGTTGTAGTACATTACCAACGGATTGCAGTCCATTGTAATACCATATATTTTGTCGCCATCTTTTGCAGCTCCCCATAAGCCATCAGGATAATCATCCGGTTTGGCGTAGCTATCGTTCGTTTTCATAAATTCGCTCAAATCGGCAAGCGAGCCGTTTTGCACTAATTTGGACATCGTAGCATCCCCGACATAGAATACGTCCGGCGCATTACCCCCCTGGAGTTGTGTCAGTAGTTTTTGCTCATACCCGTCGCTTGCCACTGGGATCAATCTAATTTTTACGTTCGGATGTTCTTTGGTATAGGCATCGATTCCTTTTTGATAAATCTTTAGTTCCGCCGGATTTCCCCAAGCAGACATCGTAAGGTTGACTGTCTTGCTGGATGAATTTTCACCTGATTCCGATGATGTCGATGTACTGTTGCCGCAACCGGAAAGGGCAATTACGCCTGCAAGAACAGCTGGAACAGCCCGCAGGATCACGTTTGATTTCATTTTCATTTCTATACCTCCCGATTTAAAAAGTATCCAAGATTGTATCCGCTTTCTTTTTATTTGAAAAAAAAAGAGTTCTCCTAACTACTTTTTCACACGAGGATTATAGCCTTACTGTCACCACACCCGCCCCCCTTCAAAAAGCTTTCCTTTGACCTCCCGCAACAGATTAAGATAGACATACAACTCTTGCCACAGGATAAAAAATTGTTCTTTTCAAAATCCTTTTTTGTCTTAAAACCTGTAAAGGACTGTTGTCGTAATGATAATAAAACACGATACATATCATCCTCAATGGTAAGTTAATGCGATAACAGGGTAAAAAATTGCCCTTCAATCGAGTAGGAGTAGGCGGTTAGCCTCCATCCTCACAAACCACCTAGCATGCGGGTCCGCACTAGGCGGTTCCAAAAGGTTGACAAAGATCCACATAACACGCTTTCATGCTTTTCAGCCCATCGCTTCTCAGTAGGAAATCGGGAGGGTAATTGTTTGTGTTCCGGGACATTTCCCACGGTCCTCTCCTGGAGTTGGCCACGACGAAGCAAGCCCAGTCCGGAACTTCTAGCGCCGGAGTTCGCGGATCGGGTTCGCACCATTTCAACTGCTTCCATAGGCACATGCGCAGACTTCGGCGGATCCAAGCGTCGAACCGTTCGCAGTGCTTCTTGGCTGAGGCCAACAGAAATTAACCTAGCCATCCAGATAGCTGCGAATCAGCTTCAATATACGCTTGTCTGCTATCTTCCGGGCGACTCGGGCCATCAGAATGTCGTGGTTCACACGGTCGAAGAACTTCTCCAGATCCATGTCCACCACCCATTTTATGCCGCTTTGAATAAAGCGTTGGGCTTGCTTCACTGCATCATGGGCTCGTTTTCCCAGGTCTAAATCCATAGCTATATCAGGAAAACAAGGCGTCAAAGATCGGGTTCATCACTTGTAGAAGCGCCTGCTGGAGGAAGCGGTCCATCACGGTCGGGGTGCCTAGCAAAGCATTGTTTATCGGAATAGATAGTTCCTTGAGTCTTTCTATGAATTTCTTTTATTCCATCATAACTGTGGGGAATTTCGAACGAAGCAGCACAAACGCGGTTAACCAATCAATTGATTGCTTGTTTGAAGGAGTTTTTCGCCGCAGCACTTAAGTTTTTTCCTAGAATTCCTCAATTATGCGAACAGAAGTTTCTACAACGCTACCCTTCAGCAAAATCTTTGGTTAATGCATCTAAGCAGGGAACTGATTAGTGTCTTGATTGAATTTCGTCATAAGTCTCCCGATGCTAAAGTCGAGGAAATACTTGAGATAGTCCATCAACCGAAAATCAGTGTTCCCCAAGCTACAATTAAGGCTAAATCCAGACTTGAACTTGTATTAATAAAGCAGTTATTAGTACTGGTTGAAGAGCTAGATAACTACGATAAAACAATCATGCAGTTGTTTAAAACCCTTAATGATGCTCCGATCTTTGCAGGTCTTCCTGGGGCTGACAAAAGACTTGCTCCTAAACTCCTGGCTGAATGGGGTGATAACCGCACGCTATACGATTCATCTTCAAGTGTACAGGCTCTGGCTGGTACCTCACCGGTTGCTTTTCAAAGTGGCAAGTACAATAAAAGGCACGTAGAAGAACATCCTGTGTAAAACCCTTTCGCAATGCTCTACACGAGTTCGCTTGGTGTTCTGTAAGAGGGAACCGTGGACTAAAGAATATTACTACCGTAAGCGCCAAGAAGGAAAGAGCCACCATGTGGCAATAAATTCATTAGCTAACAACTGGGTGCGTATTATTTTTGCATTGTGGTAAAAACAAGAACAATATGACCCTAGTATCTTTAGGGCGTCTCAGGTAAATATATTCCAAAAAAATGTCATAAAAATCATAAGATCCCTTATGGATTTACGCAATCACAAAACCGAACGTATATTCTCCATATTGGACATAGAGGGTCTTGCCCTTGGCTACGATAGGCGTCGCCAGCCCCCGTTCGGGACTTTCACCCTAGAGATGACGCCCATGCTGGGCGTACTCAGAGAGATTTCAGGCCCCGCTAGCTCACCTCGACGCCGGTTTGACGTAGTTATCCCCTATTGGAGGAGGTATTCAGGTAATTTGCATTTACGGCCTGTCGCTTCTCCAAAAGTCCAGCTTACATCATCTTTTCAAGTGAACACTGAACAACGGGACATCGCCTATCACTCCAGCGTCTTCTATCGCTCCAACGATTTCACCATTTCAGATCGTTAGGAGCCAAGACGGTGTGATCATCGGTAAGCCGGCCTGCTCGATTTCGATAATATCGAACTCCAGCAGCAATCCCCTGCTCTTCCCAAAGGGAACAATCAGGCGATAAAGACCTCGCGGCTGTCATCAACGAACACTTAAACGGAAGGCGAT
>NZ_JBHIRX010000017.1:0-144747 GCF_042138595.1 Paenibacillus terreus | reverse complement strand
GATACCATACCTTATAGACATCCGTCTCACTCTGGATACTAGACTCTGAGCGGGGCGAATCCCTTTCTTCCAAGAAATCTAGAAAAAAGCTGTCTGCTGATTCAGCGTCAACTCCAGCAGTGGATCCCTGTTTTACCCAGTTACATCAAGGCCTGTTTACCGATTTCATGCTGCGAAAGTTGAGATAAGAATCATGCTAAAAAATCAGAATCAAGCTAAAAAACAGGTAAGCGGCCTCGGTCCTGAGCTCTACAGGAATGAGGCCGCTTTTGTGGGTGAGGGGTCAATCGGCGGTCCACTGGCGGCGGAGCGTGAAGAGATCCTGCAGCTCCTCGTTCGACAGCTCCGTGATCCAGCCCTCTGTGCTGGTAATGACCTGATCGCTGAGCTGCTGCTTGCTCTCCAGCATTTCATCGATCCGTTCCTCCAGTGTACCCAGTGCGATGAATTTGTGAACCTGCACGTCCTTGGTCTGTCCCATCCGGTAAGCGCGGTCGGTTGCCTGATTCTCGACAGCCGGGTTCCACCAGCGGTCGAAATGGAAGACATGGTTGGCTGCGGTCAGGTTGAGGCCGACGCCGCCCGCTTTGATGGACAGGATAAATACGTTCGGCTGCTCGGCAGCGGGCAGGTCCTGGGACTGAAACTGCGTGATCATGCGGTCGCGGGCGGTTTTGGAGGTTCCGCCGTGCAGATAGAGCACAGGCTCCTGCAGCTCGTGGCCAAGCACGTTCTGCAGCATAACCCCCATTCCGATATATTGTGTGAAGATCAGGCACCGCTCGCCCTCTTCACGCAGCTCCTTCACCATGGCGACGAGGCGCTCCAGCTTGGCGGAGCGGCTGATCAGGCGGGCGGTATCCACGGAGCCGCTCATGGAGCCGATTCCGGAGCTGCCTCGGGGGCTGCTGTCTCCAGTCGGTTCAGGCTCCTGCACCGTTTCCTTGGTGAGCAGCACCGGATGGTCGCAGAGCTGCTTGAGCTGAGTGAGTGCCGACAGAATCGCCCCTTTTCGCTCCATGCCCTCCAGCTCCTTCATCCGTTCCATAAGCTGGCGGACGGTCTGCTCATACAGAGCGCTCTGCTCGGGCGTGAGATGGATATAGGTTTTCATTTCATTTTTGTCGGGCAGAGCAAGTTGTATGGCCGGGTCCTTCTTCTTGCGGCGCAGCATGAACGGCTTGACGAGCCGCTGCAGGTCCTGTGTCCGCTGTTCATCGTGATCCTTCTCAATGGGCTGAATGAAGCGGGTGGTAAAGGCCCGCAGACCGCCGAGATAGCCGGGATTGATGAAGTCGTAAATGGACCACAGCTCCGCCAGCCGGTTCTCGACCGGAGTGCCGGTCAGGGCGATGCGATGGCGGGCAGACAGGCTGCGCACGGCGGAGGACTGCTTGGTCTGGGCGTTCTTGATGTTCTGCGCCTCGTCCAGGCAAATGGATTCCCACGTGAACGATTGCAGCAGCCCCTGATCCAGCGTGGCGGTGGCATAGGTGGTCAGGACGATGTCCGCCCGGCTGATTTGCTGCGCAAAGGCTTCCCCGCCGGTCCGTCTGCTTCCATAATGAAGCATCACACTCAGCGAGGGAGCAAAACGCGCCAGCTCCTTCTGCCAGTTGCCAAGCACGGAGGTCGGGCAGATGAGCAGGGCGGGCAGGGCAGTATCCGGCTCCGCCGTTTCCCGGAGATGCAGCAGATAGGTGATGAACTGGATTGTTTTGCCCAAGCCCATGTCATCGGCCAGGCATGCTCCCAGTCCGAGCCGCCGCAGAAATGCCAGCCAGCCGTAGCCTTCAAGCTGATAGGAACGCAGCTCCGCCTGCAGGCCCGCAGGCACGGACGGCTGCGGCCATTCCGCTCTGCGCTCAAGCTGGGCGAGCAGCTGCTGCAGATGCGCGTCGAGCTCCACTTCCAGCTTGACAGGCTCATCGTCTTCAGCGTCCTGCCCTTTCGCTTTCGGACCGCGCCGACGCGGCTGCTCCTGATTTTGCAGCAGATGAAGATGCAGCACATCCTGGAAGGAGAGTCCCTGCGAGCTGTCCACTCCATCCATGATCCGCCGGATCTGCTCCAGCAGGGCAGGGTCCAGCGTGATCCATTGATCGCGGAAGCGGACCAGACGTTCATTGCGGGCGGCGAGCTCGGCGAACTCCTCTTCGGTCAGGTCCGCATCTCCGACGGCAATGCGCCAGTCAAAGCTGATGATGGCATCCATGCCGAACAGCGATTTGCCCCTGCTGCTGTCGGCGCTCTCTTCGGAGCGCAGCTTGGCCCGCAGCCGCGGCTTCTTCCGGGAGGCGGCCTCCCACCAGGCTGGCAGCAGCACCTGCCACCCAGCCTCCAGTAGGCGGCGGCTGTCGGACGTGAGGAAGCGCCAGGCGGCCTCGTCCGACAGCGGGCTGCCCAGCACGCCGCCACTGCCGCCGGACAGCTGGTCCGCGGTCAGGTTGGCGCGCAGGCCGGCGAGCCAGGCCGGGGAGCGGTCCCGCACATGAGCCGCCCAGTGGTCCGGCCAGTCTCCGGCCGCCTGCCCGTCATCGCGCAGCCGAATGGGCACCAGATGGGCCGGATCGAGCTTGTCCTGCAGCACAAGCCGCAGCCGCCACTGCCATTCTTCGTCGTCCGGCTCCAGCAGCTGCAGCAGCGGGCGGAACGGCGCGCTGTCCGCCTTCCAGCCGATGGACACGAGCCAGCTCGGCTCATCCCAGGCGGAAGCGGCTGCCCTGCCCGCGAAGAGCTGCGGATACTCCCGCCGCAGGTCGGCCGCTTCCGCTTCCGTGCCGTACCAGCGCTGGAAGACCGCCGCCGAGAAGGCCGCCGCGAGCCCTTCATCCGCAGCGCTCTCCTTGAGCTTGGCCCGCAGCCCGGAATCCATAGCTGAAGCGTCTCTCACAGCGGAAGCGTCCTCTGCCGCTAAAGCGTCCCCCACAATCGCAGTGTCGTCCATAGCTGGGGCGTTCCCCGCCACCGCAGCGTCTCCTGCCACCGCAGCATCCCCCGCAGCCGTAGTGTCTCCCACAGTCATAGTGTCGTCCATAGCCGCAGCGTCCCAAATCCACTCCAGCCGCCCTGCTCGGAAGGCGGAGAAGCTCGGGATATATTTCCGCTTCTCGATACAGGCGGCGAGCGCCGGGGCAAGCCGGACAATCCCCGATGCGTCCTGGCCCCATTCCCATTCGATATGCTCCAGCAGCTCGCGCCGCGCGAAGAAGGGAATCACCTGCTCGGCAGGCAGAATGATGATCTCGGCGTCCTGTACCTGCCTGACTTCCAGCTCCGTGCCGTAACAGGATGGCTCATGCCATGCGAATAACCGGTGCTTCAGCTTCAGCCCGGGCACATAGCCGCCCGTCTCCGTAGTGCCGTAGATGAGCGCGTCGCCATGGGCGCTGAGCGTCAGATGAACGGTATAAGCGAACGTAAATGTACTCATGACAGCAGCTTTCCTTTCCGAAGCTCTTCCCGCAGCGCGCGCAACCGTCGATGACGGCTCGTGAAGGAGGCAAGGAATGACTCCCAGCGGTCTTCAAGCTTCATTTTCTTATACAGCTTGGCCAGCCTTTTCAGGAGTTTGACCGCAGCTTTGTAATCCTTCCTGGTCATGAACAGCACATGTCTTTCCACTGCCTGATGGTAAAAGGGCAGCAGCAGCTCGGGCGCATGCCGTTCAAGCACCTGCAGCTCTGCAGCCCGGTAATCGAGCGGCTCCGCGCCGGTGCTCAGCTGATAGTCCATCCATTGCCGGTACTTCCCGCGCTCCAGCAGGGCCTGCGCATAAATGGTCCCGGATATCGGCAGCATGCCGGTCAGCGTGTCCCACATCAGCGCCTCCAGCTCGGGCAGATGCTCCAGCGCTGTCCGCCAGTAGGCGAGATACTCGTCCAGGCTTCCCGTTCCCAATAGGGGACCGATGGCTGTGAGGCCATCAACAAGCCGCGCCCATTCTTCCTTCCCGTGCAGCGCACTCATAAGCAGCAGAAGCTGGGCGGAAGGGAGCTGCAGCGCGGTGCTGCCGTCCGCTGCCTGCAAAAGCCGCCATGCCTCCTCATCCCGGCCGAGGAATACATACATCCAGCAGCGGGCCAGCAGCCTTGGCACCCGGGCGGGAGTGCTGCCCTGCTGTGTTACTCCACCCTCCTCCAGCAGCCTGAGCTCCTCCAGGAACATCTCTGGTTTGCCCGCATGGGGGGCGAGCCACTGAAGCCAGAAGCGGTAATAGATATCCGGGAAGTAGTGGAGCCGCCCGCCGCTTTCATTCAGCATCCGCTCTCGCAGATAGTCCAGCGTGTCCGTCACCATGTTCCAATGCTCCGGGTGACCTTCAATAGCCAGTTCTTCCGACAGGCTGATGCGGATCGCGGCCTGTATTTCGTCAGCGGCAATTTGGGTGTGGTATCCCAAATAAAAGTGGGCGGGACGAGCCGCACCCGGTGCGTGCCCGATCAGCCTGTGCAGGACGAACAGGTGCGCATGCAGCCCGTACAGCTGCTCCAGCACGGGAGCGAGCGGCGGCTTGACGGCATAGATCGCTTCCAGCGCCTGGCTGGCATATTGGACGGGCTGTGCGCCGCTTCCTAAAGTGGCGGTGCATTGCGCGAACAGGCTATGCCACTGGGCGGCACTCATGTCCTCAATAGCCAGCCCTTTAGCCTGTGCGTGGGCCGCTTGTGAAACCGGGGTGTTTGGCTCCGTTGCATGTTCTCCGTCTGCATGCGGCATCAAACTGGCCGGCTCGGCTGCAAGATCCCGGCTCGCATGCTGCATGGTACTGGCTGGTCCATTGGCATGCTCGTGGTCTGCTTGCGGAGTGGCGATGGCCGAGCCTTTGACATGCTCACGGTCCGCATGCTGCATCGAGCTGGTTGGCCCTGATGCAAGCTCGCGGCCCACATGCGTCATTGAGCTGGCCGGTACATTGACATGCCCGCGGTCCGCTTGCGGTATCGCGGTGGAACGGCCCCCCGGTCCTGTTCCTGAAGCATGGCCCGCCTCCGGGTGCGGCGGGGCCAACGCCGTCCTGCTGGCGAGGCCAGCCGAATGGGCGTTCACGATGCTGTAGACCGGCCGCTCCTCCAGTGCCGCGTACTGCAGCAGGACTGCGATCATATGCCTGCAGCCGCCGTTCTCCCCGCAGGAGCACTCGCTGTCCTCAAGGGAGTCAAGGCTGAGGCTGACACTGACCCGGGCAGAAGCCCCATTTTCCTGAACGACTGCTTCAACAGGCCCATGATCAGGTACCGAGAGTTCCTGAACCCGCCCCTGCTTGTAATATTGAAATCCGCGCTTGATCGTCAGATCGCTGAAATGCTCCGCAACCTGCCTCACAAGCCCGGTCCACTGAATATCTTCATTCATCATAGCGTCGTTATCCCTCATACTATCACCCGTCTCGTTCACAGACTGCTAGATATAAACTCATTCCATTATACCAGTTCAAGACCAGTACAAGATTGTCCCCTCTCATCCTATAAATTTCTCCCTGTCAGAGAAATGGGCGTGATGATATATTTATGGAAAATATAACCTTTCTCTTCCCGATCGCGTTGCAACAAATCTGACAAGGTACATTTTCTAACCCCAACACTATTCTAACGGTCGTCACAACCGTAATTGGTTCCAAAAACGTTGATTTCAAATTATAACGGTCACCATGGAGCTTATTTTACTTGATCCGGATATTTTCGCCTAAATCAAGGGAAATAACGGCGCTCACAACCGTAAGGATTTAGAAATGGTCATTATTCGTAAAATAGCGGCTGGTACAACCGTTAGATTTCTGACGGGCGCAAAATCGGCTCGAAAGCCTAAGTTTTGCGGACATCCGAAAAGGATCAGGACCACAAGTTGTTTTTAGCAAAAATGAATGCAACACTACTGTTTTCCTCCCGTACTTCTGCAGTATTCCTTCCTTGCAACGTTTTTTCAGGCAGCTGCAACTCTTTTGTTAAAGTTACATGCCCAACCCGACTTCCTATGAACTGTTTCTATTAAAAGTACACATAAAAGTACACATGTTCAGGCACTGACTCTTAATTTCCCGCGATGAAGGAGGTGATGCTGAAGAGAGTGGGCAGAAATCATACATTCCACGATAAGAAGGAGGAATTTTCTATGATTAGAGAATTGCTGACCGTACGTCGTCAACATGGCAAGCTGCTGTCTATTTTGCTGGTCATGGTCCTCATGACCACTCTGCTGCCGGCCGCGGCTTTTGCTGCGGACAAGGGAGCGTGGGCGCCCAATGTGAGTTATACGGTGAATGATACGGTCACCTATGGGGGAGCGACCTATCAATGCCGCCAGTCGCACACGTCCCTGACCGGCTGGGAGCCGCCCAATGTGCCTGCACTGTGGCTGCTGGTTGAAGATGGAGGAGGCGGGGGAACGGATGATACGACGGCTCCCTCCGTACCGGCCAACCTGAAGGTAACCGGGACCACGTCTTCCAGTGTGACCTTGTCCTGGAGCGCGTCCACGGATAATGTCGGGGTGACCGGGTATGTTGTCTATCAGGGCGCCAACTCGGTGCTTACTGTATCCGGCACGACGGCTACCGTGACTGGACTCGCCGCCAGCACGTCATATGTGTTCAGTGTAGCTGCCAAGGATGCCGCTGGAAATACGTCTGCCAAGAGCGCCCAGGTGACGGCAACGACAGCTCCTTCCGGCGGGAATGAGGGAGGCGGCAAGCTGCCGAAGCATACTCTGACCGGGTACTGGCAGAACTTCGTGAACGGGGCCGCAAACTTGAGATTGCGCGATGTGCCTGACGAATACGATATCATCGTGCTGGCCTTTGCCGAGATGGATACCTCCAGACCGGGGGCGGTTAAATTTAACGTGGACTCTTCGCTCTCTTCGGCATTGGGTGGATACAGCAACGCCGATCTGATCAGCGACATTAAGGCCAAGCAGGCCAAAGGCAAAAAGGTCATCATTTCGATCGGCGGGGAGAAAGGCAACATCGATCTCAGCACGGCATCCCCGAACGTATCCAATTTTGTGGAAAGCATGTCCAGTGTAATCGCGCAATTCGGGCTGGACGGCCTGGATGTCGATCTGGAGCACGGCATGAATGTACCGAATTTAACGAACGCGATCCGCCAAATCCAGCAGCGGGTGGGCTCGGGCTTCGTGCTGACGATGGCTCCGCAAACGATTGATATGCAGAGTGAAAATACGACCTACATGCAGCTCTACAAAAATCTGAAGGACATCACCACCGTCATCAATGTTCAATACTACAATTCAGGCTGTATGCTTGGACGTGACGGCAAGTGTTATTCCCAGGGCAATGTGGACTTCCTGACCGCCCTTTCCGACCTGACGCTGCAGTGGGTGTCCCCTTCGCAATTGGGCTTGGGCGTTCCGGCTACTTCGAGTGCGGCAGGCGGGGGTTATGTGGATGCTTCTGTCGTGAATAATGCCCTGGGCTGTCTTGCAACAGGCACCGGCTGCGGCAGCTATAAACCGGTGGCCCGCTACCCGGATTTGCGCGGGGCCATGACCTGGTCCGTGAACTGGGATGGAACCGGCGGTTACCGGCTGGCCAAGACGGTGAAGCCGTATCTGGAGCGTATGCCTTAAGCGTGCTCATGGAGAGCAGCATAAGAGAACGTCTACGTCTGTGACAACGTACATTCGCAGAAGCCTGACCGCGTTTGTACAAAAAAAAGCCAAAAAGATACCCTTGCGGGTGCCTTTTTGGCTTTTTTATTTTGCAGCAGCGATCAGCCTTTGGACTTTACCTTGTCTGCCGGGCGGAAACGCAGAGCGGACCACTTGTCATCTATGGCTACATTGGAAACGGCTCGAAACGGTGTCGCCCCCTGAACACAGGCATTCAGCACGTCCCGGTTCAGATCGGTTTCCAGCTTGGCGGGCTTTTTTGGGTATGCGATCCAGAAAACGGCGTCTTCCGTCAGTACAGGCATCACCTTGGGCAGCCATTCCTTGACTTCATTGGTGTTCCGCGCAAACAGCAGCACAAAGCCGCCGGGATTGGGCAGCGTCTCTTGAAGCCCGAAAGCATACCCTTCCGGAGCGTTCAGCACGGCTGACTGTTCCTGCTGCTTGTAGTGCATTTTCTTCAAAACTTCCATCTCCGACTCACCTTTCCGGCTGCTAAATCATGCTGTAACAAGCTTGTCCATTTCAATAACAAAGCAAACGGCCATCCTCCGAATACCGGAGGCCGGCCGGCCGTCCAAATTATTGCTCTTCCAGCGCAGGCAGCACTTCGATCCATCGGGTAGCCCAGCTTTGGATATTTTCCAGCAAAGGGGCCAGCTCCCGGCCTTTTTGTGTCAACGAATATTCAATGCGGACCGGCTTCTCGGGATACACGGTACGTTCAATAATCCCTTCCTCCTCCAGCTCCTTCAGACGCTCCGACAGAACCTTGCCGCTCAGATTGGGCAGGGAATTCTCGATGGCGACAAAACGCTGCGGTCCGGCCATGAGCTGATAGACAATTAACGTGGTCCAGCGCTTGCTCAGCAGTTCGACGGCTTTTTCGAACCGGGGGCATAATTGTGACGTTTCCATTCTCCAATCACCTCTTTGGGCTTTATTATACTAGGGCTTATTAAAATATACAATGTTACTTATCTTATTTATATTAACTTGACGAAATGAAGTTTTATAAATATACTCTGTTACATAAAGTAATTGAATGAAACGAAGTTACTTATCTGGGCCATAAATGACATGATGGGGCGAATGAATGTATGAAAATGGAATGTGATGTTTGTGTCGTGGGAGCCGGCCCCGGTGGTGCTTTGCTGGCCTGCCTGCTGGCACGAAAGGGTGTGTCTGTCATTCTGGTTGAGCAGCAGACACAGATCGGCAGAGCGTTCCGGGGTGAAATTTTGAACAATGAAGGCGATCAGATTTTACAAAAATATAATATGCTTGACCTACTGGATCCGGAGGCTTACCTTCCTTTAACCCGCATCGAATACTGGGACCGGAAGCAGCTCGTAAAGAGCTTGCTGCCTGACAGCCCGGAGGGACACTTCGGCATTCATGTCCCGCAGAACGATCTGCTGCAGGCCACGCTTCAGGAAGCGGAGCGATATGAGCATTTCACCTTGCTCACTGGAGTAACCGTTACCGGCCTGCTTCAGGATCGGGAGCAGCGCTATACAGGGCTGACGGGCAGAGATGCGGCAGGTGGCGCCGTTACGATACACAGCACCGTTACGGTAGGAGCTGACGGCCGCTATTCGACCGTTCGCAAACGGGCAGGCATTCCCGTGCATAGAATAAAACACGGGTACGATCTGCTGTGGGCTGTAATCCCGGCCCCTTCGGGGTGGGAGCCTGTCATCCGGTTCGCGATGGTGGAGCAGCAGCAGCTTTCGCTTTTCACGCAGACACGGGGCATGATTCAGATTGGCTGGAATATTGCGGAGGGGTCATTCGGGAGTCTGAGGCAAGGCCCGTTTGAGCCGTTTGTCCGTCTGCTGACGGAGGCATTTCCGGACCTCGGCGCAGCGGTGAAGGAGAAGATCCGGTCCTGGTCGGACTTCGTTCTGTTGGATATTTTCAGCAGCACTTGTCCACTCTGGGCGAGAGACGGTCTGGTGCTGATGGGGGATGCCGCGCATACGATGACGCCGACAGGGGCCTTTGGTGTCAATGCCGCGCTGCGGGATGCGGATGTGCTGCATCTTGAATTAATCCGTGCTCTGGAGGAAAAAGATGTAACAGCGGAGCGCTTGGGACGCTTCGAGCATCTGCGCCGGGAGGAAGTGGACATGCTGCAGCAGCGACAGCTTGCGATGGAGTCTTCTTTCAAGCTGAATTTCACCGGTCAGTCCGTGATGCTGGGATGAAACATTAGTTATTTATGCTTCCCATGGTGCTTGCCTGGGGAACAGGTGCGACTAGCGTATATGAGTGCGAAAATTGTAACGGTTGTGAGCGACGCTATTTGGGTGAAATCGGGGGATTAAAAGATGTAACGGTTGCCAGCGAGCTTATATTCCGTTTATCCGCTGGTAAAGGGGATGTTTCACCTAAATAGGCTCACCTGCAACCGTTAGGAAAGAAACCTTGTTTTTCCCGGCCGAATAGGCGCAATGGCACCCGTTAGCAAAGAAAGCACTGGGAAGATTGATCATTCGAGGCATATCCATGGGCCAAACACCAAATGGAAAAATTATATTTTTCTTTTAAAATAACGAACGTATGTGCTATTATTTTTATGGCTATATATATTTAACCCCGCCGGGCGGGGCAATCTTAGAGAAGCTAAGGATGGTGCAACATGATTCCTAACAACGCAGTTTCCATTTTGAAAGATAAAATAGCAACCGTGCAATCCGATACATCGACCAATATTCTAGTCGGACCCATCAGGCTTCCTGTGAACCTTGACGGGGAAACCGTGGTGTTCCAGTGGTACTGCTGGCTGCCGGTACAAAACGAGGAGGACATGGCCGCCTGCCAGACGGCTTCTCCCGAAACCTTGATCAAGCGGCTTTCTTCCCTTAATTTGGCGGAAGGGCAGCAGTCCAGCGTGCTGGTATATGGTGACTTTGAACACGCTGAGGATGCGTTGATCCGTATGCACAGCATTTGCCATACGGGTGATATCTTTGGCAGCAAACGCTGTGATTGCGGATTCCAGCTTCATCAGTCCATGAGGATGATTGTGGAGAACGGGGCAGGAGCTCTCTTTTATCTGGCGAATCATGAAGGCAGAGGCATCGGGCTGTTCAGTAAAGCGATGGCTTATATTTTGCAGGAGAATGGCATGGATACGGTAGAAGCGAATCTGGAGCTCGGCTTTGCCGATGACTCCCGCAGCTACACGGATGCCATCAGCATCCTCAAGCACCTGAGACAGCAGCCGGTTACGCTTATTACGAACAATCCGAAGAAGCTCGAAGCCTTGAAGGCTTCCGGCATGAATGTGGGCAAGCGTGTTCCGCTGTGGGGCGATGTCTCTGAATTTAACGTCAAATATCTGCAGACCAAGGTGAAGCGTTCCGGCCACTTCGGTCAAGATGAGGAGATTTTGAATGAATATGCATGAAACGTACATGAGACTGGCTCTGGATAATGCGAAAGCGACCCGGGGCCAAACCCGGCCCAACCCGATGGTTGGCTCGGTCATCGTCAAGGATGGCAGAATCGTGGGCATCGGGGCCCATCTGAAGCCAGGCGAGCCTCATGCGGAAATACACGCGCTGCGCATGGCTGGCGAGCATGCGGAGGGGGCAACCATCTATGTTACGCTTGAGCCCTGCTCGCATCATGGGCGGACTGGCCCGTGCGCCGAAGCCATCGTTCGTGCAGGCATCCGCCGCGTCGTCATTGCCGCGATGGACCCGAATCCGCTCGTGGCGGGCCGGGGCGTGCAAATCCTGAAGGACGCGGGCATTGAAGTCATTCAGGGTGTATTAGAGGAAGAGGCTGTCCGGCTGAACGAAGTGTTCAATGCTTATATTGTGAGCAAGCGGCCGTTTGTCACTATTAAATCGGCAGTTACGCTTGACGGCAAAATTGCGACCCGCACAGCCAGCAGCAGATGGATCACCTCCGGGGAGGCCAGGGAGGACGTTCACAGGCTGCGTCACGAGCAGGCCGCCATTCTGGTGGGCGTGCAGACCATCCTGCACGACGACTCCCAGCTCACCACCCGTCTGCCTGACGGCAAAAATCCGCTGCGTGTCGTTTTGGACAGCAGCCTGCGCATTCCATTGGATGCCCGTGTCGTGACGGACGGCGAGGCGGAAACCTGGATTTTTACCGGCAGTGCGCCGGATGAGGCCAAGCAGCGCCAGCTTGAACAAGCCGGGGTCAAGGTCATCCCGACGGAAGGCGAGCGGGTGAATCTGGAGCAGGTGCTGGACATTCTGGGCAAGCATGAAATTTCCTCGCTGCTGGTGGAAGGCGGGGGACAAGTGAACGCCTCATTCGTGCAGCAGGGGCTTGCGGACAAGCTTGTACTATATGTGGCTCCCAAGCTGGTTGGGGGCAAGGATGCGCCTACCTTCCTCGAAGGCCTGGGCGCGGCGGTTATGGACGAAGCGGTCTCCTTGACCCGCATGAGCGTGCAGCAGGTTGGCGTTGATCTGAGAATTGAGGCTTATTTTCCGAAAACCAATAGAAGCTGAGGCTGGTTCTGTGGGGCGTCCTGATGGGCGCCCTTGTTTATTTTTCTGAGATGCTTCAATGTGTAAAGCGGACGAGATTTCAAAAGCCAGCAAGAGCTTAATGTTAAAAAAGGCTACTTTGCTCGCTTACATGAATCTATTCAGGCAAAACTGACAGAAATATGAAAGTGCGGCATTTTACATCAACCGTTCTAAAGGGATATTCTATTCAAGGCCCGATCAGTCTTGCTAAATAATTTAGACTGTGGCAGGGTAAGCTGTTTAAACACCCGGGCTTTGAATGAATGTTGAATGACTTCCCAAGAAAGATACGGTGAGGACAAATGTTATCCTATTTGAAACGATTTTTAATCGGGAGACCTCTCAAATCACATGAAGCCGGTGAGCAGAAGTTAAACAAGACCAAAGCGCTCGCGATCCTCTCGTCGGATGCCCTTTCGTCGGTGGCTTATGGTCCTGAACAAATCTTGTTGGTGCTGGTCACCATCGGCACGGCCGCCTTCTGGTATTCGATCCCCATCGCCATTGGCGTGTTGATTCTGCTTACTGCGCTGATCCTGTCCTACCGGCAAATCATTTTTGCTTATCCTCACGGCGGCGGAGCCTATGTTGTATCCAAAGAAAATTTGGGCAAATATCCTGGCCTGATTGCAGGAGGCTCGCTGCTGGTAGATTATATTTTGACGGTGGCAGTGAGCGTATCTGCCGGTACGGATGCCATCACGTCCGCTTTTCCCGGCCTGCATTCCTATAATGTGCTGATTGCGGTCATTTTTGTGCTGATTATTACGCTGCTGAATTTGAGGGGAGTTACGGAATCGGCTTCTATCCTGGCATATCCTGTGTATTTGTTTGTGCTGGCTCTTTTTATACTGATTGGTGCGGGCCTGTACCGGATTGCAACAGGTCAGGTTTCTCCTGAATTGCACACCTCCATCGGTACTCCGGTGGCGGGAGTGAGCCTGTTCATTCTGCTGCGCGCCTTTTCCTCGGGAAGCTCGGCTCTTACCGGGGTTGAGGCCATCTCCAATGCGATTCCGAACTTCAAGGATCCGGCTCCGAGCAATGCGTCCCGAACGCTCATGGCCATGGGGCTTCTGCTTGCCCTGCTTTTTTCAGGAATTGTGTTTTTGGCCTATTATTACGGAGTAAGTCCCATGGAAAAGGTAACGGTCTTATCGCAAATCGCCGAGCAGAGCTTCGGACGAAATTTCATGTACTTTTTTATCCAGGGAACGACGGCGCTTATTCTGATCCTGGCTGCCAATACGGGGTATTCGGCCTTCCCGCTGCTGGCGGTCAATCTGGCAAAAGATAAATTTATCCCTCGCATGTTCACGGTAAGGGGGGACCGTCTGGGCTACTCCAACGGCATTATTATCCTGGGTCTGCTGTCCATCGTGTTAATCATGGCCTTTGAAGGGCAAACCGAGCATCTGATTCCCCTGTATGCGGTGGGTGTATTTATACCGTTCACTCTGTCACAGACCGGGATGATGTTGAAATGGCTGCGCGAGCGACCGCAGGGGTGGGGGCTCAAATTCATCATTAACACTACGGGAGCCTTGATCAGCTTTTATTGTAGTGATCATGTTCTTTTTAACGAAATTCGGCCAGGTGTGGCCTGTGCTGGTGTTCCTGCCGCTCATCATTTTGTTGTTTTACCGGATTCGGAAGCATTACGATGATGTGGCCGATCAGCTCAGAATCTCGACATGCAAGCCTGCTGTTCCGATCGAAGGCAATGTTGTGATTCTGCCGGTCGCAGGCATTACCCATGTCGTCGAAAATTCGTTGAATTATGCCAAATCACTGTCACCGCATCAGATTATTGCCGTGTATGTTCCATTCGAGCGGGGGGATGAAGCCGCCTTCGAGAAGAAGTGGGCAGCCTGGCAGCCTGATGTACGCCTGGTGACGTTGTATTCTCCTTATCGGAGCATCATTCATCCATTGACTAAATTTATAGATACCGTCCAGCGCAAGGCAAGTGAATCGAACTATCAGGTTACGGTTGTAATTCCACAGTTCATCCCCAAGAAGGGCTGGCACAACATTTTGCATAACCAATCCAGCTTGCTGATTCGGGCCCACTTGCTCTACCGCAGAGATGTCATTGTCACAACCGTGCCTTACCATTTGCAAAAGTGAATTTGACGGATGGCCATGTAGATTACAACCCTGTCTGTAGTTAACGGGCAGGGTTCTTTGTTTTCATCTTCATTTATCTTTCAGGTTGGTGGGTATCTTTTTCTGATGAAGATAATTTTCGTGACAGCACTATAAGAGGAGCAGCGGGTTTTCCGGAATGGCCGGAGGAGTCTGTATTTCAAGTCAACCAAGGAGCTGTTTTGAAGGCAAGAGGAAGTCTTACAGAGGAGCAGCTAAAGGCTATAGAGGAAAGTATGAGGGAATCCAGGGAAGGCTGGGATTAAAATAACTGACGGCGGCTTCAATGGCTGGCGTCCTTTTTATGTTAAGATGGTGGATGGTTAAGTTTGCATGTAATTGAAGAGACCGGGGCGCACAAACGCACACATTATGAAATGCAGGTGATTGCAATGAAACTGTTAACTTTGAACACCCATGGCTGGCATGAGGAGCATCAACTGGACAAGATCGGGCAGCTCGCCCGCTTCATTCATGAGCATCGATTTGATGTCATTGCGCTGCAGGAAGTGAATCAAAGCATGCAGGAAGCCCCCGTCACGGCGGAGGGCCTGGTTCATTTTACGGCGGCTGAGCATGACGCGGTTATTAAGCGGGACAACTATGCCTATCTTCTGCAGCAGCAGCTTGACGAGACTTATTATTGGACATGGGCGCCGACCCACATGAGCGCCAGGAAATACGATGAAGGGGTGGCGCTGCTGTCGAGGACGCCTATCCTGAAAACCGTGAGCGGTCATGTGTCCGCAGGCCGTGACTACGCCAGCTTCCGCACACGGAAGATTGCCGGCATCTTGACGGAAACGGGAGGAGAGAAGACCTGGTTCGTCAGCGGGCATTTCGGCTGGTGGCATGACGGCGAGGAGCCTTTCCGGCAGCAGTGGGACAGGGCAGAGGCTATCCTGCAGAGCTGCAGGTCCAACCCTGTATTTATGATGGGGGATCTGAATAACGCGGACAGTGTCCGTGGCGAGGGGTACGACTATGTCATGCAGCATGGTTGGTGTGACCTGTACGAAAAGGCAGAGCGGCGTGATGAGGGCTACACCGTGTTCAAGGCGATTGCCGGCTGGGAGAACAATACGGAGAGTCTGCGGATCGATTATATTCTCTCCAGCGTGCCGGTGCGGGCGAAGTCTTCCACAGTTGTGCTGAACGGAAAGACAGGCCCTGTCGTATCGGATCATTTTGGCGTGGCTGTGGAACTGTAGGAGTCGCGGCAGTTTTTGTTTGCTCAATTTGCTGGACAGTTATGGACATCCCTGTTATCATTTTATTGATAATTATTCTCAATTAGAATGACAGGACAGGAGAGAGTGTTATGTACATAAATCATTTTCGCAAATGGGCATTTGTCGCTTTTACATTACTTATGATTGGGGTTCTGTCAGCTTGCGGGAACGCTTCGACTCCTTCAGCGGCCAATTCGGGGGAGTCGGCTGGTAATACGAATAGCACCGAGGCTTCGCAGTCAGAGACTATCAAATACCAGGCTTCGAATGGTGTGGTCGAGATTCCGCGCCATCCCAAGCGTGTTGTGGAAGTGGCGGACAGCTATGTCGGGGACTTGCTGGTGCTCGGCATCAAGCCTGTAGGAGTGAATCAGCAGGCCCTGGAAAATCCTTATTTTGAAGGGAAGCTGGATGGTGTAGCGAATTTGGGGGATGGCCAGTCTTTTGAGCAGATATTGGAGCTTAAGCCTGATCTGATTATTGCTCCCGGCTGGGCAGATGCCAGCGTCCTTGAGAGCTATTCCAAGATTGCCCCTACGGTGGGCATCAAGTTCGGTGAGCTTCCATTAAGGGAGCAGCTGCGTGAGTTCGGCAAAATGACAGGCAAGGAGGCTGAAGCGGAGGCATGGATAACAGCCTGGGATCAGAAAATCGCCGAGGCGAAGCCGCAGGTTCAGGCTGCAATCGGAGACAAGACCGTCTCCATTCTGCAGCCGTATGCCAAAGGCATCTATGCTTTTGGCCATAATTATGGGCGGGGCGGAGATATTATCTACGGCGAGCTGGAGTTGAAGGCACCGTCGATTGTTCAGAAGGAAGCGATTGACAGCGGTCAAGGGTGGGCGAACCTGTCTTTGGAGAAGCTTCCGGAATATGCGGGAGACTACATTTTCACGAACCCTTGGAGCGGTGATGACACCGATCCTTCAGCCGTATACGAGAGCAGCTTGTGGAAGAACCTGCCTGCCGTTAAGAACAACCGGGTCTTCAGGATGAACCCCAAGGGAGATCTGTTTAACGATCCGGTATCGCTGGAAGCACAGCTGGAGATCATCCTGGATGATTTGCTGGAGCGAAAATAAACTGTTATTTATGGAGGGACGCCTCACGGCCATTTACGGGTTGTGAGGCGTCTTTTTTAGATGGACACGGGGGTTATTTGTTATATCATTGGGAGGCCGCGAGACTGTATGCTGTCGAATTTGAGGAGAGTTGTCCCTTTTGGCTCATCTTGATTGTTATACATATATAAGCTTCATCCAGCAATGAAGGATAAAGGGGGTGCTGAACCAGGATGGATGAGGGAATCGAGCAAAGAATCAAACGGGTGCAGGCGGGTGAGATTCAGGAATACGCCTATATTGTGCAGACATACCAGAAGCAGCTTTTCGTCTATTGCTGGCGGCTGCTGGGCAGCAGGCAGGAGGCGGAGGACGCCGTTCAGGACGTGCTGGTCAAGGCATTTGAGAAAATCTGCTTGTACCGGCCATCTGTAAGCTTTTCTTCCTGGCTGTATAAAATGGCGTACCATCACTGCCTGAACTCGATCCGGCGGAGAAAGCTGCAGCGGAGGCTTAGCTTGGGATTGTTAGTTAAAGATGCGGCTGCTGATAGTGCCGCACAGATGGTGGACCGTCAGCTCTTCAGCGAACCGCTGAGCAAGGCCTTGGACCAATTGACCGTGGAGGAACGAAATGTGCTGGTGCTGCGGATTTTTGAAGAAAGGCCGTTTGCCGAGATTGGTGAAATCATGAACAAAAGCCCGGAAGCGGTCAAGAAAAAATACGGCAGAACGAAGACCAAGCTAAAAAAATTAATGGATCAGATCAAGGAGGAAGCCCAATGCGTGAATTACCAGGCACTGTCCAAGACGAAAGCCTGAAAGGAATGGATTTGCTGCCGGAGGAGAGCTCAGCCGTTCATGCTTTTGATGTCACGGACAAAGTGATGGCACGTGTGCAGCAGAAGAGCCGTCAACAACCGGGAAGGATAGCCAGGATGCGCCTGCGGCCAGGGATCACCCTCCCCGTGATGCTCCTGATCTTTGCTGTGGGTCTCTCCGTGACAGGTTACGCCGCCTCGCAATACCTTGAGTTCCGGAACAGCAGGGGTGAGGTCATATTAAATACGGATACAGCCGAAGAAGCAGACGAATTGAACAAAAAATATACGGAATTGTTCCATATGTACCAGCAGGCAGCGCTGAATCAGCTTCAGCCGGGGGAATATGCCGCTTATTACGTTAAGGATGACTTTATCAATTCCAGGGATCAATGGAATCCGGTCAAGTTTGTATATAAAGAGGGCAGATTTTTAAGTCCCGGCAGCTTGCAGAATGAAATCGAACGAACTCAGGCGCCGCCTTTAAACATTCCTTCGAAACTTCCGGAAGGTTATCAGTTTGATTACGGGGATGTGTACCCCGCCGCGTTGTTCCCGGAGCTGCTGAAAAATGATAATTATCGTGCGCTGAAGGATGACCTGGTCCGGAGAGCTGAATCCGCTCCTGCGAGTGAAAAGGTGTTCATCCAAAAACTGAACTGGGAAAAAGCGGACGCCATTGTGGCCAGGTATGTGAAAGGAAATGATTATATAAATATCCGGGTGAGCAATATTGATTCGGATACGAAGGGGATTACCGTCTATCAGAATGAGCAGGATACGGCTGAAAAGCTAATGATCCATGGACAGCAAGCTTTTTACATCCGTTCGGACGGGGAGGGCCAACTCGGATTCAAAAACCGGCTTGGATGGAGAGACGACAGCCGTCACCTTTTTTACGAGATTATTGATAACCGGGACAGCGAGCTGAACAAACTGGATTTGGTAAAGATAGCTGAACATCTCCTGGCGTCTCATTGATCAGAATTCCAGCATTATTTTTGGAAGCCTCTAAAGGCTTCTTTTTTGTTATATATCGGAAAAAACAAAATTTTAATGTCATTTAATATTACATAAATTTATATTGTTCATGGTCCTTATAGTGGAAATTTAGTGAATTCCGGTATTTAAACAAAATAGGCACATAGATATATTTACATGAATAGCTTTTGTGTATAGATTTATGTTAGAAAAAATAACAAAATAGTTACTTTACGACTGGGAGGATGCACATGAGAAAAAGATGGGTTGGAGCTTTATTTGCAGCATTTTTATTGATTGCTTTCGCAGTCTCGCCGTATCCCGGCGCCGGAAAGGCCAGCGCAGCGGAGGCTGACCTGCCGCATATCGTCATTGTGGGCATGGGCGGGACGATTACGAGCACGGCCGTCGGGCGTGAGATGTTTCAATCCTACGGCACGGATAAAGTGTCTATTTCGGATATTCTTGCCAGACTGCAGCCCGAAATTTCTAAAGTGGCGGATGTGACCGTCCGTGAGGTTTATAATATCAACTCTGCCGAGACGACGACCAAGCATCTGTATGATATGAGTCTCGCCATTGATGAAGTGCTGGCGGATGAAAATGTTGACGGCGTTGTTGTCAATGCAGGCACCAATATTATGGAAGAGCTCGCCTACTTCGCGGACTTGACCGTACAGAGCAGTAAACCCGTCGTTTTTACCGGGTCCATGAGACAGTCCAACACGTTCTCGTTCGACGGGGAGGCCAATCTCTTCAACGCCATCCGGCTTGCGGCCAGCGGGGAGACAACCTGCTACGGCACCGTGCTGATGCTGAACGACGAGTTTTTCGCTGCCCGCGAGGTAACCAAGACGGATGCGCTGCGTCTGGATACATTTGATGGTGGCCGCTACGGAGCGCTGGGTACGGTGGATGAAAACCGAATCCGCAGCGTAAGAGCTCCGGGTCGTGTTCTCCAGTGCGGACAGGAATCGTGGAAAACGCCGTTTGATCTGAAAAAGGTGAAGCCGGAGGACATCGCCAAAGTCGAGATTGCCTACAGCTATGCGGAAGCGGGAGGGGAATCGATCACCGCCATGGCGGATGCGGGTGTAAAAGGCATTGTAACCGCAGGACATGGAGCCGGCGGCATATCGACCAAACAGGCGGAAGCCCGCAAAGCGGCCATCGATAAAGGCGTGCTGTTCGTCAGCACCACCCGCGCGGGTTCCGGGGCCGTATATGATAGTGGTACACCGGGCGTCATCGGCGCTGCCGATTTACTGCCGCAGAAAGCCAGACTCCTGCTGCAGCTCTCATTGACGTTCTCAGATGACGAGGAGCAGATCCGCACCTGGTTTAAGACGATCGGCATGCCTGAGTTTAATATGGGCGATTACATGAAAACAAAGAACGGTTGAGCCTTCAAACCGGGAAATAACCCGTCTCACGGCGATTACTCCGATAACCATTGGGGGCAATCGCCGTTTTTTTGCTGTCCATGACACATGTGCAGAAGCAGAGTACGCACATAAATAAACACCGCAAGACCCATCAGATCTTTGCGGTGTTTGAAAGCAGGGCCTGCTGGCAGTGTTGCGTTACTGACGGACAGGAATGCTTAGCTCAAGCTCAGGCAGGTATTGCTTTTGTATTTTCCCGTCCTGGGTGTGCTTAAATACGTAGGGTTTAATAACGATATTCTCCGGCATCTCGGCAAAAGGAGCATACAACGTATGAAGCTTCTGCGGGTGGTCCGCTTCCATGGTTTCTCCTTCGCCCTTGATGAATTCCAGTAACTGGCCTTTCTCATTTGCGACATCATACTCGAATGTTTGAATGGATGAAGCAGGATCAACATACGGTTCCGGCAGCTTGTCGGCCAGTTGAGTATAGGTCGTATCAATGGATACTGAAGCTGGCGTGATCTCCACTTTGTTGACACTAAATCGAAGCACTTCATTTTCGGCCTGTACTTCCGGTTTCAGAACGATATTTTGACTGGCGGTTTTGATGACGGGCGTAACCAGTTGAAAAGGTTTTTCGCTTCCTTGCAGCTGCACCTTTACTGTAAGCTCAAACTGATCGGGCAGCCCTTGGACATCGGTAAAATTCATAATCGTAGAATGTGCATTACCGATAGGACCGCCTATGCTTCCGGGTTTGGCTTCCAGAGGCTTTCCGTCAACGAACAGATCGGTTTTCGCAAGCTGGACAGCAAGAGGTTCGTCGGTTTCAGTACCTCCTTCACGTTCCAATGCCAATGACAATCGTGTCCCGTCAAAGATAATTTCAGAGATTTTCAGCGTAATATCATCCTGATTTGCTTCAGCCGTAGAAGCCTGTATAATCCCTTTCTCATCCGCCGTTTGCAGGCCTAAATCTCCGATGAGCCCGAACACTTTGCCCACCCCCGGAACCTGCCTAAGCGACTCCGCCATCGCAGGAGAGACAAAGGCGGTCCCGAGGACACAGGTGCTCAGCACAACTGCCGACGCGGCTGCGACGCCGACTTTTTTCCACGGACGAAAGGTTTTCTTACGACGGTTCAATTCATTCATGGCATTTCCCCCCAATAATCCCGATTCTATTCCTGCATAGGTATCTTCCAAACGTTGTATTACATGATCAGGGATCTGACGTCTCCCTTCCCCTTTTCCCTTCTCCATCTCAAATTGCTTGTCCAGATCAATAGCCTTCATTAAGCTTCGCCTTCCCTTCTCCGGAATATTGGAGCATGTTAATCAGTACCTTGCGGGCACGATGCAGCCGTGTTTTAACTGCACTTTCGGATATGTCAAGCACATCCGATATTTCTCTGATCTGCATGTCCTGGAAATAACGCAATGTAACTACAACCCTCATGGACTCATCCAGCTGATTCACTACTTCACGCAATTCAACCTGCCTATATTCATCTCCTGATGAAGCAGGTTCATAGTGCAGGGCTTCCATGTGCAGAGTGCGTCGCTTTTTGCGAAGAATCTGATTGCATTTATTGATCAAAATACGAAAAATCCAGGTCTTAAAAAATGCAGGTTCACGCAAGCTGGATATCGATTGATAAGCCTGCATGATGGTCTCCTGCAGGGCATCGGCAGAGTCGTCGTCATTTTGGAGAATGCTGTAGGCCATCCCGTACATGTCTGTTTGGATTCTCCTCATGAGCAGAACGAATGCATGCCGGTCCCCCGCTTTTGCCTTGCTGACATCCGGCTCAAAGTTCAATATACTGCCTCCTTTCGCGTTATATTTAGTTAGATAAAGGCAGGACCGTAAAAGGTTACATTCATCCAGCTTATTAATAAAAGGGCAAGAAGCCATATAATGAAGAAAGATGAGTAATGAGTTCGGAAAAAGAGCGGTAAAAAATAAATTAAAGGTTGATGTAACGCTTTTCGAAAAATGATGCTCTAACTATATGTATCTCTTGCTAAACAAACACTGACTTTTGGGAGGAAGCATAATGAAGAGAAACGGAACAAGCAATTATAACACTTTGATTAAAGTTGTAGGATTAACAGCATTGACAGGAATTCTTGTGGCAGGTGTTTCTCAAGGCGCGATTCATGCAGAGAGTCAGACAGGCTCAGCAAAGACCTCCGCTTCGGCTGCCGGCAAGCAGCTAAATTCTTCTTCTATACAGAAGGCTGAAGACAAGCTTAAAGAACTGACAGGGAAGTCATTTACTTTGGGCAAGGCTACAAGTATTCCATCAGGGTGGATTCTGACTATTCAGGGAGCAGCCGGGGGTGAGGTGATTATAGGCAAGGACGGAGGGGTCCAAAGTATCTCTGTCGGTTTAAAATGGAGCGATTTGAACGCTTCCGCGCAGGTAGCCATGCAGAAAGCGCTGGATGCTGTTTTTCCCGCCAGTTCGGCAAAAGCGGACACCGTTTCCATGAGAATAGACTATACTGACATCAATCCGAAGGTGAAAAACAAGCTGCAGCTGTTCACCGAGGTGAATAAAACGACGATCGTGGTTACGGACGGGAAATTTGACTATGCGAATGGGGCCCTTAATACTAAAGATGTCCCTGCCGCAGCCCTCCAAGCAGCTAAATCCGTAATTGCAAAAATGGAGAGTGTCAAAAAAGCGGAAGCGTTAACCCAGGCGTTCCTGATTACCAAGCCGGATTCCGTTCAATACGAACTGCGTTTTGGGGGACCGGCCTCCCAATATCCTGTAAGTGTTAAAATCGATAAAAAGACCAATAAAGCAGCGGGCTTCTATTTGGGATACCTTCAAGACCAATACGGAAACAAGAGCGGGGCGGAAATCGATAAGCTCATGGCAAACCTGAAAAATGCCGATATGAACAAACTGAAAAAGACGGCTGTACCCCAAATTAAAAAGTCGCTGGGAATGGATCTGTCCAGCTACAAGCTTGCCAAGGTAGCCAATGAACCCGGCAATGCCGTATTTACGAAAAGCGGCGCACCCTCAATCATCATTTCGTATAATTCCAAGGGAGAACTCTATTGGGTGAATTAGCACAAGCTTTCCCCTTTTTTAACTCCTTTGACGACTCGATAACGGGTCGTTTTTTTTGTGCAACTTGTTTTTTTTACCGTTTATAGTTTAATAGAATTTCACCACAGTATTTAATTTTGGTATAAGATAGAAATAACCGACTCTATTGAAGTTTTCTCTATATTTAAAAAAAGGAGCCTGTCTGTATATGAATCACTCTTCCAGGATGATATCAGCATGCCTTGCCGTGGTTCTTCTCTTTATGCTATTCCCTCCCGGTTTGGCGGGTGCCGCCGGGGCAAATTGTTCGCCTGCCAAAGCGGCGGGCAAGCATTACATCAACGTGGCTGTTGCCACCCTCTGGAAAAGTCCATCCATCAACCGGACGCTGGATCGGCCTTCGCTGACCAACCCGGTGGATATCGGAAAATGGACGGCTTCCATGACGGTGAGCCAGCGCAGATGGCTGACAGGACGAACCGAAACGCAAGCCCTGTACGGACAGGAGGTTCGCCTGCTGCAGGAGAAGGGAAGCTGGGCCAAGGTGGCTGTTGTTGATCAGACGACCGCCAAGAGCAAATACGGGTATCCCGGCTGGCTGCCCAAGTCGCAGATCGCGATGACGACTTCCGCTTATGACGGCTGCCCGTTCGCTGTCGTCAGCGCCAAAACCGCTGCTCTGTACGAGCAGGACAAGCATACCAAGGCGCTGGAACTCAGCTTTAATACGCGATTGCCGGTGGCAGCGCGGGAGAACGGATGGATCAAGGTCTATATCCCGGCTGGCGGAACCGCCTGGCTGCGAGCGCAGGATGCGCTCGTCTATGAGCAGGCCTCGGATATTCCGCAGCCGTCGGGTGAAGACCTGGTCAGCACAGGGAAGCTTTTCCTGGGTCTGCCGTACCTGTGGGCCGGGATATCCGCTTATGGCTTTGACTGCTCGGGCTTTACTTCGACCGTGTATGGGTTTCATGGAATCAAACTGCCACGCGATGCTTCGGATCAGATCAAGCAGGGATCACCGATGGCTCTTGATGAGCTCAAACCCGGGGACTTGATGTTTTTTGCTTATAATCAGGGCAAAGGCAAGGTGCACCATGTTGCGATGTATGCCGGGGACGGGAAAATGATCCACTCCCCGAAGGCAGGCAAGACGGTCGAGATCATCTCGATCAAGACACCCGCCTATGCGCAGGAGTTTGCGGGAGCACGCAGGTATATTGGGGAGTAATTATGAAGTAAGGGGCAGCCCATAAGTCATTGAAAATGGCTTGGGGCCTCCCCTTTTCCTTTTTCCAAATAAAAAAATGCTCCCTGGGAAATGGAACTCAACTTTCGCAGCATGAAATCGGCAAACAGGCCTTGATGTGACTGGGCAAAACGAAGATCCACAGCTGGGGTTGACGCTGAATCAGCAGACAGCTTTTTTCTAGCTTTCTTGGAAGAAGGGGATTCACCCCGCTCAGAGTCTAGTATCCAGAGTGAGACGGGTGCCTATAGGGTATGGTGTTTGGTGTTTGATCTCTGGTGTCTGGTCTCTGGTTTCTGGTGCCCGTTACCTGATGCCTGTTGCCTGTTGCCTATTGTCTCTTCATACAGCCTTGCATGATTATCCCGTTTGCTCAGAATGGGTTGAGGTGAGCCTAGGGGAAGGAATAAAGAGATAAGAGATAAGAAAAAAGAGGCAGCTTTAGTGGGATGTTTGGTTTGAAGCAGGAACATATGTTTGGCATACTAAGGAAAAGAACGCATGTTTGTATATTGTTGATTCGGGGGCGAGCAGACATGGAAGTCCAAGCGGAAACGGAACTTCAATCCTTTAGCAGTCGTTATCACAACGAGCAGGACTGCATGGAGGCATTGATCGCGATGAAGTGGCGGAATGGCTTCGTCTGCCCGCGTTGCGCTGATACCCGCTGCAGTCGTCTGACCTCCCGGAGTATTCCCTTGTTAGGTGACCTGGATTACCTGGCTCAGCCGCATCGCCGAGATACCGTCGGGCAGCAGGAACAACTCCAACGCCTGGAACCACTTGGTCAGGGGGAGATGGGTTCGTTCAAAAATCGTGCCGACCAAAGCCGACGTTTGATGCGCACACCTGGCGCACTCGAACGCTCCCAAAATAATAGACCCGTTCGATGGTCCTGAATAGCGTAACAACAGGCATTTTCGTGCCTCATTTGATCCGTTATTTTCTTTAACGCGCCTAAAGTATATTTCCTGTTCCCGGTTTTCTGTTTTTCTTCACCTGATCGAACGGGATAATCGTGCAAGGCTTCTGGGCAGCGAGTTCACATGCCTTGCCACGATCGACGGGCGGCTTGACTATCAAGCACTTAACTCAACTTTCGCAGCATGAAATCGGCAAACTTGCAAGGAGGAGATTCGAATTCGAATTCCTCAGAACCCAGCAGCTACACATGTTTAATTGAATTTCTCCTCTGCGAAAGTTGAGAAATGTAGCTTTGCGCTTGAGGGTTGGGAAGCGTAGACCATATAGAATTGCTTTGGTGATTGATAACTATGCGGATGCCAACAGCTTGTGCAATAACATCTTTCATTGCATCCTCGATAGAATTACCAAGAGATGTAGCTTGGGAGCTGTGACTGTATTCCTGTAAACATAATATTAAGGGGTGATCGATTCCATGAACCCCTTTTCAGCACTCGTGCTGGAAGTGATGGCCGGGACATTTGCAGTGAAATCACTTACATCAGACGGATTCCGATGAAGATAGCCTATAAGTACAATCATTTAAGTTCATCCTTTTTGCTTCATTAATTTAGCAAGCTTCTTTTAAAGCTCGTTCGCGGTCCTCGCTCGTCGGCTCGTGGAACGCTGCAAATTATGCAACGTTCCACGAGGAGTGCAAGGATCGTTCGAACTGCCGTCCTCACACGACTGTGAGCACGATCTTGCCCTGGATGTGCCCACGGGCAGCTCGTTCGTGCGCCTTGCGAGCATCGGCAAGTGGGAACGTGCTGTCGATGGCGACGCGAACCGTCCCGGCTTCGAGTAAGTGCCCGAATTCCGCCAGCTGCGCGCCATTGAAAATGGCTTATGGGACTGCCCCTTTCAATTTTGCAAGCCTTCAGGAGAAGCAGAGATTCTTTGGATTTCACCGAAGAGCCGATAGTCTTTGCTGATTTAATGGTGGGATATGCACGAAGCAGCGGAGAGAACGAAGCGAATTTTTTTCTTTGCCCCATTGAATCGAAGTATGGTAGCATTAGAACACTTAATAAAGCGCTAACAATATGAACTTGATATATGCATCATCAGTAATTTTCCGTAATTGTGGGAGAGTGAGAGCATGGAGCAGATGTGCCGGATTTTGATCGTGGATGATGAGACGCTTGTCCGTCAGGGGATCAAGCATTACTTGAACTGGGAGCAATACGGATTCGAGATCACCGGGGAAGCCGCCAACGGGCGTGAAGCCTTGGAGCTGATTGAAACGGTACACCCGCACATTGTCATTACCGATATTGTCATGCCCTTGATGGACGGTGAAGAATTCACCAGGGTGGTGAAGAGCCGTTATCCGCATATTGAAATCATTGTGCTCAGCAGCTACGGCGAGTTCGAGTATGTCCGCTCCACCTTCCAAAGCGGGGTAGCGGATTACATACTCAAGCCAAAGTTGGAAACGGAAGAGCTGCTGCGGGTGCTGCAAAAGACCGCTCGCCGCATTCCTTCCCTGCAGTACACCGGCGGTAGCGGCGAACATGCTGTCACCGTGGAGTCCGTGATCGGAAAGCTGGTCGCGTCCTATGACGTTGAGTACGACCCGGACATTCCGCGGCGTCATTTCCCCTATGGCGGCTTTTGCCTGCTGGGTATGGATAAGGGCCGTTCGTCCGTCAAAGACAAAACCGCAGGGTTAACCGATCCCGGGCAAGAGCTTGCCGACTCGCTTCGAGCGGCCCTGGAGCATGTCGTGATCATGCCCGTGCCGGCGGACAGCCATCTGTCGGTGTGGCTGGTGAATGTGGAGCAGGCGTCCTATGCACAGCTGCTGGCGAAGGCGGAAACCCTGGCGCAGTCACCGAGCATCGGCCAACCGGGCGCCGGGTGGGTGGCCAGTCATTGGTTCCGCGACTTCGGCCAATTGGGAAGCGTATTCAGGGACAGGCTGATGAAGCTGCTGGACAGGAGGTTTTATTTTCCGGATGCGTTGCTGCTGACGGAAGACTCCCTGCCTCAGCCGGCTGCGGCCGTCGCTCTGTTCGACCTGAAACGGTTTGCCGAGGATATGAAACGGGAGCATTTTGAAGAAGCATTCCAGTCCTTGAGAGACCAAGTTGCCGGGATGGCGGAAGACTACAGCAGCTCCGCTTCCGAATTCAGGTCCTTTCTCGGGAATATCATTTTTAATATTACGATTCTGCTCGGCGGCTCCGGATATGACGTCAAGGAGCTGGACAAGGCGAAGTTTGCTTACTTTCAGGCCATCGAAGAGGCCGGCCATGTGCATGAAGCCACCGCCAGGCTGGAGGATTTCCTGCAGGAAGCGGACAGGCTGATTTCCTTGAAGCAGCAGCAGACAGGTGACGACAACATGAAAATGCTCCTCGATTACATCAATGATCACTACAGCGAGCCGCTCAGCCTGACCGCGCTGGCGAAGCATTTTCATTTCAACCCGTCCTATCTGTCCACCTATTTTACGGCGCATAACAAGGAAGGGTTCAGTGAATATTTGAACAAGGTCCGTGTGGACAAGGCCGCCGAGCTGCTGCGTTCCAGCGCTGCTCCGATCTCGGAAATCGGCAGTTTGGTCGGGTACTCGGATCACAGCTATTTTACGAAGGTATTCAAGAAGCTGACGGGCTGCTCACCCAGCCAATATCGAAGAAAACACTAGCAACCTCTAACAGGGAAAAGGGAAGATAGTATGAAAACATATCTGAACCGGATGAAGAAGGACGGGCTGTTCTTTAAAATATTCATTGTCATGATCATCAGCATTACGGCTGTATGCGTGTTAACCTCGCTTGTGACGCTCCGCATGTCGGAGCGTCTGTTTGTTGAGACCTTCAGCATTACGAATTCGAAGGTGCTGAACCAGATCAAGACCAGCTTCGAGTCCTTCAACGACTCTATCGTCAATGCTTCCAGCCATGCGTCACAGAGCCTGACGGTGAAGAGCTTCCTGACTGCAGGCAGCACCGATTCCGTCACGACGGCCAGGCTTTATTTCAACATGGGGCAGCAGATGAAGCAGATCAAATCCAACGTGGATGCTTACGATGTAGGCATTACCATTACAGGTATGAACGGCAGAAGCTATTCTGCCGGCCAGATGTATTGGCCTGTGGCGGGGGATGACCTGGCAGGCCACCGGATTACCATCAACACCATAGCCGAGCCCAAGCGGCTCATGTATCAGTATGACCGCGAGCGCTCGCCCGGAGCTGCGCAGAATGAGCATTTTATCATTGCCTCCAAAGCCCTTGTCGAACGTACCAGCGGAACGCTGTACGGCATTTTGTATGTCTCCATCCGTGAGCAGGAATTCAAGCAGTTCTATTCCAACTTCACGAGCACGGGCAACGATGTCGTCATTCTGGACAAGAACGGCCGGATCGTCTCCAGCAACCGGGAGGATTGGATCGGACAGAGCTCGCCCGAGCTGCTTGGCGACGCCGAGGATATCGCAGCCCGGCAGCTGCCCTATAAAAATGCCGAGGTCATGGGCAAGGACCATATTTTGCTCGCCAATTACGTGCCCGCCTATGACTTCTATATCGTCAATTTGATTGACCGGAAGTATGCTGTAGGCCAGATTATCAACGTCAAATCAGTGGTGCTGATCTGCCTGGCGATTATTTCAATTTCCCTGCTGGTCGTATTTCTGATTTCCAGAAGGCTGACCGATTCCCTCTCCCGGCTGGTCAAGCAGATGTCGAACATTACGGAGAAAAATTTCGATAATTACATCGACATTGGCGGCAGCTATGAGACGCGCGAGCTGGGCAAAGCTTTTAACTACATGCTCTATGAACTGAATGATTATATCGACAAGCTGCTGTACACCCAGAAGGAGCAGCGGAATGCCGAGCTGGCGGCCCTGCAGCGGCAGATTAATCCGCATTTTCTGTACAATACACTGGCCTCCGTCAAGTTCCTGGTACAGCAGGGCAGCAAGGAAAAGGCCGCAGAGACCATTAATGCGCTCATCTCCCTGCTGCAGAATACGATCAGCAATGTCAATGAAACGGTCACGATCGAGCAGGAGCTGGCCAATATGCAAAACTACGTGTTTATTAACCACGCCCGCTACGGCGACCGGATTAAGGTCAATACGTTTGCGTCACCTGACTGCATGCATTACCATGTGCCAAAGCTGATTATCCAGCCTTTTATTGAGAATGCGTTTTTTCATGCCTTTAATCAGAAGAATGAGGGCACGATATACATTCTGGTTTCTCGTACGGAGGATACGCTGATCTGCGAGGTCGCGGATAACGGCGATGGTATGGACGGCTTGTCCACGCATGATGCGCTGCCCAATCCGAAGAGCAAACGCCAGATGTTTACCGGAATCGGTATTCAGAATGTGCACAACCGGATTACCCTGTTGTACGGCGAGGAATATGGTGTGAGCATCACGAGCACCAAAGGCGAAGGCACGAAGGTGAGAATTACACTGCCTCTGATCGAAAAGCTGCCAGACGACACAGAAGCATAATTTTATCAGTGGTGACAAGAAGACCCCTTCCACAAAAGCAACCAGCTTTAGAAGAGGGGGGATGAGAACTGTAGCGGCTTTGGCTTGCAAGCCCCCGAAGTCGGCAAAGTCCCTGGATATCCTATCCAAGGGCTTTGCCTTTTTTTCTTAACATATGTTGGATACTTTCCTCTTTCTAACGCTTGGTCCACGTACCTATTTTATAAGCTCCATCCGCAAGCCGGTCCGTATTGGCAAAATCAACCCCCGGCTGGTTTGTGTTTGGATCAAGGATCGCAATAGCCAGGTCATAGGTGCCGCTTGGCAGTGAACCGGTAGTGAGAGTGCCGGATACCGTATGCAAACCGGTTTTCCACGTTCTTAAATCTGCGGATACGGACTGACGGGCCACGATATTGTTCCCGCTGCGCAGCTGAATTTCAACAGGCCAGTTGAACGGGAAGTGCTGAACCCCTTTATTTTCCACATCGATGGATACATCCAGGGTGCCTCCGGTATTGTTTTGTGGATACGCAGCCTTGTTCACAACAAAGTGGTAGCCCATCCGTTTCTTGAGCCGGTCGATATTGCCTTGCAGCGGATTACCCTGCGCCAGGGAAGCCGGGGAATTCGGCCCCAGCCAGCTCGGCTTGCTGAGCTCGGTCTGCCGAAGCGTTTCATTGAAACCATTGCCTGTTGTGAGAGCGGCATTCATACCGGAGGCACCGCCGTAAAACTCCCCGCCAGAGATACGGATGTCCCAGAAGTTTGCATGATCCGGCTGCCGCTGTCCAATATCATCCCAATAACCGTTCTGTGTGCCTGTATACCAGCCCCATTCGGAATCGAAGCTTGGCTGATCTCCGAATACGTCATTATACATGCCGAGAATAAGACCTTTGTTATTATTTTTGGCCAGCTCCACGCTCCGTCTGATCATTAACTGCGTATGATCCTCCTGAGCGGCGAATGCGTCAATATAGTGTTGAATGTACTGGTTGGATATTTCGTTCGGAGGAAACACGCCTGTATAGTTGCTTTCCCCATTCGGTCCTGCATAGGGCCAGGTGTGGAATTCCGCCCAATGGCCGAGCGAGCCGATTTGTACAAAAGCGATCGGGCTGTCAGGGGTGTTGTAATGCTCAGCAATCGCTTCGATTGCAAGCTTGTGTCTGGAGATCAGATATTCGGAGCTGTAATTAGGAGAAAAGCCCGTATTGTTGCCTGTTCCCATACCGCCGGTATCATCCCGATAGGCTGTCCCCGGCGATTGCCCCATATTGACCATGTCGTTATACAGCCAGTCAGGAATATCCCGGTGAGGCGTACCGGAAGGACTGTCCATAATAAAGCGCAGCACCACATTGACTCCTTGGCTTCGCCAATAGTCAAAGTGATTGGATGCTTCGATCGCACTGAAATCATACTTGCCCTTTGTTGGTTCAAGCTCTTTCCAGGTGACGCCGGCATACACCAGGCGGTGTTTCTGCGGATAGCCGGTAGATTTCGCTGAAGGCGCCCAGCCCTTAAACGGGTTATTGAGCGGGTCATCCAGCTCGGTCGGGTGGAATTCGATCACGTCGCCTGCTGCAGCCGAAGTAAAGGCGGGAAAAGGGAATAAGGTAAGGAGCAAGGCCATCATGGTAAAAACGATCAACGTCATTTTCGTTTTATTGCCTCGTGTTCTCATTTCAAACCTCCTCTATACATCTTTCTAGGTAGAACTGCGCACCACCAGGCGGGTGGGCAAAATAATTTTCTTGGGCAGCAGCCGGTTTCCGTTGATTCTATCGATCAGGTTGTCAACAGCGACCATGCCGATTTCCCTGGTCGGCACCTCGATTGTAGATAGTGGAGGATTGGAATACTTGGATACCTCAATATTGGATAGACCTATAACAGCCACTTCATTGGGAACGGAAATGCCGTTATTATACAAGCCGTTAAGGGCGGCCATGGCCATCAAGTCGCTCCCGGCAAAGAAGGCGGTTGGGTAATTGCCGGTTTTGCATAAATGATTGATTTTGTCGATACAGACTGCTTCATCCCACAGGCAATCAATCACCCAATCGGGATTGACGGACATTCCGGCAGCATGCATGCTGGCATAATACCCCCGATAGCGGCGGCTGTCCTTCAAGTTGCCCGTTAACCCGCTTCCCCCGATATATCCAATTCGGGTGTGGCCTTTGTCAATGAGATGGTTTACGGCCATTGCAGCGACATTGTAGTGATCATAACCCACATTATCGATATCCCCGCGTTCTGTATCGACACCCACGATATGGGGAACCTGCTTGCATATATACTCGTAGGTTTCGCTTTTCAAAGATTCCATCAGAATCAGGCCGGTAATGGGTTCGCTGAAGGTACTGGATAAGATTTTGTGATCATTCAGTTCGATTCCGGTCCGAATAAAGAAAATGTTATATCCTTTACTAAGCAATCTCTCTTCCACGCCGGATAAGATGGACATGAAATAAGGATCGTTGTACTTGTCTTTTGTCACACTTAATACACATCCGATTTTGATATGCGGCTTGCTTGCGGTCTGGCCCTTCTGTGCAGTTTTTCGCTTTGGGCGCGAACTGATTTTATAATGAAGCTGAGTAACCGCTTGCCAGACTCTTTCTTTGGTTTCTTCCGTGATTTTATAGGTGGTGTCATTGTTTAAAACTCTGGATACGGTGGCTGTGGATACATTCGCTAATTTCGCAACATCCCGGATCGTACTCATGGATAAACACTTCTCCTTTGAAAATACTGGTGATCACCATTTAGAGTGTATAGGAATGCTGCATTGTTCAAACAATATTAGCCCTGAGTTGCTGATTGTTGCGTTGCTTTGTTGCGTGGATTTGTTTCGTAATTAAAATGTACAAGTATTTGCGGGTGAAATCAATATGAAATGACTAAACAAAATACGATTTTTACGCAACAAACAACGTAGATGGGAATGCAACAAAAACTGTGACCATGCGTTCAAAGTGACGTCCTGTTGAACAGGATGCTGCTAAAAAAAATGCCAAAATCAAAAGAAAGTACCATATGAAAGCGTTATCCAGCTGCATGACATAATAATAAAACAAATCTTAGCAAAGATATTTATAGCTGGCCCAAAAGCGCGGGTGGTAAGATGATCATGCTGAAGGGAAACGCTTTCAGTAAAGGGTTTCAAGGAAACTTACACTATATAGAAACAGGGGTTGAACACATGAAAAAAATGCTTTTGCTCTTGTTGGCATGCGTATTTGTATTGTCCGCTTGTTCGAGCGGCGGGGGCGCAAAAGAAGGGGCGGCTTCGGATCCCAATAAAAAAGAGATCACGGTCTGGGCCTGGGACCCTAACTTTAATATCGCCGCACTGAATATCGCGAAGGAATTGTACACTGCCAAAAATCCGGATGTGAAGATCAACATCGTGGAATATGCGCAGGCCGATATCGTGCAAAAGTTGAACACCGGCCTGAACTCCGGTACAACGAAAGGACTGCCAAACATCGTGCTGATTGAGGATTACCGGGCGCAGAACTTCCTGCAGGCTTACCCGGATGCATTCCATGACATGACGAACACGATTGATCCTGCAGCCTTCGCGGATTACAAAATCGGACCGACCAGCGCGAACGGCAAGCAGTATGGCGTTCCGTTCGACTCCGGTGTTACCGGATTGTATGTAAGAACGGATTACCTGGAGCAGGCAGGCTACAAGGTTGAAGATTTGACGAACATTACATGGGACCGTTACATCGAGATCGGTAAAGACGTGAAAGCGAAAACGGGCAAGGACTTCCTGTCACAGGACCCGAACGACCTCGGTCTGATCCGTATGATGCTGCAGTCCGCAGGCTCCTGGTATCTGAAGGAAGACGGCAAGACGCCTAACATTGCCGGCAACCCTGCGATGAAGGAAGCGCTGGAAACTTACAAGAAGCTCATGGATGCCAACATCGTGACCATGACGTCTGACTGGAGCCAATTCCTGGCCGCCTTTAACAGCGGTAATGTGGCAACCGTTCCGACAGGCAACTGGATCACACCTTCCATCAAGGCGGAAGCTTCCCAATCCGGCAAATGGGCTGTTGTACCGTTTCCGAAAATGGCCGGCAATAACTCTGTGAACGCTTCGAACCTTGGCGGCAGCTCATGGTATGTCATGAACATGGACGGCCAGGATACGGCGGCGGACTTCCTGAAGGAAACCTTCGGTTCGGACACCCAGTTGTATCAACAAATGGTTACGAAGATCGGTGCCATCGGCTCGCTGAAAGCAGCAGCCACCGGACCGGCTTATGATGAAGGACAGGAATTCTTTGGCGGACAAAAAATCTATGCTGACTTCGCCAAATGGTCGGAGCAAATTCCGAATGTCAACTATGGTCTGCATACGTATGCCATTGAGGATATCCTGGCTGTTGAAGTTCAAAACTTCATGAATGGCAAGGATGTTGACTCCGTCATCAATGATACCCAGGCACAGGCGGAAGCGCAGCTGAAATAACGCTGGCAGGCGCTGAAAACGAGCCATAGACAAAGAAAACAGGCACGCGACCCCTTGAGGAATGCTGGGCAGGGATATCGCGTGCCTGTTTAAACAAGGAGCTGAGTGTACATGAGAGAAGCCAAACCGGGTCTCGCCGGACCCGCCAAATCACAGATGGGAGCCCCCAAGTCCGGCCTGTCCGGACGGGTCAAAGCGGGCCTGACCGGCTGGCTGTTCATCGCCGCTGCGGTCATTATGATCTTCACTTTTTATTTTTATCCGATGCTGCGGGCTCTGATCCTGTCCTTCCAGACAGGAACGGGAACCAACCTTACGTTTACCGGCATTGACAACTATACACGGCTGTTTACGGACTCCATGTTCCTGACCGCCGTCAAGAATACGTTTATTTATCTTATTTTCCAGGTCCCGCTGATGGTGATTCTGGCGTTATTCATTTCCGTACTGTTGAATGATAAAAACCTGAAATTCAAAGGATTTTTCCGCACGGCGATCTTCCTGCCCTGCATTACGTCGCTCGTTGCTTACTCTGTCGTATTTAAATATCTGTTCTCCGGGGACGGGCTGGTGAACTCATTCCTGCTGAATCTGCATATTATTGGCGAGCCGATTCAGTGGATTACCGATCCGTTCTGGGCCAAGGTAACGATCATCATCGCGATTACGTGGCGCTGGACGGGCTACAACATGATTTTCTACCTGTCGGGTCTGCAAAATATCGATTCATCGATTTACGAGGCGGCCCGGATTGACGGAGCATCGTCGATACGGCAGTTTTTCAGCATTACCGTACCGCTGTTGAAACCAATCATTCTGTTTACGTCCATTACATCGACGATCGGTACACTGCAGCTCTTCGACGAGGTTGTGAATATTACCAAAGGCGGTCCCGGCAATGCCACGACAACCATCTCGCACTACATTTATAATCTATCCTTCAAATATTCGGCCGACTTCGGTTATGCGGCAACCGTGTCTTATTCAATCGTCATCATGATCATTATCTTGTCATTCATTCAGTTTAAAGCGGCAGGTGAGCGAAATGGGTAAAACCAAGACGGTTTTCACATATATATTTCTGAGTGTGGCGGCGTTTGTGTCCATTTTTCCTTTTTTGTGGATGCTGGTCAGCTCCACGAATACTTCGGTGGATGTGACGAAGGGCAGGCTGCTTCCCGGCTCCTTCCTGGGCGAGAACATCAGCAAGCTCCTGGGGCAGGTGGATATTCTGACGGCGCTGGGCAACTCGGCCAAAATATCGATCACGACCACCGTACTGGCTCTGCTCATTTCCTCCCTGGCGGGATATGGCTTTGAAGTGTACAGAAGCCGGGCGAAGGACGTCGTTTTCAACATTCTGCTGTTATCCATGATGATCCCTTTTGCGGCGCTCATGGTTCCGCTCTACCGGATGTTCGGGTCGATTACGAATTTCGTTCCAGCGATAGGTATCGATACGCTGGCGGCGGTGGTGATTCCAACGTTTGCGACGGCGTTCCTGATCTTCTTCTTCCGGCAAAGCTCCAAAATGTTCCCGAAGGATCTGCTGGAAGCAGGCCGGATGGACGGCCTGTCGGAGCTGGGCTTGTTCTTCCGGGTGTATGTGCCGACAATGAAGACGACCTATGCTGCCGCTGCCATCATTACGTTCATGTCGAGCTGGAACAATTACCTGTGGCCGCTGATCGTGCTGCAGACTCCTGAAAATCAGACGGTTCCGCTGCTCATTTCCAATTTGGGCTCAAGCTATTCGCCTGACTATGGGGTTATTATGATCGCGATTGTCATCTCGACGCTGCCGACCGCGCTGGTGTTCTTTGTGATGCAGAAGCATTTTGTAGCTGGCATGGTGGGATCGGTAAAATAATCTGCTTACATGGGAGTGAATTTCTTTGGTGGGAGTAAAGAACGCAAGAGTGAAAGAGTGGAGTCTGGACTGGTTGTCGGATGTGAGTGTGTTCGCGGTCAACCGGCTGCCCGCTTATTCGGACCACAAATACTACAGAACAGTACAGGAAGCGGAAGCGCAGGGGCCCATGGAAATGCGCCACAGCCTGAACGGTACGTGGAAATTCAACTATGCCGCAAATCCGGCCAGCCGTCCGCAGTCTTTTTACCAGCAGAATTTTGACGTGAGCGGTTGGGGCTACATTACCGTACCCGGGCATATCCAGACGCAGGGCTACGGGCAGATGCAGTACGTGAACACAATGTATCCGTGGGATGGACATCATGAGCTGCGGCCGCCGCAGCTTCCGGAGGGAGACAATCCGGTCGGCAGCTATGTGACGAGCTTCCGTCTGCCGGATTCCATGAAGGACCGGCCTGTTTTCATCTCCTTTCAGGGTGTGGAAACGGCGTTTTATGTATGGCTGAATGGTCATTTTGTCGGTTATGGGGAAGACAGCTTCACCCCTTCCGATTTCGAGCTGACTCCTTTCCTGCAGGAGGGGGAGAACCGGCTGGCGGTGGAGGTGTATCAGAGAAGTACGGGCGCATGGCTGGAGGATCAGGATTTCTGGCGTTTTTCCGGTATTTTCAGAGACGTGTACCTGTACACCATTCCTGACATCCATGTCCGTGATGTGAAAGTGCAGGCCGGGCTGGATGATTCCTATACGAACGGTACGCTGCAGCTGGATTTGACGCTGGAGCAGGAAGCAGCGGCTCGGGTGCGGGTGGACGTCAAGGATGCGGACCAGCAGATTGTTGCTTCGTTGGAGGGGGCTTTCTCGGGCGGAAAGTTGTCTCTCTCAGGAAGTATTGAGCAGGTCAGCCCGTGGAGCGCGGAGCAGCCTTACCTGTACACCTTGTACATCCATGTCTTTAACGAGGCTGGCGAACTTGTGGAAGTCATTCCGCAGAAAGCAGGCTTCCGCCGCTTCGAAATGATCAATAAAGTGATGTGCCTGAACGGCAAACGTGTCGTGTTCAAAGGCGTAAACCGCCATGAGTTCAACTGCCGCACGGGGCGGGCCATCACGAAGGAAGATATGCTGTGGGATATCAGGACCTTGAAGCAAAATAATATGAATGCGGTCCGCACCTCCCATTATCCGAACCAGACGTTGTGGTATGAGCTGTGCGATGAGTACGGAGTTTACGTCATTGATGAGATGAATCTGGAGACGCATGGATCGTGGCAGAAGCTTGGAGCAGTCGAACCATCCTGGAATATTCCGGGCAATCTGCCGGAATGGCAGGATATTGTCATGGACCGGGCGGTGTCGATGGTGGAGCGGGATAAGAACCATCCGTCCATTCTGATCTGGTCCTGCGGCAATGAATCGTATGCGGGCGAAGTGATTTTGAATGTAGCGAATTACTTCAGAGCGGTGGACCCAAGCCGGCTGGTGCATTATGAGGGTGTCTTCCACAACCGCGAGTACAACGACACAAGCGATATGGAAAGCCGCATGTATGCCAAGGTGGCCGATATTGAGCAGTATCTGAACGATAACCCGCAGAAGCCATATATCAGCTGCGAGTATATGCACGCGATGGGCAACTCTGTGGGTGGCATGCACAAGTATACGGAGCTTGAAAATAAATACGAGATGTACCAGGGCGGATTTATCTGGGATTACATCGATCAGGCTGTGGTGAAAAAGAACCGCTACGGCAAGGAGTACCTTGCCTTTGGCGGCGATTTCGACGACCGGGCGACGGATTATAACTTCTGTACGGATGGCATTGTCTACGCGGACCGGAAGCTGTCCCCCAAAATGCAGGAGGTTAAATTCCTGTATCAGAATATCAAGCTGTTCCCTGACCGTAGCGGAGTGACTGTGAAAAATGAAAACCTGTTCACGGGAACGGAAGCGTACGATCTCGTGTACAGCCTGCTGCATGAAGGGCGGGAAGTCTATCGTGGCGTTGTGCAGCCTGAGGTGGCCGCGGGAACTGAGGCATTCATCGCGTATGAGCTGCCGGATGTGGCTGCTGCTCCGGGCGAATATGTCGTTCATGCTTCGCTCGTACTGCGCGAGTCTGCGCTGTGGGCGCCTGCCGGACATGAGATCGCCTTCGGCCAGCATATTTTCCAGGTGGAGGATTCGGCACTTGCGCAGCTGCCTGCGGGTGAGCTGAAGGTCGTCCAGGGAGACGTGAACATCGGTGTACATGGCAGCAATTTCACGGTGATGTTCTCGAAGGGGGCCGGCAGCTTGACCTCGCTCCGTTACGGCGGACGGGAGATGATTGCCATGCCGCCGGCGCCGCTCTTCTGGCGGGCCACCACCGATAATGACAAAGGTTTTTCCTTGGGGTACGAGGCGGGTGCCTGGTTCGCCGCAAGCCTGGCGCGCAAATGCACGGATATTGTGCTTGAGGAAGGCGAGGGCAGCGTGACGGTTACTTTCCGTTACAGCTTCAGCGTGCATGCCGGGATTGAAGCGGCCACGGCTTATACGGTGTATGCGGATGGCAGTGTGCGGGTGAAGACTGCGTACAAGGGTGCTGCCGGGCTGCCGGATTTGCCGATTTTCGCCCTGACGTTCAAGGTACCGGCGGACTACCGCCATCTGGATTGGTATGCAATGGGGCCGGAGGAGAATTACGCGGACCGCGCCTTTGGGGCAAGGCTGACGACCTTCCGCAACGAAGCGGCGGACAATGTGTCCGGTTATGTCGTTCCGCAGGCATCCGGCAACCGCACCGGGGTGCGTCGTGTGGACATCACGGACGATCTGCAGCACGGCATCCGCATTACGGCACCAGCATCGGCTCCGGTCGAGGCCAACATCTCGCCGTACACCGCGTTTGAGCTGGAGAGCGCCTATCATCTGTATGAGCTGCCCGAGGTGCACTATACGGTGATCACGGTAGCAGGCCGGCAGATGGGCGTGGGCGGAGACGACAGCTGGGGAGCTCCGGTTCATGAGGAGTATCGTATTAAAGCGGACCAGTCGCTGGCGTTTGAATTTACGATTCAGCCGCTGTAAGCGTAGGCAGAAGAACAGCACATCCGAGTTCAGTCGGTTCTCGTATAATGGGACCGACCGAACATCGGATGTGCTTTTTTGTGTAAGTCGGGCTTTCCTAGTTCGTTTGGTGAAAGATATATTCTGTTTGCTTCTCATACGATTTGACGAAGTTGTATGAAGGTATTGAAGGAGCAGATACAAATCTACAAATAATAATTCACTTCATAAATACTGGTCATATATACTATAATATATGTATATAGTTTCCATAGATATATAAAAATTGAAATATAGAAAGGAGGATTCCATTGCACACAGCTACGATTCGGACGGAAGTCAGAAGCTATTTGCAGGAGCATCACCTGAACATGAGTGAATTTGGCGCCGTGGCCGGACTGAATCCGGGGACGGTGAGTGGCATTGTCATGGGTAACCGCTCGATAGCTGTACATCAACTGGACTGCATCACGAAAGCGATGGACAAGCCAGAAGATTATTTCTATAACCGTTATGTGCAAGAATATATGCTAGATGCGCCTTTGAATTGGCGGAGAGTCAAGCCTTTTTTGCAACGGTGTATGGAATTGAACAGATTGGACTGCATAGCAAAAGTCGTGGATGTGTTAATGGAGAACGTTACATACTATGCTCCACTGGTGTTTGAACTGGCAGAGGATTTTTTTGCCCAGGAACGATATGAGGCAGCGGCATTGCTCTATAAAAATGTTGCGTTTAGCGAGAAGCATCAGCATTCGGAACGACTGGCGGTGTGCCAATACAGGCTGTTCAAGATTCGGATTGGTGACGATCAGGTGCAGAATCTAAAGGCAGCAGTGGAATTCGGTCCTTATGCGGAACGACTCGATGAGCTGGAGCAACTGGACGCCTTAAAGGACTTGGCGAACCTGTACCGTTCAATGGGGCACTGGGATAAGGTATTCGAGCTAGCTCAGGATATGGGTCGTAAGGCGAGAATCTTATATGATCTTCGACATAATTCCGCCCGTTTAGATCACGATGTTTCCCACAAACTGAGCAGGCCGTTCTTCTTTTATGTAGCCTACTCGGATTTTTTAATGGCAAGTGCAAGTGATGAAAAAGGTGATTATGCCAAGGGTCTGGAGCATATCCGAGCTTATGCTGATTTGAGCTGGGTAAAGGAGCAGGATGAGGACACCAGGCAGTGGATGGCTTCTTTTCAGCAATGGGCTAATGTGAATACATGCGTAAATAGGCTAATGTCAGGAGACATCAGTGTGTTGCCAGAATATATTGAGTATATCGAAGGAAAGAAAGAAGTATTTGCAGAGCTTCTGAATGTAGTGGAAGTTGCCAATAGGCATAATCTAGATATCGATCCTATCCTAGAACGATTTGAGCATCAGCTTAAACAGGAGCGGGATCGGGAATCGGAGGATATTTACTCTTATCAGGTTCTTAATGAAGAAGAGGCTAAATACTGGTATGAGTTATCAAAATATCAGCTACATAGAAAAAATTACTCTCATGGTTTTAAAAATTTGATCGATTGTTTGCAAAGAGCGGATAAAATTAATAATAAGGTACTTATGATGAATTGTGTAGGCTTGTTTGAGTATTTCAGATCAGTTGCAACATCAGAAATCAAGACACAGTACAATGTTCTTATAAGAGAGGTGTGGGAAAGGAATGGTCAAAAAGGCGACTAATTACTTAGTAAGCTTAAGCCTTGTTCTAGTCATCTTTGTAGCATTACCTATCATAGATCAGATTCAGTTACCTAATATTATTCAGCCTATGGGCCATATAGGTGGCGGCTGATGCACAACTTATTAATGTTACCTGTTCTAGCCAGCCTTTTCGCTGGCTTTTTTATTTGCCCATATTCCAAAGTTATAAAATGACAAACTTTTTCATATGAGTACAAAATAAATACTAAACTATTGAAAAAATAGGTATAATTTCTTGTTTTTTGTCGTGATATGGAGGGATATCAGGAATGAATGTTGCTCTTTGTACAGATGAAGAAAGCATAATTCGATTTCTTAGTTATCTGCTTAATAATGCTCCTTTCACAGTGATTTCAAGAGATAATCTGACTTCTTCTAACTACGAAATATACAGTCATATTATACTTGGTGTAGATCAGATTAATGCGAAGGATTGGGAATTCCTTCGGATTGCTATAACAAGTGGGGCAAGAGTATATTTAATGATTCAGAACGATATTGCAATAAGTGAGGAGTTACGTGCTAAACGAATGGGGATCATTAGTGTACTAAAAAATCCTAATTATTATCTCATGCAAGATGATGTAAAGGACTTAGATAAGGTACTTTCTCAGTTGTCATATTCAGTACATACAGTTAGAGAAGATAAAAATACAGTTCCTATTCATATCGGGCGGGATACTTTTTTTCATCCCGAACAGCTTTGGGTGCAGTATGGTAACATGAAAAACGATTTAACGGAAAAGCAGGCAAAACTGCTCCAGTATTTTCTGGATCACGAAGGAGAAATTGTGTCTAAGTTTGATTTGGCAGACTACATATGGGGAGGATACATTAAGCCTGAAGGGATTCCGAAAGTCGTAACTCGTTTGAAGGATAAGCTTGGACCAGCAGCCGCTCTTATTAATTCCAGGGCTGTAGGTGGATTCATATATATCAGTGGGAAGTGACTCATTAGAGTAGATGTTATCTGTATGAGTCACTTTTTTGTCCCTCCCTAGGGATTGAACTCGTGGCTTTCGAGTAATAACAAATCTATCATCGATATGCTGTCAAGCCCGGCAATAGCTTGAAGATCGAATCTTGGCTTTTGTAATCTGACAGAGGTAAACCATACTTGATCGTGTTTGACCAAGGCGGTAACACATATACGATCAAATGCCGGCTGGAAATACTGCACAATGCTCACCCGCAGCTTGTCATCCAGTTTGCAGATAGGTGTGGCAAATACTACGAAATCAAGACCGTCTTTCTGTCCCTCCCAATAACGCATTAGCAGTAATTTAATAAGCGGGTTACTCAAGCTGGCAGGAACAGACTTGTGCCCATGATCCTCCTTTTCTCTATCGTAAATAACAATATCTGCGTACCTATCGTCAAAAGGATCATAATCCTCTAGCGTATCGAACAGTGTAAATAACTCAGCCCAATAAATATATTCTTCAGGTAGCTGTCTGGAACGAACCAGCTTTTGAATATCCCACCTTGGGCCAAGCTCCAAATTAATCAAGCTAACTTGATAATAATCTTCGTGCTTGTGTACCTGCACGTTCTTGAAGAAATTCTCGTACATTTTTAAATCCAGCTTGTGAAAATCATCCAAATCAATGTACAAAGCCGTGTTGTATTCATAGGTTTTATTGTTAACGAAATAATGGCTCATGATGATGTGTAGCGGGTAGGAATAGCCAGAAAAGATGGTAGTATCCATACAGATATCCTCCTTATTTGACTAAATCACAGCTATTATACCTCATTATGATACTAACAAAAATACCCAACCCCATCTTTATAAAAAGTAGATGAGGCTGGGATGGCTAATCTTAGTTTAAAGGACAACTGCTACATTAGCTGGTGTTACGTTAATTTGCTGCCACGTACCGGAGGTTGTTCTCACTTGAATGTTAACCGTAGGTTTGTATACCCCTGGTGTTGCGTAAACTAAGGTAAAATCGTCGCTCCATGTTTTTTTACCTATGGCGTCTGATCCTGAACCAGTAGTATACGCCCCGTCTCCCCAGTTTACACGGTATTGCAAATCAGTAATAGTCTCCGGCATCCATAGGATAACAGACAATTCAAATACATTGCTACTCCCATCAACACGCGATAGTGTGATTTGTCCGACTCCTATTGCTTGCGGACTAACTTCTGTATTCGGAGTTACAGCAGAATCTTGTTCAACTACTGTTGATTGAGAAGGCTCGGTGTAAGTTATCCCGGTTACAGATTGTTCACTGGCGAAAACTGAGAGCGCATTCATAATGGATAATGCTAATACAATTATGAAGCTAAAAAGTTTCTTTTTCATAAACAACCTCCCTGATCCAATTATTCATGCCGAAAAGCTGGGTTCTGAGTTCATATCCCTGTTGTTTATTAGTTTTTTCTTGTGCTTCCTGTCTTCGACAGACTTGTTTGGCTTGAATGTAATGACTTGAGGTTATTGATACATGTGCAAGCCTCCTTTGATTGTTAGATTATGGTATGGTCTTTATGTATACCATACTTTGATTTTATTTCATCTATTATCCAGTAGATACAGTCAAAGCAGGGACAAGTTGCAAGCAAAATAAGGACAAAAAGAAGACATATCATGGACACAGTATTTTCCAAAAAAAAATATGATAATAGAATTTTTCATAACCCTCTACTTTGAAAGCTAGCAAGGGAGGGGACGAAAATCATGATGACAGCGATCATGCAACAGATTGAAAAGGAACGTCAGAAATTGCATGACTTGCAGGCACAGTTTGGTACGCTTGATGAACGGGTACTATTGCAATCGATGCTACTCGATGAACTGATCAATAAGTACTACCGAATACGGACTGCAGAGCAACGTCGTTGCTCGTATAATAAGTAAAGACTATGCCTAGCTTAGAGGATTAAACCTAAATTCATGGAAATGAGCCAATGAAAAGTTTGGAAATAAGGACTGTGCTATATTGGGAAAAGCAGGGTTCAGAATCATATTAGCCAGGCTGCTCTCGATCTTTGATTCTTTACGGGTGACATACAAACAGGGTAAGGTTCATGTCCAGATCACCTTGTCAAGTACGGATTCAATAACGGAAATTAATAAAATATATCAAAAGTTGCATGAGGAATCCTGGTTGAACCCATTCATTTTATCCCTTTTAAGCAAAGGAAAGGGCCGTCACTCGGAAGGCATTCCTTATGTCGCGTACCAGTATCAGCCAGATGTAGCCGAACTTACTGGAATTGAAGTTAATGCGGAAGAAAGGATTTTCATAGTTTTCGTTCAACAACAACTTGAACTATCTCCCTATTTTCTATTCTACTGTGTAGGCTGGAGCGAAGAAGATATTACGGAAAGTAAGGAATTGAAGAAATTAGCCAAGTATTTCAAAAAGATATGTTTTCTTTCAACATCCAATCCTTTTCTGTCGCAGATGCTGATCATATACAACTAAATGGCAGGGATAGCCGAAATCGGAGCTTAACAAGAACAAGGCGGCGTACGTGATCATCTTAACGGACTGCAATGCCCTTATTTCGGCAAAATCAAGCGTTTATGGAATGTTAACGGACCCCATAGCCTTTATTTAGCATTTACAAGAATGCTATGGGCCATTTTCAGGCAAATAAGATCTTCCCGGTCCGTTAGGGCAATGATATTCCGCCTTTTGAGGTAAATAAGATCAATCGAGTCCGTTAGCGGTAAGGATGACGATTCCTCGCTTCATCAGTTTGTTGTTTCAGGTGGTTCATCACGTGCACAGAAAATTAACATGACCCAAAGAAGAGGTGTTTTGATCCCATTCGTTGTGGTCATGTTCTGTACACGCTTGAACGACCTTTTTCCACTGAGTGCAGACTTGTGATGTTTTTTAAGTTATATTTTTTCCATAATTTATCTCTGATCTGTATAACGCCACCATGCCAAGGTGCCGGCGAATCCGACAGCTCCGGTCACTAAAAGAATGGTATAGCTCGCACCATGCAATATTCCGACACCTGCCATCCCCGTTCCCCCAGAACTGAAATGCAGCGTTTGCAGCGCCGGAATGGCCCATGGTACATAGGGACCGACCGGGCTTGGCCCAAGAATTAACGCCGATACTAATGTCAGGAAAACAAACCCGATCGGAGCCAGCCACCCGCGTGACCAACATGCTATAAAAGCGACAAGTGTGCACAGCAGCATATTGAAAACAGCAGTTAAGCCGAACACGCCAAAGGCTTGCCAAATCATATCCACTGATAATCCGGGCAGTCCCACAATCATTCCCAAGCCAAGCACATAAACAAATAAGACCACTGAGATCAACACACAGCTCACGAGAACCGCTGCATATTTCGCCAGCACCATGTTCAGGCGCGACACAGGCAAGGCCAGCAGATCTTTTAGCGTGCGATCCGCATATTCGCGGCCGAATAACCAGCTTGTCAGAAAACCAAAGCCGATGGAGCCCAAAATCGTAAACCGATAGACCGCACCGCTCAGATAGGAATGCCAATCCGGTTGTCCTACTTCTTGTGAAACGACGGCCATGACAAACAGAAGTGTTAACCAGGGAACTAAAGAACGGCGTAATTTGTAAATTTCAACCCTGAGAGCAGCAATGAAATAGTTCATTTCGCATCTCCTCCAATCATCCCGACACTTCTCAAAAAGTACGACTCCAGACTTTCTTCTTCAACCTTCAGCAGCGATGGCGGCAGATCAGCATGCACTAACAGCTGCGCAATCTGTTCCGGATGCCGGATGGCATGCTCACTTGTGACTTCAAGCCATCCATTTTCGGACAAATGAACGGTATATCCCTCGTCCGCCAGCTTGGCTCTTGCCGCTTCTGTTTGCTGCGTATCTACCCACAGGCGTCTGTGGAATGCCTGGTTCAGCTCTCCTGCGCTCATTTCCTGAATCAAGCGGCCTTGATGGATAATGCCGATCCGAGACACCATCTTGGACATCTCCTCCAGAATATGACTGGATATAAAGATTGTGACGCCATGATTGCGGGCCAGATCCTGAAGCAGTTGCCTGACTTGAACAATGCCGGCCGGATCCAGGCCATTGGTAGGCTCGTCCAGGATCAGAATATCCGGATTATGGATCAGCGCTTTCGCGAGGCCGAGTTTCTGCGCATTTCCCAGGGACAGGTCTTTCGCCTTCGTGTGCTCATAGAAGGTCAGCTTCAGCTTCTCCAAGACTTCATCAATTGGTTTCGTACCGGAAAGCCGCCGCAGACGGCAGATGATCTCCAGGTTCTCCCGCACGGTGAATGAAGGATAAGCGTAAGGCGTCTCTACAAGGTACCCAACCCGCTGCCACAAACTAGGATCGCCGGCATCCACCGGTTTACCGTTCAGCAGGACAGTTCCGGAAGTAGGACGGATCATGCCCAGCAGAAGCCGAATGATCGTCGTTTTCCCTGCGCCGTTGAGCCCCAGAAAGCCATAGATTTCACCTTTTTTGACAGAAAGGGAAATGCTGTCAAGCACCTTCCGATCTCCATATTGTTTAATCAAGTTGCGTGTTTGAATCATTTCTGACATCGATCAGCACTCCTTGTTTTTAAGGTATCTCTCCTCGGAGTTATCGTACAACAAGTGAGTAAACTGAATTTAAATCGAAAACCCCAAATAATTACATTTTATATGCGTGTGGTGTCTAATTCGGCAACGTTACAGTAAAAGTTGTCCCCGCACCCGGAGTGCTGCGCACACGGACACCGCCGCCGTGCAAATCCACAATTTTTTTGGCGATGGACAGACCGAGCCCGCTGCCTTGATTCGAACGGTCTCTTGATTTGTCCGCTTTATGGAAACGCTCGAAAATTCGCTTTTGATCTTCCTCTGAAATACCTATTCCCGTATCCGATACGTGAACCTCGATCGTTTTGCCATGCTGGTGCAATTCAACCCGTATCCTGCCGCCCTTAGGTGTAAATTTAATGCTGTTGTGAATCAAATTGATCCAAACCTGGCTCATCCTGTCTTCATCCAGCATGCAGGTTACTTCGTCCAGGAAAGCCTCCACATCGACTTTTTTTCCTCTCCATTGCGGTTCACAGGCCAGAATCAGGTCCCTGATCTGCTTGTCCAGACGGTATGGCCGCTGCTGCAGGTTCATACTCTCCGATTCGAGAACGGCAAGCTGAAGCAAGCTGTCGCTTAGCTTGGACAGACGTGCGCTTTCGCTTTCAATAATGCTTAAATAGAGCTTTCTCTCTGCGATGCTTAATAGATCATTGCTCTGCAGGACCTGGGCAAACCCCCGGATGGATGCAAGAGGGGACTGGATTTCATGAGATACATTGGAGATAAACTCCTGCCTCATATTCTCCATCTGCTCTAAATCCGCAGCCATGTTATTCACGCTCTTCACCAATTCGTCGAACGATTTGTGTTCATTGAATGGTTCCTTCAGTCTGGCTTTGTAGTCGCCTTTGGCGATTCTCTCCAACACGTGGATGACGGCGTTAAAGGAATCGATATATTTTGCGATGTTTCCGTATTTCAGGTAGTACCTTGCCAGTAATAAGAGGGCTATCAAAATCAGCCAAGTGAGGCCCTGGCCATAAATAGATTCTTCTGCCGGAGCATGCCCAGTGGTAAAAAGAATGATGCGTGCAAAAAGTCCGGCCAGCGCGCCGCAGCCAATGATAATTGCGAAAATGACAATGAATAAAACGAACCCTCGAAGTATCGTATCTTTTCGCGAAAGCCCTTTTTTCACGAATAGACCTCCAGACAATAGCCAAGCCCCCGCACGGTTCGGATGGCAAACGAATGATTGGTTTCCGGAAAACGCTGCCGCAGCCGGTTGATGTGCACATCCAGCGTCCGTTCGTTTCCATCGAATTCATATCCCCATATGTCCGTTATGAGCTGTTCCCGCGAAAATGTTTTATTTGGATGACTGGCCAATTTGAACAAAAGCTCGAATTCCTTGAGTGGCAGAAAAACGATGGCTTTATCCACGGTAACTTCATAGTTTCTACGGTTGATAAACAATTCACCAATTTGCACCGTTTGGGACGATACAATTTGATAACGCCTCAACAATGCCTTGACCCGCACCACTAATTCCAGCGGCTCGACAGGTTTAACCAGATAATCATCGGTGCCGAATTGGAATCCCTTCACTTTCTGAGAGATTTCACCTTTAGCCGTGAGCATAAGCAACGGAAGATCATAGTGAGTCCGCAGTTCCCGACACAGCTGCCAGCCATCCATATTCGGCATCATCACATCAAGTATGACCAGATCAACTTTTAAGGTCTCCAGCAGGGAAAGAGCTTCGATTCCATCGGAGGCTTCGTACAGGTCACAGCCTTCGTTGTCCAAAATAGCTTTCACCAACTTGCGAAAGTGGGGATCATCATCGACGACCAATATTTTATTCATGATGACTTACAGCTCCTTTCCGGCAATGGACATCACAACTGTCAGGATACTTGAGACAGAAAAGCCGAATTGATAAACCGAAGTTATAAAGTGCATTTTGTATGTTATTTCGAATGGATTATACACTCCAAGTATATAAAGTACAAGTTGTACGCTAATTTGTGATATTCTTATTAAAAGAGATCAATCGGGAGGAAATACTGATGGCCATGGAACGAAGAAGAGGAGAAAAACTGGAAGTGGCAATTCTGGAAGCAGCATATGAAATTCTTTCAACAACAGGATATGAGCATATGACCTTTCAAAACGTTGCAAAACAGGCGAAAACGAGCAGAACCGTAATCTACGGGCGTTATCATAACCAGGCTGATCTCCTGTATGCGTTGGTGCAATACAGATACAGGCAGGCGCTCGGCGGGAAATTGATTGATTTGGTGCAGGAACAAGGGAGCCTGAGAGAGGATTTATTGGCTGCTTTAGAGCTGTACCAGCAATTTTTGGAGGCGGTGGGTCCGGAGCTTACGAGCGCTATTTTGTTTGAGTTAAGCCAGAAAAATGAACACTTCCGGGAGCTCTCCATCAGGGGACGTGAAAGCAATATGGACATGATGAAGAAAGTACAGGAGTTTGCCAGACAACGAGGGGAAATCAAGCATGAATTTTCGGTCATGCAAATGAGTTTGCCGTTTGATATTCTGCGTTTTGAGAATATGGTGCGTGGCGGGAACGTATCGAAAGAGTACCTGAATCAGTTGGTTGATGAGGTGTTAATGCCGGTTTATATGAATGAATGATAATTTTTAGGCTCAACCTAGAAATGGGGAGCTTGGTCCGTTAGATCATGAGGTATGCCGTATTGTCAAGCGCCGACCGGGGTGTGGCCACCAGCAGCGCGCTGAGAATTTATTCAACCACCGATATAGCGGATTACCGAATTCGTACGTTAATGCATGATCCGGTATATCGCCTTGCAATTGCGTGGCAGAATACAGGTTACAATCAGCCCCCGCATACCGGCTTCTACCTGGGAACAGGCATGGATACACCGTCGCGCCCGAACATCTACCTGACCAGCGACTAATCTTAACAGAGAGTTGAATGTCGGCTTTCGATGCTTCCGGAAGCCGTCTTTTTCTCAGCAGGAGGGCTTGACCCGACTATTGCTGAGTCTGGGGCTGTTTATTCCGCTTGCCGGATTGCTTAAGCGCATTTACTCCAAGAAGCAGCAGCGGAATAACCAGGCTGAGCGTGATATTCCAGCTGACCCAAAACGGCGGAATCGTTTTAATGTAAAAGATCATATCAGGAGATAGCAGCTCCACCAATCCGAAGGCCAGCAGGCCGGTTGGCAGAATCAGCAAGCGGCGGCTGTGCAGACGGAACAGCTGGGCTGTGCCAAGCGTGAAGCCGTAAAAATATAATAAGGTTTTGAAATAGGTGGAGATGAACCAGGCAAAACCCATCAAGGCCTCAATCCGCTGCAGAAATTCCCCGATGTTGATCTTCTGGGCAAGCACGTAGGCTGCAAAGAAATGCTGCTCTGTGAGATAGACGCCCAGCACCGTAGCGGAAAGCAGCACAATCAGGTTAAGTCCAAGAGCGCCCAGAATAACCCCGAAGAGAATGTCCCGGTTGGTGTGCTTCTGAACGCGTGCGTAAGGATAGATCATCAGAATGATCAACACTTCTCCAAAAGGGTAAAAGACGCCGAATTTGACAGCTTCCAGCAAGGTAGGAACAGGAGTGTCCATCATCGGCAGCAGCCGGTCCCAGTGTGCTTGCGGCAGCAGCAGGACAAGCAGCCCCACCAGAAAAAAGATAAACATCGGCAGAAAGACCTCGGCGGATCTGCCAATGACCTCCAGACCCAGATATACACCACAGACGACCAGAAACAGCACCATAAACCGGATCACGCTGCCTGGCGTGCGCTCATAGATCTGCGTACCTGTAAAATCCTCGATTTCTCTAATGTAAATGCAGCCTGCAATTATAAAATACTGCAGATAAAACAAGGCGACAGCGCCACCCGCCCATTTTCCCAAAATGGTTTGTACACTTTCGATCAAAGTCAATCCAGGGTGGAGACAGTACAGCTTGAGCAGCAGCCAGATCAGGGCAGTGCCCAACGGTATGCTTACCACAGCGGCAATCCAGGCATCCTGCTTCGCAATATAGCACATAATTTCAGGGTATACGAGCGCCATGTCCCCCACGAGTGTCAGCAATACCAAAATCGTCAGCTGCCTTGTGTTAATCCTCCCATTTTCCAACATCTGATATACCTCCGCCGTTTCATCATTGGAACCATGAGCCAAGCCAACTGTTGACGGGTCCGTACAGCCATAACAGAAAATTTAACAGGCTGGGAGTCCGCCTTTGCGGTGCTGCCAGCGATGTGCTGATTACGCCGGCTGCCAGGATAACGCCATAAACGAGCCAGTCCCTTTTGTGACGGGTACGGTTCAGTAAAGGTAAATCAAGCAGGAAGAGACATAGCGCCACCGCGAGGACTAATATCCAATATTTCAAGTCCATTACTCCTTCATGTCGCGTATGATGGAATTGCCTGTGACTCCTATTCTGTTGATCAGAACATTCGCGGCGTAATGGACCTCGATGTTCTTCAGATAGTCGGTGGCACCTTCTTTTCTGAGCTCACGCCATGCCTTGGGATCGTCCTTATAGATGAGCTGCCCGAACCCAAGCGCGTCCGAATTGTATTTATCGATCAAGGTATCCACAGTGGTTTCCATTAACCGGACCACCCGTTTCTCGCCTTCCTGCTCCAGCTTGGCAAGCGCCGAAGGGGTGGTGATATCCATGCCGCTTTGCACAGCCTGAATATTGGCAACCAATGAAGCATGAAGGTAAATATGCGGTTTGCCATTTATGATTTTGACCTTGCGCTTCGTATGACTGGATAACGCCTCCACCACAATTTTTTTGCCGTCGTTTCCGAAAATAGCCCCCGAATTGGTATACACCCGGTCCATTGCATAACTGAAGCCAATGCTTTCCAACTCATTCAGCCAACCGACAAGCCGATCCTTGCGGAATACCGCCACGTCGCCAAAATGCAGCTTGGTTGCGGGCTGAATATTCTGAATGTTTTTCACTTGACCGCCTCCGGACTTGCCGATAATCTCTACTCCTGTCAATACCGGCTGCTGGCCTTCCGTGACCAGGCTGTTCATGAATTCGTCCATCTGAACGGTAATGGTGGCGGCTGTAGCTTTATCGGAGGCCTTGGCAGATTTAAACATACTATTGGCTGGAATCTTCTCAAGCGGTGTGAACACACTGAGCACCTCGGAGGCTTTCGCGTGCTTGGCGACCAGGATATAATAATCCGTCCGCATCTCCCGGCTGCGCTTCAGGACATCAAGCGTTTCAGCCATTCCTGAACGTGCAAGCTCTTCACCGATGATCAGAACCCGGACGTGACCGAGATAGCTTTGCCGGGGACTTTTTAATGTGAAATTTCGAAAGGCTTCGTATACGGTTGGAACTTTGTAGGTGTACAAGGTTACGGGGGTTCCCCCGCCACCGCCCGCGGATTCAATTTGAGATGGGATCACCACCTGCATGGATACCTTGTAACCGTCTTTGGCTTTATCGATCCCGAGTCCGAGCACAAAAGCAATTTCGTTAAGCTCCTGGTTTTCCCAGCAGCCGGATAACAGGGGCAGGACGGTAAGAACGGCAAGCAGACGGAGGACAAGTCGCATAAGCTTCCCCTTCATGATTCCGAATCTCCTTTTCTGCCCCACTGCCGCTTCAAGGTCTTGGGTTGGTTTCCCTTGGGATATGTCCGCAAGGATGTCCAGGGGAAGCGGAACAGGGAATCCTTGAGATCATTGGGTACAATGGGGCCCAGAGGACTCATGTACGGCACCCCGAACGAGCGCAGCGAGGTAAGATGCAGGACCAGCAGAATCAGACCGAACAGAATGCCGTATAAACCGATAAACGCTGCCAGTGCCATTAAAATAAACCGGATGATCCTGGCGCTGATGGACATGCCCATCTCCGGAATGACAAAGCTTGCAATCGCGGTAATGGAGACGATGATCACCATGGCTGAAGAAATAAAGCCGGCATCCACAGCGGCCTGTCCGATGACAAGCGTTCCTACAATGGAAATGGCTTGTCCGATGTTTTTCGGAATACGCACGCCTGCCTCACGCAAAATCTCGTAGGTTATCTCCATGAACATGGCTTCCACAAATGCCGGAAATGGAACCCGTTCTCGCTGTGCCGCCAGACTGATGACCAGTGTGGTCGGAATCATCTCCTGATGGTAAGTGGTCAGCGCGATATAAACGGCTTGTGCGAGAATAACAATAGTGAAAGCCAAAAACCGGATGAATCGCAACAGGGTTGCGATATCCGAGCGTTGGTAGTAATCCTCCGCAGATTGCAGGAACGTAATGAAGAAGGTTGGGACCAGCAGCACAAAAGGAGTGCCATCCACAAGTATGGCAACCTTGCCTTCAAGAATATCCGCCGCTGCCGTATCGGGCCGGTCGGTGTTGTATATTGTGGGGAATGGAGTAATCCTTTTATCCTGAATGAACTCTTCAATGTAGCCGCTCTCCAGAATACTGTCCGTGTCAATGGCATTCAGCCGCCGGCGCACCTCTTCCAGCACCTCCGTGTTCACCAGATGCTGCAGATACATGATGGTCACGTTGGTTTTGGTGGTACGGCCGATTTCAAAGTTCTCCATCCACAGCCGGCTGTCTTTGATCCTGCGCCGGATCAACGTTGTGTTGGTCCGCAGATTCTCCGTAAAACCCTCCATGGGACCCCGGACAACCGCCTGCGAATTGGGTTCGCTGACAGCTCTCTCTTCCCAGCCCGGTGCTGTGATAGAAATAAACTTTGCGCTCCCTTCCAGCAGGAAAACGGCGCTGCCGGAAAGCAGGTTTTTCAGCAGGCTGCCGGAATCGGAAGCGATGTTTACATCAGCGGCCGCAAGCACGTGCTTCATCAAATAATCCAACTGCTCATCGGGGGATTGGGCTTTGAATACCTCGGCTGGCGCTTTCCCTACCAGTGCTCCCAGAACGGACTGATGCAGTACCTGCATGTCTACCATTCCATCCACATACAGCAGGGCCGCGCCTGTATGCTCTGCCAGAACGAGATGGCGGATGACCAGATCCGGGCTGCAGCCCATTGAGCCGCGGATCCCAAGGATATTTTGTTCCAGCGATTCTGTTAGCTCCGTAAACTCTGGGGTTCTACCGTCTGATGATCTCATGCCAGCCTCCTTGGAAGGTGGAGTTGTCGGTAGATTACCCCAAATTACGGTAATTATGCAGGAGATTTCTGATCAGGGAAATGAAAGAACAAACCGAATGGCATAAGATATGAGGTGCGAGCTTTGGGAGTGTGTGTTCAGGAGTATTAAGTGGGGACATAGCTCTTTTTATTCGACCATTAGGGAGATCCATATAAGTAGAATGTAAAAGATAATAGGGATAGCAATTTTATCCGCAGCCCAGCCAAAGAATGTAATCCCGAGCCTAAGAGCTACATCGGGTCTGGTGACAGGGCAAACTGTTTGTGTCCCCCCATACATACAAATGACAGGCCCGGTTTGGACCTGTCACTCTTGTCGCTTTATGTTTATAACCACCATTCTCTACATCAGTTACATCTTCCGGAACAGGAGGTATGTATTAATCTATGTCTTTGTATACTGTTCCACTGTAGGTTACTCTGACATAATTACTGTATTGGACTATGTTTGTTCTTTGCAGTGTGCCTCCCCAACGTCCATCTGAACCATTGTCTTCCGCATACACAATCGAAGAGGGGATGCTTTCATTTAAACCAAAATCTCGATATACCGAAACAAATTTTTGCTGATTCATAGTTGTAAAGCTGCTTTCTGAGGAAGTTTCCACCTTAGTAACATCGTTTTGCGTAAAGTGGGGAATCGGTGGAACTGGAGGCTCTGTAATCTCAAAGTTGGGAGATTCAAGTGACGACTCGGCTGTTTCTGCTACAAAAACGTATTCCGATGATGGCTGCAGACCTGATTCATCAGATGCCCAGGCTACTCCGCCTGATACGGAAACAGCAAGCAAGGATACGGCTAGTAGGCTCTTGGATGTTTTAATAGTACGTTCGCGTAGAAACTTCATAAAACACCGCCTTATATTAGTATGAACTACATTCCAGATTGTATGCCATAATTTATATAAATACAATCTTTTTTTCTACTTTTTTGGGTTAAAATATACTGATGTTCTTCAAATTCATATTTTAAAGGGGGAAGTAATTTATGATTATTGGCGCAATTATAATATTCGTTGCAGCTATGGTGCCCGTTATCTATCGAATAAACAAAAGACTTACGAATCTGGAAAATAGATTAAAAGAGCTTGAAAAAAACAATGAATAAGATGAGGAGAATCCGGAAGCCCAGGCAAGGTTCATCCCTCCCGGGATTGTCAAAAAAATAAGAAGCCCAAGAGAGTAGGATTCTAATCCTTCCTTGGACTTCTTATTAGCTATCTCCCGTTAAAAGGGAATGCTCATTCATTTACGGTACTGGTGACTGATCTGCCGGACAGCATGCGGCTCAGTATCATGACGCCCACTGCCGCAATTGCAACGCCAAGGGCTGCAAACCAGGTTACCGAAGCAAGTGATACCTGCTCTATAATAATTCCCCCCAGCCCGGCGCCGACGGCCATGGACAGCTGCATGGTGGACTGGTTCAGGCTGAGCATCACCCCGGAGGATTCAGGCACGAGTGAAGCAAGGTTATACTGCTGCGTAGGCCCGGTCGTCCAGGCTGCAAGCGACCACAGGATCAGGAAAGCAAAGATGCTGACGACCGAGTGAGCCATCGTAAGCAGAATCAGAGAGATGATGTGCAGCGTCATGCCTCCGAGCAGGGTAAAAGAAACTCCTCGCTTATCAGCGGAATAACCGCCTGCCTTCGAACCGACCAGACTGGCAATCCCGAACACCAGCAGGGCTACACTGAGCAGCGATTCACTTAATTTGGACACCTCAAGCAGATAAGGTGAGATGTAAGTATACGCCAGGGAATAACCGCCCAGCCAAAAGAATGTAATCCCGAGCCCAAGAGCTACATCCGGTCTGGCAAGCAGGGCAAACTGTTTGCGAAGAGGAACAGGCTCATCCCCTTTGATCCTTGGGATTGTCAGGGCAAGGACGATCAGGGCGAGAATACCCGCGAGCGCGATGCCCAGGAAGACCGCCTTCCATCCAAACTGAGACGACACCACCCGGCCGATAGGCACACCGATGATCAACGAGGCTGTAAAACCCATTACCACAGTAGCGAGAGCGCTGGCCTGCTTGCCGGGAGCAGCAATCTTGGCGGCAATGCTCAGTGCGGTGACCACGACAACTCCCGCTCCGAGCGCCATTACGATACGAGCTGCAATAAACATCCCAAATCCGGGCAGAACAAAGGAAAGAACGTTAGCCACAATAAACAGGCCAAGGGCGTACAGCAGCAGCTTGCGCCGGTCCAGCTGCGCGGTTATAGCCATCAGGATCGGAGTTCCGATCGCGTATGTCAGGGAAAACACGGTGATGAGCTGACCCGCCGCGGCAACGGATACGCCCAGCGTCTCTGCAATCTGATCCAGAATACCGGAGATGATATACTCCGAGGTTCCTACCAAAAAGCTGACCAACGCCAAAATGTACACCTTCCATGTGCTGTGGTTTACCACGTTTTCATTCACTCCTTCAAAATGTTGGAATAAGTATATTTCTAAAAATATCGAAATATTAACGAAAAAAATTTAGTTTAACAGGTAAGGGGCGTATTTCGCCGCCGTTTCTCTATCCAGACTGTAATATATAAAGGTTCCCTCTTTACGGAATGTGAGCAGTCCGCATTCAGCCATCTGCTTCAGATGATGGGACAGTGTGGAGATGGCAACCGTTTTAAGCTTGTCACCGAGCGCGGAGCAGCATTGGTCGTCTTCTTCTTTGAGCATGAGCGCAATTTTGAGGCGGGTAGGTTCTCCAAGTGCCTTATATATTTTCACGGCTTGCTGCATGTCGGCTGGTTCGTTCATAGTGTTGCCCTCCTCGCTAATATTTCGATATTTGCAGAAACATAATATCACATCCATCCGCAGCAGTAAACCCCTGATGTGGGCATCACGCATGATTTTTTCCTTCCACACAGAAAAGAGGTCGACCAGTAAATTCTGGTGACCTCATTATATGATCGGACAGGACAAATATTCCCACATTACCCGGAAATAAAGTTATGCTTTTGTACCAAGCTCCAGCAAGTGTTTCAGGTTGTCATCAATGAATTTATTATCGGCACGGTTGATTCCGCGGCCGGCAAAATGGCCCCAGATCGACTTGATCGGACTAAAAACAGCATTAGGTATACGCTTAGCCTCGTATTCATTATCGTCCGCCTTGCAGAAGAGATCCGTGCTCCCAGGCATAACGCAGGCAAGCGCTTTAATGCTTTTGAGCGCCTTATCGAAATCTCCGTTATAGGCGGGATTTGCACTGATATCTGCATTTTGGCCTGTCCATAACATGGCGAGGACATTGTGCGGATCCATCTTCATGAAGCTATCTTCCCAGACGCCGGCCATAAACCCTGCCAATGAGTCAAATCCCAGCTCACGATAAAGCTCCTCTCTGTAAAACGCATCCGATAAGCCCCATCCCGCATAGACCCGGCCAACAGCACGCATGTCTGCAGAAGTCAACTGGTTTAGTTTGCTTGAATCAAAGCGGACAGCAGCCATGAGCGCAGCTTTCATTCCGTCCAGGACCAGATACGTCTGGGGCCAAGTCTTGGCAACCCCGGCGAAAGGTGCAATTCGTTCCACCATATCCGGATAACTTGCCCCCCATTGGAAGGATTGAATACCTCCCATTGACCATCCTACTACGAGAGCGATCTTGTGAATGCCGAATTTCTCGGTCACCAGCCGATGCTGGAATTGAACATTGTCATAGATCGTTACCTGCGGAAAATGAGCCCGGTCGAATGGGGGAGGCGTATTCGTAGGAGACGAAGATAATCCGTTGCCCAGCAGATTGGGTACGATAATGAAATATTTCTGCGGATCCAGCGCCATGCCGTTTCCAATCAACCATTCATTTTGCACATGTGTGTCGCCAAAAGCCGTTGGATAGACGATGACATTATCTTTCTTTTCATTCAATGTTCCATAAGTCTTATAAGCAAGAAAAGCGCCCGGTAACGTCACTCCTGATTGTAGGGTTACGTCACCCAAATCGAAAATCTCATAATCCATCGTATTGTCGCTCCCTTCAAAATGAAACCACACAATTAAACATGTATTTCTTGTACTTAGTATAGGCCTGTGGTACTCTCAATAAAAGTGAATAGAATTCAAAGTAGTATTCAAAAATATTGAAAGTAAAAGGGGGATCGTATGATGGAATTGCGTCAACTCCATACGTTCCGCATGGTTGCCTCAACGTTAAATTTCAGCCGTGCTGCGGAAGTGCTGGGCTATGTCCCCTCCAACGTCACGATGCAAATCAAAGCATTGGAGGATGAGCTTGGTGTTCGTCTCTTTGACCGCTTGGGCAAGCAGCTCGTTCTCACAACGGCGGGTAAAAGCTTTTTAACTCATATTCAAAGCGTTCTGGACAAACTGGACGAAGCTCGCAGCGCCGTTCATGACAATGAAGTTCTAAGCGGCACTCTAACGATCAGTGCCAATGAGGTGATTTGCGCCTATCGGCTTCCCGTTGTATTTCGCCTGTTTCGTTCGCGCTATCCGGGAGTGCGTCTCATTTTCCGCTCCGTTCCCAATCAAGAGCTCAAGCAAACCCTCTTTGAGGGAACCGCAGATGTCGTCTTTATGCTGGACGAACCCATTCGCTCAAGCAGACTTGCCGTGGAACCGTTGGTGGAAGAAACCTTCCGCCTTTTTGCTGCTCCGGATCACCCGCTCGCACAACGAACTGAGCTGGAGCTGGAGGATTTTCACGGAGAAGTGTTCCTGACGAATGAAAAGGGCTGTCCCTACCGAACCATGTTCGACCGGTCATTTGAGAAAGAGGGTATAGATAGTATTACGTATCTAGAGTTTCAAAGTGCTGAAGCCATTAAACAATGTGCAATTTCGGGAATCGGCATTGCCTTTCTTCCTGAAATCGTGGTGGAAGCCGAAGTCGAACGGGGCGAGCTCGTTGCTCTTCCATGGCAAATTCCGGACCTGCACGTATATACACAGATGTCATGGCATAAAGACAAGTGGCTTTCACCAATCATATTATCTTTCATAGAAGCAGCAAGGGAGGTTATGGCTGTAGAGACACCTGATCCGCAACTGTTGGAGAGCAAGAACATAGCCCGATGAAGTATAACAGCCCAGCAATGAGGAGAGAGATTTTGAAGAACTTTCGAGGAATTGAAATTGTTGAAATGACTTTTGATCAATACTTGCCGCACGAAGTTGAGCCGGGACCGGATCGATTATCTCTTCAATAATGCGGGGCTTGGCGTGAGCATCCTGCTTGCGGACGCGACGGAAGAACAATTCGACAGCCTGATGTAAGTGCATTTCAAGGGTGTCTTCTTCCTGATCCAAAAGTTGTTTCCGTACATTACCGATAAAGGCTGCATCGTTAACCCTTCCTCTGGTCTGACCCGCGTTTCCTTTGAAGGCGGACATGGCACGTATACCGCGATGAAATGCGCGATCGAGGTGTTGACACGGTATATGACGAAGGAATGGGGTTGTAGAGGCATCAGGGTTAATACAGCCGCTCCGGGTACCATTGAAACAGACTTTGCCGGAGGAGCCAGTCGGAGCGCTGGAGTGAACGCGTCCGTCAGTTCGCAAACGGTAGTGGCAGAGTCGGCGTACCCGACGATATCGGGGGCGTTATCGCCTCATTGAGCACAGAGGAATTTAGATGGGTTAATGCCCAGCGGATTGAAGTTGCCGGCGGTATGGTGATTGAGATTGTGAAAATCCGATTGGTCTGGCCGCTCCTGCAGTTCTCTGTGAGGCGGCCGGAGGCATGAATAATGGACGTACCATAATAGGATTTCATGGAACGATCTTTGAGGCTGATTTTAAGCCATATCGAAATCGGATGGAGGTTAAAGAAAGAGGTTTGGGGGAACGGATACGTCATCGGAGGGTGCCAAGGCCTGTTTGCTGTATGGTTTTGGCTCATTGGGCTTTAATGATGTCTATAGCTTTGTCGCAGATATGAACCAATTGTCCCGAAGAGTTGGACAGGACCGACCCAGTCTGCCCAGTTCCTTGTACAACTGACTGTAACACGGGCATAGCCCGCCCAGAAATCAGCTGAGCAGCGCGTCATACTGCAGCTTACGAAAATGAAAAAATCCGCTCGCAACCAAGCATCCAGTCGATGATGAGGTAGGGCAAGATGCGATGAGAGGGAACAAAGCGTTATGTGGTTTGCCATCCGAGAGGTAGCGCATGGCCTAGGCAAACTTTTCGAAATAGTCAAGAAAGAGCTTGATGTCGCCGAAAGTCGCCGAAACTTGTTACGTTTTGTAGAGAAAATTCACTCTTAATCTTGCTGCTCATTGTGGTAGACAAAAGGTACTCCTCTCATTGGGTGATGTTGTTCGGACAAACACCATTCTATCAAAGATTTGGAGCCCTTTTCACGTGTTTAAGTATTTTTGCTTTCGCAATTCAGGATTAATTTAAAAAACCCACTGATAATCCAGTGGATTTATGGGAAGAATCATCATTTATAATAATTTTTGAAACCATCATATATCACGAGTAGACCAACTATTCCAGCTAAAGTTCTGACAGTAAACTCGACAGATAATAAATTGCCAATAAGACTTGTAATATCGTACCATCTTCCAGTTATTATAACGGGTACTAAAAAAATTACAATTCCTATAATAATACTTGACCACAATCGTTTCTTCATTTCAATTAACACCTCTTTCGCTTTTTCTAAAATTTAGGATACCATAAAGTATTTATTTGTAAATGTCTGGGGCTATAAATAAATTAAAAAGACCAAGACTAGAAAACAATCTTGATCTTTTTTAATAACAAATTAATAAAGGAAGTCCCCATCATCATAAAAATATGTGAAGTGGTTGGCATCACCTGAAATGCTAAAAGTAATCTCCCCCATACCTTTAAGGCCGATCGAGCCACCGCCTGAAATATTTGTATTCCCATTATGATAGAAGTCCCCATTCACAATCCAGTGTATTTTATTTGCATGTTCAAGATGGGCGAAAAGTGTACCGGAAAATTGCTTGGTAACATTACCATCTCGTCTGTCCATTTGATAATTAACTATTTGTACAATTCCTCTAAAGCTCCCGCCGCCTTCTGTAGTTTCACAATAAAATTTTATTTGGGGTTGGTAGACGGGACTAACGTCAAGATATTTGCTAAAAGTTCTATAGGTCGCAGCTGCCAACTGGGCGTCGCTTAAGGAATTCATACCATTACTATTTTTCACTATACTCGAAGCTTCACTTATAGAAATATTCATATCTTCGGACATTTCCTTAACAATCTCATCAAACGTCATTACATCACTAATAATTACATCGTCAGAACGGTTTTCTGGATCTAATGAAATAGTGCCATTAGAGGATATTTCCTCTGATGTAGTTCCGTATAGAGTAGATTCGTTTGCAGAGACTGGAACAGTAGCAGCTGTAGTAGCAAACAATGCGGCTGCCAGAAACGTGGTAGCAGACTTCTTCAAAGTGATCATTCTCCTTTGTTATTAGAATTAATTATACAAACAGAAATATAACAGATGATTACAAATTTTGTGGATATACATAAATGGAAACATATTCATAATGTGAAATATATAAAAATATAAATTCTGCACATACGGGCGACCGATAATTTATCGAGTTAATGACGAAGAGGTCTGCTCGACAGTTCCGTAAAGAAATCTTTTATTAGCCGTAGTTTATCTTAGGCAACCAGCAACTCATGCCAATAAAGACCCTTCTATGTGATGAATCAATGGGACTAGGTGAAATAGGGGAGAAGGGAGTTTGAAAAGTGCCAACTCGAACATTTAATAGCACAGAAGAACTTATAATGTAGAACAGTGCGCAGTAAAAAAGACAGGCTTTAAAAGCTGGCCTGTCCGCTGCGATTATGTAACATTTCTGTTAGGCTCCACCGGCGTGGTCATCTAACGTGTGGTAAACTGGCCCCGTCTCGTGTACCCCAACAGTAAATACAAGGCTAAAGGCGAGTAGAAGTAAGACGATTATTTTTTTCATTCTGGTACACCTCTCTAAAAAGTTTTTGATATTCTGACTGCATATCGGGGCCTGCATAGTCCCGATAAGTTTCAAATAACCCCACGCATTTCACCGTGTTGTTATCATAGTTTATTGTAGCCGATTTTGCTAAACTATTTAACAAATATTTAAATCCAGCCTCATACTCGCCTTTATGCAAGTAATATTCAGATAATCCATTAAGTAAACGTGTAAGCCGTTCTGCTTTCAATCTGTCATCATAATAGTTTCCCGGTGTGCTTTCTCCTTCTGTTAAATCCTGTATTTCCGACTTGAAATGTTCAAAAATTCCATCGACATTGATGTTAAAACGGTTAGCCAAGTCAGTAATGTTAAGTAACGACAAGAGGATGTCATCCTTTATTGTTTCCATATACGTTACATATTCCGGCAGCACGCTTAAATCCCCGGAAAACAATTTGGTTACATACGTATTCGTTTTTGCCCACTCGTGAAATAGACCCTTCCAGTGTAAAACCTCTTCATCATTTTCCTGAACCCAGTCCAAATCCGAATAGTTTAAAATAAATTGCAGAGCCTGCCCATATTCTCCACGCTTATGACATACCTCGCCACGAAGTAAATCACTATAAGCAATATACACAAACAACGGTCTGCTCAGCTTGGAATAAGGATTTTCTCCTCTACGATTGTGCCGGTTCTCTGCATAATAATGGAATCTTGCTTTGATTCCCATCTGTTCGGAAAACTTATCTACCTTGTCCCACTCGCGCAGGGATCGATAGACATTTGCTAAATCCTTGAGCGCATCAAGCTGCAGGATTTCATCCAATCGGTCTACATATAGCTCTAATTGGGCCGCTGCCTGTAAATTTTGCGCCTGATCGTCACCCAGCTTGATCGTAAACAAACGATATTGGCAGAGAGCCAGACGTTCGGAATGCTGGGAATGCTCGGTTACGGCCACACCTTCATATAAAATGGCGGCGGCCTCCTTTTTTCCTTCCTGCAGCAGCTCTTCCGCCGCATCAAACAGCACGGGGCAGTACACGATGTTGTCCAGCAGCCAACTCGTAACTTGTCGGATACAATCCAGCTTGTTCAATTCAGCGCATCTGAAAATAAAGGGTCTAAGCCGTCTCCAATTTGGCTGGGCTGCAGCCATATTGTCCTGTATGTATAGGTCATAGAAATGGCCTTCCGGGAGCTCCATCAGGCTGGTGATCCGGTCAAGCTGGTTCACCGACATGATCCTTCCGCCTGTGATGATCGAGCTGAGGCTTCCTACATTGAGTCCTGTTTTACGCCCTAAGTCACTAAGCGAAAACTTTTCACGTTCCATATATTTTTCGACTTCTGACCGTATTGTGGTTGTATTCTCCAAAGGGAACCACTCCTTCATCAGTTGACATTTCCTGCACATTCTTGATGTCAAACAAATGATAAAAAACCTATAGTAAACAAGGCTAGAATTTTATTCCTAATCAAGCTATTATACTACTTTTTCGTATGTATGTGTATGACACACTGAGCATAGAAAAGTAAAAAAAAACCAGCTCCAAAAGCTGGCCACAAAATAAGCATGTTCTTTATGCTGAATTTTTGTCAACCTTCTTTAAAAGCTTTGTTTTATGACGACTTCAAGCAAATGATCAAATAGCCCTCTTCCGAAAACAAGCCTAGTATATTATTCCTATCTGGAACAGTATACTGCTTTCTGACAGGGATGTGTATATTTATGAGGTGCATTTTAGATTAAAATTTGATTAAAATCTCGCAAGTCATCATCACTTCCACACTGCACCGTGCCGGGTTAGTCGAAAATAAAGCGGTTGGCAGAGGCCAGATCTTTGCCAAGCCGGAATTCGCCGGGAGAAAAGCCGATCCAGCGCCGGAACACCTTAATAAAATAGCTGGCATTCGCATATCCGACCTGCTGCGCAATCTCCTCCAGCGTAAGCTCTGTCTCACGGAGCAGCCGCACGGCTTGGGCCATGCGGATTTTGGTGAGGTATTCCATGGGGGTTGAGCCCGTCGCGCTTTTAAAAGCCCGGGTAAAGTAATATTTCGAAAGACCGGCCTCGTCCGCAATTTCCTCCAGGCTTTGCAGCGTGTTATAACGCTCCTCAATGGACAGAACGGCCTGCCTGATTTTGGGCGGCCACATCTCCTTCTTCTTTCTGTGCGGTGCACTGAACCGGTACAGCTCCATTACAAATTGATACACGATAGACGACGCGCGGAATCCGTCAGTGATATGATTTCTGGCTGCTGCGTAATACACTCCCTGAAGCAACTGCACGACAGAGCTGTCCTGGGGGATATGCACCACATGGCCCATGCGGGACATAAGATCAAGCCATTTCCCTTGCAGGTTGGCCGGACGGATTAAGATGAAATAGAACTCCCAGTGATCGCTGGACGAGGGAAGATAGTATTCGTGGGCGCTGGGGATATCGACCATGAAGGCCTGGCCTGGTCCGACCCGATGCAGCTTGCCGCCCAGCTCCAGATGACCGTATCCTGACACAGTGTATTGAAATAGATGCAGCGGTCCGTCGATCCGGGTCAGGCCGTTCCAGTAGTAGGCATGATCCGTTATTTTATCGAAGCCTACAGCTGAGAGCTGGCAGAAGGCGTCATTGTGAGTTTCAAAGAAACGAAATCCGTAGGTATCATATTTGGCAGATTTCCGGCTTTGTCCGCTCATCTTTTTCTCCCCCAAAGTTATTGGCAGTGCAATCGAGGACAGGGAAAGGAAAAACGTTACAATCCTCATCATAAGCGAACAAAGCTGGGCTTACCACCGCAAAAAATTGCGCGAAATGCCCTGATTTTCAGCCGTCGAGGGCAATATTTTACACCTCAGGGCAAAACATTATCATGGTCTCGTTCATGGAACAGCCATAAGATGGAATTATTGAAAGCGCTTCACCAATTAATAAAACGAAAATTAATGCGAGGAGGATCAGAAATGAGGCAATGGAGCAAGGCTGCTAGCAAGGCAATTCTGGCTGCAATGGTGCTGCTGCTTGCCGCGGGATGCGGTTCCTCGCCTTCGTCGGGGGACAACGCAGAAGGGGAGCGTGTGCAGTTGACGATGCAGGCGTGGGGGAACCCCGCCGAGTTGAAGGTTTACCAGAAAGCGCTGGACGCTTTTACGAAAGAGAATCCGCAGATCCACGTCAAGCTGGTGCCTGTGCCTAGCGATCAGTATGAGCAAAAGCTGTTGACTTCCCTTCAGGGGAACCGGGGGCCGGACGTATTTTATTCCAGTGAGCCGACCATGTCCCGTTTGATCGAAGCAGGCCAGGTTGAGCCGCTGACCGAATTTTTGCAGAGTGAAGAAAGTTATGTCAAAGTCGATGAATTTCCGGAAGGGCTATGGGGCCCCGCCAGGAAAGAGGGGGAAATATACGGGCTGCCGCCGGATATCAACCCGATTGTCCTTTATTACAACAAAAAGGTGTTCGAGGAAGCAGGCGTCAAATCGCCGCAGGAATATTACGATGATGGCCGCTGGAACTGGGATGCATTCAGGGAGGTTACCGGGCAGCTGAAGGCTGCGGGCAAGCAGGGCTTCATCATGGAGAACTGGTGGGCACACTGGTACAGCTGGGTGTGGTCGAATGGTGGGCGCATTTTTGACGAGCAGGGCAAGTTTGTGCTGAATGAAAACGAGCCCGCCAAGGAAGCGTTCACGTTCATGCATGATCTCGTGCAGGATGGCAACGCGGTGTACGCAGGCTCGCTTCCGAAGGGACAGGGGGCGGATGCGATGTTCATGTCGGGCCAGGTCGGCATGCTGGCTGCCGGACGCTGGCTGGAGCCGCTCTTCACCCAGAATAAAAGCATAGAGTTTGATTATATTGCCTTCCCGTCGAATACGGGGAAAAAGGAGCCTGTAGCTGTGCCCGCTGCCTATTTTGCGGTCAACAGTAAAAATCCCCATGTGAAGGAAGCCATGAAATTCGTCTCCTTCTACGTATCCAAGCAAGGGCAGGAAATCCGCCTGGCGGATGGCGGAAATGCGATTGCTGCGATTTCCGGGGCGGACGAGGCCATTATGAGCAAGAGCACGATCGAGCATACGAGTTACCTGTCCGAAGCGCGTGATGACGGGTTCACCCATGGTTCGAACATGGCCTACGACGCCCAGATTCCAGGATTAAATAAGGATATAACAGAGATTATTGACCTGATGTTCCTCGGCAAGCAGGATGCGCAAACCACTGTGGTCAAGGTCACGGAGAAGATCCGTGCCGCGCTGAAATAAACGGAAGGAGGTAAAAGCCATGCAAAGGAAGCATCACGCGTTATGGGGCTACCTTTTTATTGCCCCCCAACTGATCGGTCTGCTGTTCTTTTCCCTGCTGCCATTGTTGTATGCGTTCTCCTTGAGCTTTATGAACTGGGACGGCTTTGGTACTCCTTCCTTCGCGGGCTTGTCCAACTTCGCCGGGCAGCTTGCCGATCCGGATTTCTGGAAGGCCATGGTCAATACCGTGTATTATATGGTACTTGTCATTCCCATCGGGATGCTGCTGGCACTGCTGGTGGCGCTGGCGCTTAATAACACGGCAGGCAAAGAGCTGTACCGTCTCTTTTTCTTCATGCCTGTTGTTACAAGCTCCGTATCCGTCGGGGTGATCTGGATGTGGATTCTGAACGGGGAGTTCGGCATTCTGAATCAACTGCTGGGGTATATCGGCATTACCGGACCGCAATGGCTTACCGATACCCGCTGGGTCATCCCGTCCATCGCCCTGCTCAGCATCTGGTGGGGGCTGGGGAACAATATGGTCATTTTCCTGGCCGGTCTGCAGGGGATATCGAAAAGCTATTATGAGGCCGCCGAGATTGACGGAGCAACACGTTTTCAGCAATTCCGGCATATCACCCTGCCGCTGCTGTCTCCAACGACGTTCTTTGTAACGATCATGTCGATCATCGGCTCCTTTCAGGTGTTCGACCAGGCCTTTGTCATGACCAACGGAGGTCCGGCCAAGGCCAGCTATACGCTTGTATATCATATCTACGATCAGGCCTTTATTGATTTTACAATGGGCGAAAGCGCGGCGGCGGCCATGATTCTCTTCCTGATCATTCTGGTGTTTACGCTCATTCAGTTTGGCATGCAGAAAAGGTGGGTGCATTATGGCGACTAAAAGCGTGAATATTCACAGCGGGGATACCGGGGTGAAGGATCGTTCCGCCACTCTGGCCTCGTCTCTCGGAGTGAGCGTTTGGCTGCGGCATCTGCTCTTGATTGCAGGCTCTCTTCTGATGATTTTCCCGTTCCTGTGGACGATCCTCAGCTCACTGAAGGATCTTTCGCAAATTTTCGTTATCCCGCCGCAGTGGATTCCGAACCCTGTCGTCTGGAGCAACTACCCGGCTTCCCTGCAGGCGATGCCGTTCGTTCAAGCCTATGCGAACAGCTTCTATATTACGGCCATCGTTGTGCTTTCGACCCTGTTTACGGCCTCGATGGCTGCATATGCCTTTGCGAAGATACGGTTTCCGGGACGCCATGTCTTGTTCATTCTCTTTCTGTCCACGATGATGATCCCGAAGCAGGTCACCATGATCCCCCTGTATCTGGTCATGAATAAGGTAGGGTGGCTGGACACGCATTGGTCGATTATCGTGCCGGGGGCCCTGTTCAATGCCTTTGCCGTTTTTCTCCTGCGCCAGTTTGTCATGGGCATTCCGCGCGATCTGGAGGAAGCGGCGGTGGTGGACGGAGCGGGGCATATCCGGATTTACTGGAGCGTCATTCTGCCATTGATCCGTCCTTCGCTGGCGGCGGTCGGTATTTTTACTTTCCTGGGCGCCTGGAACAGCTTCCTGGATCCGCTCATTTACCTGAATACGCCGGAGAAATTCACCGTTCCCCTGCTGCTGAACAGCTTCAAGGGGCTGTACACCGCGGACTGGGCCCTGATGATGGCGGGCACGACCATTTCCGTGATTCCCGTGCTGGTGGTGTATATGTTTGCCCAGAAGCAAATTATTGAGGGTATAACGATGACGGGCATTAAGGGATAATTAGCGGCAAAAGCGAAAGAAGCTCGGGGAAGACCAAACCTTTCCCGGGCTTTTCGTTTGTGTTTAATTGCTGTCTTCTATGGCTGCAGATCCATGAGTGCACCGAACATTTGCGACCCTGTAGTAAAACAAATATAAGAACACAGCTCTGCTATTTCGGCTTCAGAAAACTCCTCGGCTAATACATCGAATATATCTTGATTAATGGACATGCGGTCTTTCAGAAATAATTCAGCGAAGGCCGTGGCAAGACTGATTCTCGAATCCTCATGGCTCAACGCGGGCCTGCCTTTGGCCTGGCAGTACTTGCATCCGTTCCCGAAAGCAAGCGTGCGGCGAACCTGTTCCTTCAACTCAGGGCTTAAGCTTCCTGTTTGGTAAAACGTCTCCTCAAGCTTTCCCCACTGCTTCTGGATTTCTTTGTTGTGACCCAGCAGTTTCTGAAATGCTGTCTCTCCTGTGTTCGAGTACGATATTCTGGCCAAGGCAATTCCCTCCTTCTATAAACTCAATTATATAAGCCTAATGGAGCAAATGCCTTTACATTCGAGATAAAATGGGTATGATAAATTTGCAAATATTACGTATTTCTAAGGTAGGGGTATCATATGAAAATAGACGATATCGATCTTTTGATCATCGACGAACTATCGCGGGATTCAAGGCTTTCTATGAGGGAATTGGCTAAAAAGGTAAACTTATCCGCTCCATCCGTCACCGAACGAGTCCGCAGATTGGAAAGCGAAGGTATCATTACGGGGTATACCATCGAAATCAACCGGAAAAAGCTTGGGTTTGAAATGGAATGCATTATGGAGGTCACGGTAAGGAACGGGGATTTCAATAAATTAAAGACGTTTGTACAGAATCATCCACGTGTTCTGGGGTGCTGGAGAACGGCAGGGAAGGCCTGTTACTTCGTCAGAATCTGTGCAGGAGACCTGGGGGAGATTGAGGATTTTGTGGACAGTATCGCTTCGTATGCTTCGCCTTCGACTAATATTATATTTTCTGAAGTCAAAATTCACACAAGCTTAAAGCAGCAGCTGACCAAAAACCTTCATGATGTTACGAGTGAGTAAGTCGAGAAAGGTGAGGCTGTTATAATATGTTGATGATTTTTATATCTTTATTCCAGTCCATCGAATCGTTTGTCCAAGTTATCGGCCTTTTTATTTGTTTCGCCTACAATTCCGATGAGTTGAGTTAACATGTCTTCCATACGGTCAAACCTTGCATCAATCCGTTTTTCCATTTCATCGAGACGATTTTCCAACTCCTTCAAATTCGTCACGCTCCATTCACAGCCTTTGACAGTATTTTAACATCTGACTTGTCCTCTGCTCAAGTAGCAGCTTTATCAGCATCGTTTTCCCACGGACGGACAGCGCCCTTTTCATCGAAATTAACCACAAAAGGTTCGATGAATAACGCTAATTCCGTTTCCGTTCATACTGCTTCCGGTACTGCAGCGGGGAGCGCCCGGTCAACTGTCGGAATACACGCCCGAAATGGGCGATGCTGTCAAAGCCGGTCTGCTCCGCAATGCGGGTGACCGGCCAGCGTGTCTCTCTCAGATACTGCTGGGCTTGGCGGATTCTCACATAACGGATGTACTCCACGACGGTGAAGCCGGTGGTCTGCTTGAATATTTTACACAGGTACGTGCTGCTGATGTAGAAAGCGGAGGACAGCTGGTCCAGTGTCAAACTCTCGATATAATGAGCTTCAATATACTCGATAATGGCATATACCCGCTGTTGCTTGCCGCTTCCCTCGGGAACGATGGGCATATACTGCACGTTGTGAAGGCGCCGGATATACACCAGCAATTGTACAAGCAGGGAGCGCTGATAAATGTTCCGGAAGGGGTCATTCCGGTCCTTCTCTTCCAGCAGGGCTTCCAGCATGCCAAGGATCACCACCCGCTCCCGCTCGCCAGGCCGCAGCAGAAAATGCTGCTCCACCAGCAGTTCCCGTGTCTCCTGTATATCGAGGGAAGGGGAGATAAAAGCTTCATCAAAGTTAATCAAAATCCGCTCATGAGAGGCGTCACCTTTATTGGTCGTACGGTGCAGCCCGTGCTTATGAATAAAAATCAGGTCACCGGCCTGAAGAGCATACAGCCTGTTGTCGATGTAATAGTACCTTTCGCCGGATAACAAATAATAAATTTCATAGGAGTCATGCATATGATCGAAGGCCATGCTGAAGGGCTCCGTCCGTCTGATCCGTTCGATTGAGAAGTGGGGCTCGGCTGCCATGAGAAGCGCTCCTTTCCTAAGCGCAGATTCAATTCTGTAAGCGCAATCAAAACAGGATAAAATATGCATAGTTTCATGTAAAAAGGTCAATAAATGCTTAGAATTTGATAATTTCTATACTATATCATGAAAGCATCCGATGAAAGGGTGTGAACCGTGAGATGAGCAAAAAATATGCACTTGTAGGCACCGGGGGACGTGCCGAGTTTTTTTACAGAGAGCTGGCCACCGTGTATAAGGATACGTCCGAGCTGGTCGCTTTTTGTGATGTGAATCAGATTAGAATGGATTATGCCAACCGGCTGCTGAAGGAGAAATATAGCTACCGCGAGCTGCCGACCTATAAAGCGCATGAGTTTGACCGGATGATTGAGGAGACCAAGCCGGACATTGTTATTGTCACAACCGTAGATCGGGTACATCACAAATATATTATCCGCGCCATGGAGCTCGGCTGTGATGTTATATCCGAGAAGCCGATGACGGTAGATGAGGAGAAGTGTTCGGACATTCTGGACGCGATCGAGCGGACGGGGAAAAAGCTGCGTGTGACGTTCAACTACCGCTATGCTCCCCATAATACGAAAATCAGGGAGCTGATCATGGACGGCGCCATTGGCGAGGTCATTTCGGTGAATTTCGAATGGCTGCTGAATACGCAGCATGGCGCGGACTATTTCCGGCGCTGGCACCGTGATAAGCGCAACAGCGGCGGGCTGCTGGTGCACAAATCCACGCACCACTTCGATCTCATGAATTTCTGGCTTGGCTCCAAGCCGGATACGGTATATGCCAGGGGGGACCTGCGTTTCTACGGCAGAGAAAATGCCGAGAGTCGCGGCGTTACCGAGTTCTACCAACGGGCGTACGGCAGCAAGGCAGCGGAAAATGATCCATTTGCACTGCACCTGGATCGCAACGAACATTTGAAGCAAATGTATCTTGAGGCTGAAAAAGAGGACGGGTATCTGCGCGATCAGAGCGTGTTCGGCGACAATATCAGCATTGAGGATACGATGAGTGTGATGGTGAAGTACCAGAACAAGGCTGTCATGAACTATTCGCTGAACGCCTTCATGCCATGGGAGGGCTTCATCATTGCCTTCAACGGCACCAAAGGCCGGATGGAGGTGAAGGTGACGGAGCAATCCTACGTGAACTCCGGAGGCGACAAGGATAAAGAAGGAGCGCTCAAGTCCAAACAAATCCGCGTTTTCCCAATCCATGCAGCTCCTTATGATGTGGAAATTGAGGAGATGTCCGGCGGCCACGGCGGCGGAGACCCGTTGATGCTGCGCGACATCTTCGACAAGCCGGTGGATGACCGCTTCAAGCGGGCCGCTTCACACCTGGACGGCGCCTGGTCGATTATGACAGGTATTGCCGCGAACCGTTCGATACAGACAGGATTGCCTGTAAAGATTAACGATTTGATCCAGCTTTAACATAGTAGGGGAGGGGCGGAGCACTGCAACAGAAGAGAAAAAAGAGAGTTGACAGCATCTAACCTGCCATGTAATATATGAAACGTTGTCACATGAGCAATTACGCTGCGGAAACGCATGATTCCATATTCCATTCGTATAACCTCGCAGGCCGATAGGTGTACACAGGGCGAGGGTTTCTACAGGGAGCCTTAACTTCCTAACTACGAAGCCATGAAACGAGCTTATGCCCGTTTCAGGTGACGGAGTTAGGATTTTTTGTGTTCAAGCCGACATGTGACCTTGAGGCATGGACGACACGTGCGTCAAGTAACGCATTTCTGGATAGCAGGGGGTTAGTAAAAGCAATGAAATATTATGTGGCCGTTCTCGCGGGAGCCATGAGTTACGGCATATTATCGACGATCGTGGTTCTGGCTTACGGGCAGGGCTATCAGCTGGGCGAGGTTGTTGGAAGCCAGCTCCTGACGGGATTTATCCTGTCGTGGCTATTCGCTCTATATACGAAATTCAAGCATAGCCGCAAGGCACGCGAAGCAGGCCTGAGCCAAGGCGCGGCTGCCCCGGCTCAGGCCTTCCAACGGCTGACTTGGAAGCATCGCCTGCTTCTGATGGCTGCGGGCACGCCAACTGTCATCACCGGACTCGTCTATTATCAATCGCTCCGGTACATTCCGGCATCACTAGCCATCATCCTGTTGTTCCAGTTTACCTGGATCAGCGTACTGATTCAGGCGGTGAGCAAGCGCCAGCGGCCGGATAAAGTTACGTTGCTAACGCTCCTGATCCTGTTCGGCGGCACGCTGCTTGCTGCGGGTTTCCTGGAGCATGGGCTTCGCGAATTCAAAGTTTGGGGCATCGCACTGGGCCTCCTGTCGGCGGTAAGCTACTCGCTGTTCGTCCTGTTTAGCGGCAAGGCCGTACCGGCTGCGCATCCCGCATATAGAAGCGCCTGGATGGTAACGGGTGGCTTGATCCTGCTGTGTATTTTGTTCCCGCCAACGTTTCTTTTTAACGGATTGATCTGGAGTCAACTGCTCGTGTTTGGCTTGCTGCTTGGCTTTTTCGGAGCATTCATTCCTCCCGTGCTGTTCGCAATCGGCGTACCTCATATTGGCGGAGATATGGCGGGCATCATCGGCGCGGCCGAGCTTCCAGTGGCGGTGCTTATGTCTTCCATCGTGCTTCACGAGCATGTAAGCGGATTGCAGTGGACCGGCGTGATTATCGTGCTCATCGGCGTGGCCCTGCCTGAGCTATATAAATACCGGCTCTCGCGGTCAAAGACGATTTACTCTTGAGAGCGCCTGGTCGTGTAGTTAAAAAAAGGGAATGAATAGGGAGAGATAAAATCTGTCTCGCCCATTCATTCCTTTTTTTGTGTTCAAATTCCTGTGTCTATTTTGCAAAGGTGGAAGGCATATTATATTTTTTTACTGGTTATACTAGGAAAGTTCATTGAATGTAAAAAATATTTTTACAATCAATCGAAAAAGGCTTATAATGAAGGATATTGGGGAGTGGGGTGTAAAATATATTATGAATATTAACTTTTTTGAACATCGAAAAACAATTGCTCAGAACTTGATTAGTTTTATCAGAATGAAAGGCTACTCAAAATTATCATTATCCAAATTAACAGGAATCTCTAGACCGACCATTGACCAAATATTGAAAGCTGAGAGTCCAAGTCAAACCACATATAATTCACAAATTCGAAAAATAATCACAACATTTGATTTACCTGAAGATTATTTCATTACTTTAACTCAAAACATGCCCGAGCAACCCCCTTCACTCGCATACGCCTATTCGGATCATGGAGCAGACCTGGAAAAAAGTGCAGTAGCACAGGAAATGTTAGATGGTTTAGACAATATACTGGACATTTATTCAATGTACCTTAAGTGAGGAGGCATACCATATAAGTGAGAATTACTAGTCAGAATTTAGACGAAACCGTCAAACGTAATGATCAGATTGATCGCCAAGTCCAGGAGCACATCAAGTATATTGAGAAACGTATAATTAAATGGAAGGCCCTATCGATTGAAGAGCAAGCTTACGAGATTTTGAAAGAGCATCATCTTATCGAAATTCCAATACCAGATAACAACTGGGGTGGAGCCATACGAAAATTTCCTAACGGAACAAAAGTTCCGATTATCAACACAGCTCAACCTCGCATCTATCAATACTTTATTTATTGGCACGAGATTTATCATTTAACAGAAGATCAGGAAATGAAACAACATGAAGAAAAAAGCTATGAAATCTCAACTGAATTTGATTTGAATGAAAGAAAAGCTGATTATTTTGCAAGCCAAATGATTTTTGGTTATCTTGATTTGTATGATTATTTTCATTCATTGAAGCTGAATGATTTTGTGGTTAAAATCGCTCATTGTATGAAATCATTTAAAGCTCCATATAAAGCGGTGTTAATTCAACTGTATCAGATGGCAAAAAAGAATCACAATGATCAACTCCAAAGCCAAATAAAAGCTCATTTTGATCTACAGTTTTCCCTTCGAGAATGGTATTCTCTTTTCCAAGAACATGCATTGGATGACTCCTTAATTAAGCCTTCATTTGTTACAAACCTAAATAAAATTATTGAAACAATTAATAATGAAATTGAACAGCATCCTGATGTTGAATTGTTCAAAGATAATTTAAAGGTGGTGAAAGATTGGGAATTTAAATATAAAACATTGCAAAAGCAGTTAAAGGAGCGTTCGCATGGCTGGTTACCGTGACATCGAAGGATTTATTAGGCCCAGAAGAGGCCTTAAAATATTAGTACTGGATACGAACAATATTCAGTTTTATTATCAAAACGTGCATCTTCTCCCGCCGGAATACATTTTCAAGCCATATTATGATATGGTTATCATTCCTGGATGGGTTCATTCCGAATATGCACATCATGAAGGGAAGTCAGCTTATATTTCCAGCCTTCCTCTACCCATTTTTATTGTTGAGGAGTCTGAAGACTATTTGCCGATGTTAGGGTATAGTGATAAGCGACTAATGGAACTGTTTCGAGTTTCCTCCCTTTTAGGTGAATCGCAGCAATTTTTCAATCGGCTTCGTAGACTTGAGATGGAAGACTTCCCGGATGACTGGATCGATCAATTTTACGAGTATGGTTTTCCTACCAAGCAAAGCGGAAACTTAGTTACCAAGAAAAACGCTGGTGAAGTATCGATTCTGGCCCTAACCATGTGTCTTCTTTCTCACTATCGTTCCCAAATTTCAAATATAAGCATTGCTTCAAGCGATTATGGAATCGTTCGTTTGAAGCAAAAAGTATTGAAAGAAGCAAATGCATCGCCTTTAGAGCTTGGTATATCCAACGCCCCTCCAATTTCTTATTTGACAACGGATGTATCCTTATTCAATGCTTTTAAAACAAGACTTATCCAACCACATCAAGTGTCCTCATTACGTCCTAATCCGAAATCCTCGCAGTATATTGAACTTTTCAACGATGGAACATCAGCACTCCATGAACATGTACTGGATACAACCACCTTTTTAGCCATTTGTCAGAACCATGAGAAATATAAGATCTTATTTTAATTTTGAGGGGCTGGTTTCAGCTCCTTTGCCATTTGTTATAAGGATCTAAGTTCCTTCATATGAAGGTGTAAGCTTTCATTAGGCTTAACATTGAAAAATATATCATTGGCAACCAAAGTGTGTAACTCAGAGATAAGAAACCCCAGTGCATTCATCGTGGTGAGTTTGTTGTGAACTTTAATTAAAAAATCATCGTCTAATTGTGTAATATTTGAAGCCAAAATTAATCCGGCAGCACTGGGATCGTCTATATACAGACCGTTATGTTTGGCAGCTTGATCAACCTTGCGAAGCCATAAATAACCTTCAGCTACATACATAACATGGTGATCATCTACCAAAAAGCCCCGGGTCAGATTATAACAAATCTCATCCTCATCATACGGGCCTAAAACAATACAAACGGGTTCTAACGTAACTTCAACGTTCTTCGTCATTACATAACACCCCAAGCATATGATTTGTGATATTGATCGTTACTCATAAGCTTACGATATAATCATTCCAAATGACGTACGCATAGACGTACACTGCGCATAAAGATTGAAAATTTATCAAGGGTATGTCTTTCGCTAAGACCCCTTTTTGAAGGGAAAAGATATTTCCATGAATGAATCAGCCTTGAAATCGGCGGTCCGAAGGGCAGCGATTTCCGAGTTGATTAGTGGAAAGCGGGACATATTGAACGGATTGTAGGGGCATTAGACATCACAGACATCCGAGAAATCATTACCATTGTTGATAAATAAGACAAAGAAGAGTAAGGGGGGATTGCGGGTAACACCGCCGGGTTTGCTCTGGGAAGAAAGGACTGGGCATCGTTACTTAATCTGCGCAGGAATATTTGACTGGGAATAGCTTCCCGGGTGTCCCTGCTGCCCCTTGTCGTCGCAGGCCCGTCCATGCTGGAAGGTTGGGCCTTGTGACAGTTACGTGCTGTGCGTCGAGCTGACTGTAGCGCTGATTGCGGCGGTATGGAAGCGGGGAACAGGGTGAAGATCACCCTAAAGTCGCTCCTTTCGGGCGGATTAGAAATACGGGAATATATAATTCGGCTAAAAGGCGATGGGAAACCCGTCTTCCTTTTTTCTATTTCCATAGCGTGCGCAGCCGAATCTTTAGCGGTTCGAATCTGCTATGCACAATTAGCGATATTTATCCAAAACGCCTTGTGATTTTATATCAAGAATGATATATTTATATCAAGGGCGATATCAAGTCCGATAAATTATAGAGAAAGGATTCACTGCATGACTGATATTATGTTTTATCGAACTGGGAAAGGAAACTCGGAGGTAGAGAAGTACATCCTATCGCTGAACGAAAAGGCGAAGAATGGTAATAAAAAAGCCGAACGTGAAATGGATGACATCTTATACGCCTTGGAGAGAGTAGAAGATGGGATGCCGCACTCCCGGAAACTGAAGGGGGCGCTCTACGAAATACGAGCTGGGCGTTATCGAATTCCCTACTTTCGTTGGAAGGGGAGGCTGGTGCTGCTGACTATATTTAGGAAGAGTACTCAACAGACCCCGAGTCATGAAATTGACCGAGCAGAGGAAAGAATGAAGGATTGGATAAGGCGAGATGGCGAGTGAACAGGGTGGATGGGGGTGCTGCCAAGCTTCCCTATCCGACTATACCGGAGGTGAAAACAATATTGGATAACAATTTTAAAAATTCTTGGTCCGATCTTAAGGGGAAATTGGATTATAAAACTGACCATGAGAAAAAAGTGATCAGTGAAATGGCTCGTATGGTGAACAGCATCGTACGTAGAAGAAAAGCTCTGGGGCTTACTCAGCGAGAAGTAGCCGAAAGAGCGGGGATAACCCAAGCTCAAGTTGCCAGACTTGAGAATTCTACCTCTGTTCCGTCGATGGAGACGGTGATGAAAGTTGCAATTGCTCTTGATCTTTCTATTGGGTTTAAGGAAGCTGAGGAAGAGCAATCTGCAGCTCGCCTGGTTCATACCTAAATTTGTTTGATTCAATTACAAAATATCAGTCATGCTTTAGGGAGCCGAGAGGCTCCTCTTTATTTTTGTTAGGAGGAGGACATTAAAAGCAGTAAAACGCCCTCTTCCTATACTGGCCAGCTCACCGTTGCAGCCGGAGACACAACTGACGAAATTACCCTGACAATTCTCGCAGATGATAAAGGGGTCTAAACAAAAAGTTTAGAAAATCGGCTACATTGTTACTTAATCCGCGAACGCTCATGCAGAAAGTCCGACGGGGAGGCCCCGGTCATCTTTTTAAAAATACGATGAAAATACGTGGCGTCCCGGTAGCCGAGGTACTCCGACACCTCCTGCACAGTCAGCTGCGATTCCGTGAGCATATACATGGCCGTCTTCATCCGGCGGCTGTGCACATATTCGCTGATCGTCTGGTTCGTGACGCTGCGGAAGAGGGTGGCGGCATAATTCGGCGTTCGCTGGATCACCTCGCCCAGCTCCTCCTTGGTCACTTTTTCCCGGTAGTGCGCCTGAATGTACTCTTTCATTCGCTCCACATGCCTGTGTTTCTCATCAGCAATCATTCCGCGATCCCATTCCTGGTTAATATAGATCATGGCCTCTGTCAGCAATGCATTGATCATATGTTTGTAGTATGACGGTTTATCTTCCCACTGATGAAGAATGCTCCGCAGCCGTTCCCGAACCAGCTCATAGCAGCCCAGCTTCAGATTCACGATTTTGGTGCGGTCCAGCAGAGGCAATCCATCTTCGGCACATGAATTACGGAAGAGAATCACATACTTGCTATGGAACAGAGTGGGGATGCTTTTTCCATAATAGGCTAAATGGGGCGGGATCAGCAGCATGCTGCCTTTGTCGACGATTGTCTTCTGCCCCTCCACCCAATACACGCATTTGCCGTAGGTGACGAGACACAGCGTATGGCTGTTCAGGCTTGTGGCGCTCTCCGCGTACCAGTCCATTCCCTGATGATGCTGTACTTCTGCAACTGTGATCATATGACCGCTCCCGTGATTGTACTATAGTCTATTTACTATACTATATTTCATAGTCTCATCGTAATGGAAACGCTACAATGAAGAAAAACGGAGGAGAGATCAATCATGCTGAAAACGAAAATTATTTGTACCATCGGCCCTGCAAGTGATTCGGTTCCGGTGTTGAAAGAGATGATTCAGGCGGGGATGACGGTGGCCCGCTTGAATATGGCGCACGGGGAACTGGATGAGCATGTGCAGCGCATGAAAAATGTGCGTCAGGCGGCGTCCGAGCTGGGAACGTTTGTGCCGATTATGATGGACATCAAAGGACCTGAGGTGCGAATCGGCAAGCTGAAGGAAGATTCCTGTGAGCTGAAAACCGGGGAAGAACTGATTTTGACAACGGAAGAGATTCTGGGGGATGCCAAGCGCATCGGCGTGAACTACCCGGATTTGACCCGTGACGTAAAGGCGGGAGACCGTATTCTGATCGATGACGGCCTGATTGATCTGACCGTAATTGCTGTGGAAGGAACGGAAATTCGCTGCCGTATTGTGAGCGGCGGGAAGCTGAAGCCGCGCAAGGGTGTCAACCTGCCGGGCATTCATACCTCTCTGCCTGGTGTCACGGAACGCGATGTAAAGCATATCGAGTTTGGCATTCAGAATCAGGTGGAGATTATTGCGGCGTCATTTGTGCGTAAAGGTGAGGACATTCTGGAAATCCGCCGTATTTTGGAGAGCCATCATGCGGGACATGTGCAGATCATTTCCAAGATCGAAAACCAGGAAGGTATGGAAAATCTGGATGCGATTATCGAGGCCTCTGACGGAATCATGGTAGCACGTGGCGACCTGGGGGTAGAGGTTCCGATCGAGACGGTGCCGATGCTGCAAAAAGAAATGATCGATAAGTGCAACCTGGCGGGCAAGCCGGTGGTCGTGGCTACACATATGCTGGAGTCGATGCAGGTGAATCCTCGTCCAACACGGGCTGAGGTAAGTGACGTGTTCAATGCGGTCATCCAGGGCGCAGACGTAGTCATGCTCTCAGGAGAATCGGCTGCGGGCAAGTATCCCGTTCCATCCGTGCAAACGATGGCTTCCATCGCCAAACAGGCGGAATCTATTATCGATTATATGGAGCAGTTCAACAAGAAAAGAGCGGGTCAGCTCACCAATATTACGGAGGTCATCAGCCAGAGTGCCGTAAGCGCGTCGCTTGAGCTGAGCGCCAGCGCCATTATTATTGCGACGGAAAGCGGCTTTACCGCGCGGATGATCTCCAAGTACCGACCGCAGGCGCCGATCATCGCAGTCACTCAGCATAAAGAGGTGCTGCCAAAAATCTGCCTGCTGTCCGGCGTGATCCCGGTCCTGGGCGGCAAAATGACAACAACGGATGAAATGTTCGAAACGGCAACACGCAACGCCATTGAAACGGGATATATTTGCCCGGGAGACACGGTTGTCCTGTCCGCAGGAGTACCAATCGGTCAAACAGGCAATACGAATCTGATCAAGGTCCAGCAGGTATAGTACAGAACAATAGAATGTCTTCTCAAAAAGTCGCCGCAAGGCGGCTTTTTTGTGTCTTTGCCCCTGACGGCATGTTAGACAGGAAAATGGCACTGTGCTAAAATGAACCATTATTTTTCCCGGAGGTTATACATGATTTTGGAATGGTTCACACAGCTGCCTGATCGACTAAGATGGGTTGACCTATTGGCGGCAGCTGGAATTATGGTGCTGTTTCTGGTTTTTCAGAGAGTGTTCACGCGGTATTTGTTTTCTTTTCTCATGAAAAAGATCGGTGAAGACAGAGGAGTTGCCAAGTGGGCGGCGGCGTTTGAGAAGCCGCTGCAGTATATTTTTCTGCTGGTTGGCGCCTATCTGCAGTCGTCTATTATGTCCCTGAACAGTGGGCGTGGATGGGCGTTTTTAACCGGCTTGTGCGCAGTATAGGCATTATTTTGGCGGGATGGGGAATTTATAATGTATCTGCCGCTTCTTCAGTCATGCTGGAAAGCATCAGCAAAAAGATCGGACTGGATGATGCGAGCATGCTCATTCCTTTTCTGTCCAAAGTGATCCGCTTTGTCGTCATTGTGCTGATGGTTACCGTTGTCGGGGGTGAATGGGGCTTCAGCATCAACGGTTTGGTGGCAGGAATGGGACTAGGCAGTTTGGCCGTTGCCCTGGCTGCCAAGGAGACGCTGGGGAACATCCTCGGCGGCATTGTCATTATCACAGAAAAGCCTTTTGCCAAAGGAGACTGGATACAGACGCCAAGTGTCGAGGGAATTGTAGAAGATATCACGTTTCGGAGCTCGAAAATCCGTACCTTCGCCCATTCGTTGGTGACGGTCCCCAACGCCACGCTTGCTGATCAGCCTATCACCAACTGGAGCAGAATGGGAAAAAGGCAGATTACCTTCTCCCTGAAAGTTGCTCTGGACACGGACAGGGAACGGTTGGCCGCGGCTCAGCGGCGGCTTGAGCGCATGCTGCTCGAAGATGACCGGATAGACCCCGGTACGATAATTGTTCGCTTCAGAGATTTTAACGACAGCAATCTGGGCATCTTTTTCTACTTTTTCACCAAAACCACGGTCTGGACCGAACACCTGGCAGTTCGGGAAGACATTAACCTGGCGGTTCTGCAGGTCCTGGATGAAGAAGGTATAAGTCTGGCTTATCCAATACAGCGGCTGTTCATTGAAGAGGAGGACAAACGGTTGGAAGTGGCTGGAGCATAGAATATATAAGAAGGCACAGACCTTGAATCGGTCCGTGCCTTCTTGCTGTTTAAATACCGTGCACACTGCGTGTCACGATTTCCGTCAATTCGGATTTTTGCGTTTCATACTGCTTGAATGCCGACTTTACTTGGCTTGATTATATGGTATACTTGTTTTAGATATGAATGGAGGTTTTGGACATGAGCAATATCGTATCATTTCCTAACCGTAATGTCGAAGAGACAGATCCCATGGCTGGCTTAAAAAAAAGAATTCAAGAACGTTTTGGTGTTACGCTGCATGAATACATCGGACCTGAAGGAAAACGATCACCCGAAATCCAGGAAAAAATTAATAAAGCAATGCAAAAAGAAACCATTCGAATAGCATCGAACAACATAAAGCGTTGACAAAATCCACATTACATTCTGTGGATTTTTTTATTTAATATATCAAGGGGGAAGCCAACTAATGGACAAGTTTAAGCGTGGCTATGTCGCATGGGGCACAATACCGGAGGTAATACATACAACTGAAACGCCAAGACCCGGTTTTTTCTTAACAGGTAAGCATTTATACATAGCTTTACACGATTATGATTTCCCGGATATTAGACCAGAAAGTGTTTTAGTAGTTCCTAATAACTCAACTTTCGCAGAGCCCAAATCCACTTAAACCTTTGTAGCTACTGGGTTGGACTCCGCCTAATCATCCGTGCTTGACAGTCAAGCCGCCAGCCGATTGTGGCAAGGCATGTGAACCTGCTGTCCGGGGGCTTTGCACGATTATCCCATTCGATCAGGTAAAGAAAAACAGAAAGCCGGGAACCGAAAATATACTTTAAGGAGCGCTAAAGAAAATAACGGATCAAATGAGGTGCGAAAATGCCTGTTGTTATGCGATCAGGACAAACGGATGGGTCTATTATTTTTGGGATCATGTCTTATGGGGAAGCAGATCGGTTCGAGATGATGAGGCGATCTTAGGAGAAGACAGAGCGTTTAGGTGATGTGAAGCAAACCGAAAGAGAAAGAGCAGGGGAGCAAGGCACCGCAACCTCAACCCCCGTCTTCTGATCAAAAGGGATAATCGTGCAAAGCGGTATGAAGAGGCAGTAGGCAACGGACACCCGACACCACACCTCTATAGACACCCATCTCACTCTGGCTACTAGACTCTGAGGGGGGCGATCCCTTTCTTCCAAGAAAGCGGTCTGCTTTGTTTCAGCGTCAACCCCGGCAGTAAATCTCCGTTTTACCCCGTTATATCAGAGCATGTTTGCCGATTTAACGCTGCGAAAGTTGAGTAAGTAATAGTTATCCTCGGTTTGCGGTGCAAGCTCAATAAAGTTCAGACGACAACTAGGGGGAAATAAGAAAAAGGCACGAACCTTCTTCAAAAGAAAGGTCCGTGCCTTCTTGCTGTTTAAATACCGTGCACACTGCGTGTCACGATTTCCGTCAATTCGGATTTTTGCGCTTCATACTGCTGCCGTGTAATACTGCCTTGGGCAAGGCGTTGATTGAGCTGGTCTGTCAGCTCCGCCACTTGCAGGCGGATAGCCCGGTTCACATCGGCACCGGTCTCACCTGCGATATCGGCCATTGTTTTGCCGTCATACAATGCATTATATAATTCTTCGTCTGAGGAAAGACCCAGTACCTGTACAATGTCTTCTTTAACAGCCTTGGCTGACAGCTGCTTGGACTTCACGGCCGTGCTGGCGGACGCTGTGCTGCTGCCCATGGTTTCGCCGATAGAGATGGCAAAGGCGAGTGTGCTGAATATAAGTATCCTTTTCAAATTCATAAGTAATCTCCTTCTTCTTTTCATGAACTTCATGTTTATGATGGCATGTGTCCATTAATGATGCTGGAGTGGAAGGCGGCTTACATGTTGTATTGTAACAGCCCAATCTTAAATGAAGCTTAAAGCAACTTAAAAATCTACCAAACTGAACCCGGCCCGGTCTAACGATACAAAATTACACTCAAACGGGCGCATAAAGTTCATGCCTTTGTCCAACCTATCCTTAGCGCAAAAAGGAAAGGGGTACAACGCATGTTATTTCGATCAGGGTGCATGTGCATCGGGAAGATGATGATTGCGGGAGCTGTCGTTGCCTTGCTGGGCAGCGGCTGTGCAAGCTCCGCCAATCAGCAGACCAGCAAGACGGAGCCTGCCAGGCTGGGGACCAAACAGAACGGCGCCAGCCATATCCGGATGATGGCCGCTGACGGCAGTACGATGCATGATATTCGCGCCTACAAAGACGGGCAGAATAAAGTGTGGCTGCCTGTCAAGGATACGATGCAGTCCTTTAATTACAAGCTGCATCAGGGCAAGGATGGAGGGTATTTGATCGGGGACACCGATCCCGTATATGCCGTTCACGCGGGAAAGAAGGAAGCAAGGGCAGGGGACCGTATCCTGCAGCTGCCCGAAGCGCCTAAACAAATTGGCGGCAGACCTTATATAACAAGCGAGTCATTATCCCAACTGCTCGGCACCAATGTGCAATGGGATCAGGGGCGCTCACAGGTGCGGATTTATCCGCCGGACAATCCAGGCCAGCAGGAAACAAAGGCTTCGGGGAAGGGTTCCCTCAAAGAGCTTTCCTTGACAGCGTCCGACCGGACCCAACTCATCAGTTATTGTGAAAAATTTTCAGGCACTCCTTACGAATTCGGAGCTCCGGATTATGCAGAGCATCACACTTTTGATTGTTCTTCTTTTGTACAGCATGTGTTTAATCACTTCAATATAGAGCTGCCCAGGTCGTCCATCTCGCAATCCGGAGTTGGCACAACGGTGGCGCAGCAGGATTTGCAGCAAGGGGATTTGATGTTTTTTTACACGCCGGGACGATATGCAACGAACCGCACCGTCGGTCATGTAGGCATCTATGCGGGAAATAACAAAATCCTGCACACCTATGGGGACCCTGGCGTGACGGTTACCGACTTTAACGATTATTGGAAGGGACGCTTTCTGTTTGCCAAAAGAGTTCAGTGAAAAAGAAAGCTGTACTCACGGGACTGCCCAGCCCGATAGCCTGGCGGCTTGGGACAATCCCTTTATGCTGTTTGCTTCATTCGCTTGCTAGGTGGCCCTGCCATACAGAGCGGTAAAAGCCGCTGCCGCCAGTCCGGGTTCTTCGGCCTGAGAAATCGCTGAAATGACGGATACTCCATCCGCTCCGGCGGCAAGAACAGGCGGTGCTTTCTCGGGCGTGATCCCGCCGATACCAACAAGCGGAATGGTGATGCCGTGGCTGCGCAGCTCCTGAATAAGGAGCGGCCCTTGCACGGGGCGGGCGTCGCTTTTGGACAGGGTCGGGTACATGGGACCGACGCCGAGATAATCCGCCCCGTCGGCAATGGCGCGCCCGGCTTCTTCCACCGAGTGTGCGGACACCCCGACAATGGCCTCATGCCCAAGCCTGCTGCGCAGGGAAGCTGCGGGCGCATCCTCTTGTCCGACGTGTATCCCGTCGGCACCGAGGACCGCTGCCATGTCCACATCATCATTGACGATGAAGGGTACGCCTGCTTCCCGGCACACAGCCTGCAGCTCCCGCGCCAGCTCGTAAGCCGCCTGCCCGGTCAGAGAGCCAGCTCCCTTTTCCCTGAATTGGAACATGGTGACGCCGCCCGCGATTGCTTCACGCAGAACTGTCACGGGATTTCTGCCAGCACAGTTGACACTGCCCATAATGAAATACACGGCAAGCTGTCGACGCAGCCAGCCCGGGTCGATGCGCACGTTATAGGAATCGTTCAATTCAGCACACCACCGTTCTGTGAGCGTCTTTGCCGGTAAGCAAAATGGTTCGTCGGTCCATGGCCTGAGCCGATGCCGAGGCTGTCCTCAATCGCTGCCTGAATGAAATCCTTGGCGACCCGAACAGCTTCAATCGCGGACAGCCCGCTTGCCAGACCGGCCGTAATCGCTGCGGAATAGGTGCAGCCGGTGCCGTGTGTCGCCTCTGTGCGTATCCGCAGACTTTCAAACACCGTAAATCCAGTGCCGTCATACAAAAGATCCCTGGCCAGTTCCCCGCCGGCATGCCCGCCCTTCATGATGACCATATCCGGCCCCATGTTGTGGATGCGCCGTGCCGCTTCCCTGATATCTTCGGCTTTGTACAGCTGCATACCGGTGAGCATTTCCGCCTCGGGCAGGTTCGGGGTAATGATTAGTGCGAGCGGAAACAGGTCACGGATCAGGGTCGTTACGGCGTCAGCCTTTAGCAAGGACGCCCCGCCCTTGGCGACCATAACGGGATCAATGACGAGATTGCCCCATCCGTAATGGGCGATTCGATCCGCAATCGCCTCAATGATATCCGCACTGAACAACATGCCGGTCTTTACGGCATCCGGCGTGAGATCTTTGCCGATCGAATCAAGCTGGCGGGCGACCGCTTCGGGCGTGAGCGGGAAGACTCCCTGCACACCCAGTGTATTCTGCGCAGTAGCTGCCGTGAGGGCGGACATGCCGTAAACGCCAAGCTCCTGGAAGGTTTTGAGATCCGCCTGAATGCCTGCGCCGCCGCCGCTGTCGGAACCGGCGATGGTTAGTGCTTTCGCTATCGTCATACCGCTCACCCTAAGCTTTCCGGCACCCGGGTGATGGAGGACAGCCGGCGCAGGCTTTCTTCATCCACCAGGGACAGCTGGTTCAGAAATTCGATCTGAAAGCTGCCCGGTCCCTGGCCTTCTGTGCGGGCTGCTGCAAGTTCCGCAGCAACGCCATAGAAGGATACGGCTTCAGCCGCCGCTTCCAGCTGCCGCTCGCCGGCCACAGCCAGGAATGCCGCTACGACCGAGCTGAGCAGACAGCCGGCTCCGGTCACCTTGGTGAGGAGCGCATGTCCATTGGCAATGAGAAAGGTCGTGGATCCGTCGGTGACGATGTCTTCCTTTCCGGTGGCAATGACGATACAATCCAGCTTGCGGGCGGCTTTACGGGCGAGCTGCAGCGCATCTCCCGAACCTTGACCGGCGTCCACGCCTTTAACCTCCCAATGATCGCCGGCGACATTGGCGACTTCAGCGGCATTGCCGCGCAGCGCGGTAATATTTATATCGGAGACCAGCTGATGGGTGGTTGCGGTACGGAAGGGCGTCGCTCCCGCCCCGACAGGGTCCAGGACGACAGGAATACCTTGTGCATTGGCAGCTTGCCCGGCAAGGGTCATCGCCTTGATGGAATGGGGGTTCAACGTGCCGATGTTCAGCGAGACGGCACCTGCCATCGCGGCGATATCGGCCACCTCCTCGTGCGAATCCGCCATAAACGGCGAAGCTCCCAATGCCAGCAGCCCATTGGCAGTAAAATTCGTGACCACGATATTAGTGATGTTGTGAATAAGCGGATTTTGTTCCCTTACTTTAGTCAGGAATTGCATATCTTATTCCTCCCTCAATAAATTAATGCTGTCTACGTTTTTCTGGCGGGCATCCGGTGTTGCTGCAAAGTGACGTAACCTTCCTCGGTTTGCGCGCGTGGAGGATGATTTCTCCGCGGTCGGGCTTCTTTTACACGCAAAAGACCCGTCCATTTCCGGAGAAAAGGACGGGTCCACAAAAAATAATTAATACGGGCCAATTAATGCCGCTGGACGTTTCGTCTCACTTTCCTCCGCTGGTATGATCCAGATCAGGTGCAAAGGGTCCGAAGCGTACAGCTTCGTCTCAGCCTGGAAGGCTCCCCTAGTGATTGAACAAGTCTCTATTCGATTCATGACTGCATATACTATATACATGTTGAGCGCAGATTGTAAAGGTTCAAAAATAAGCGGAACATTTTTTTCAGCAGGGGGTATAGAAACGGAAAAGCAGGAAATAAATAAGATAGGCAAGTGTCCCCTAAAACTTGATAATGACCAGACACGATGGCGATACAGGGAAAAAGCAGCGTTACGTAAGCATCTCCGCTTAAGCGAATACATAGGAGAAAATGTTATTTTTCGCTAGCTGGTAATTGTATTCTAAGTGTGCTATAATGAAATTACTGGAATACGACGGACCTGCATTCGCATATTGTAGAGGGTTATTGTCTTGGGTTAAGGGTAACCTTGTACAATATGTGAATTTTTATTTTTGCACAAAAATAAAGGTCATATAAATATTTATTTGGAGGTATTTCCACATGCAAACAGGAACAGTTAAGTGGTTTAACGCAGAGAAAGGCTTTGGTTTTATTGAGGTTGAAGGCGGTAACGATGTATTCGTACACTTCAGCGCAATCCAAGGCGACGGTTTCAAAACATTGGACGAAGGCCAACGTGTCGAGTTCAATGTTGTTGAAGGAAACCGCGGACCACAAGCTGAGAACGTTGTAAAACTGTAATTCTGCCCTGCTGCCCCGAACTCTTGTTTGGGGCTTTTCTTTTCTGGCGGAGGGACAGATATCTTTAAATCGCTTTATAACAATTCATGGGAAAAGAGGGGACTTTCATGTACAATTCGCGCAAAAAACCAATGGAAGAGACTCCAGAGGAGATCACTGTAATTTGGTCTTGCACCAGTGATACGTGTAAGGGCTGGATGAGAGATAATTTTGCATTCTCTGCTCAGCCAACCTGTTCTCTATGCGGTTCCGTGATGGAGAAAAGCGAGAAAAAGCTAGTCGTGCTTGTCAATACCGCCTTCCCGCCAGCCAAGAATAGTTAAGATTACAGCCATTATCCGTTTTAATCAGGGGCACCGACCAAAGGTCGGTGCCTTTTCATGTCTGCCGAATGGACTAAGAGGACTGAGGATACTGCAAAATATGCAGGAGCGTACGGTTGAACAGCTCCAGCTCATCGTAAAACACCGCATGACCGCTGTGAGCGAAGCGGATCAGGCGTGACCCGCGAATGCCCTGCTGCATTTGGAGGGCCAACGGATACAGGGCGATTTGGTCAAGCGCGCCATGCAAAATCCAGGTTGGCGCCTGAATTTGTGCAAGGTCAGGACGCAGGTCTTCATCCCTGAAGGTGCGGGCAGCCATGGCGGTGCCATGCAGTGAAGCCTGCAATCCGAGGTTTTGCGTCCATTCCCTGAAGTAGGGGCTGATCTGGCTCGCGAAGAATTTCTCCCCGAAGTCGTGAAGCATCTGCGGTCTGTCGCGGTAGGTCTGCTCAATGAGCTGAGTCACCTCCGAAGCCGGCAGCCCGTAAGGAAAGTCGGCTCTTCGGGTCAGGGAAGGAGCGGCGGCATCCAGCAGGATAAGCTGGGATACGCCATATCCCTGGTGTCGGCTCATGTACCTGATCGCAATGGCTCCTCCTATGGAGAACCCGACCAGCCGGATGCTGCGCAGGCCGAGCACGCGGATGATGGCAAAGACATCATCAGCCAGACGGTCGTAATGGTAGCCGTGCCAAGGGTGATCCGACTGCCCGAACCCCCGCATATCCGGCATAATACAGCGAAACCCGTAATTCGGCAGCAGGGAGCTCTGATATTCATACATACGGTGGTTCAGCGGCCAGCCATGCAGCATCAGCACAGGCTGCCCCGCCCCTATATCCTCAACAAATACCTTGACGTTCGGCTCTACAGCGATATAATACCCCATGCAATTCAGCCCTTCCGCTATAAAAAGTCACTTTCCCTATGATACATATGTCGAAGAAAGGCTCCGCAGACAGTAAAAAAACTGTGCGCCCGAGTTTCCTCAGACGGACAGTTTTTTTTACACCTCTGCTCCCGGATGTTTGGCGCTCAGGCGCAGCTGGTATATTTGAGCCATGATTTCCTCTTCCGCACGTTGGTTCCATTCACGCACCATTCGGGGCATCAGGAACAGGTCGACGATGACCCACACCGTCAGCGTCCCGCCGAACAACACCAGCAGAATCCCTGACAGCATCATGAACGCCCCGCCTTCTACTTCCGCTGCAACAGCGAACACTACATAAAAGATAAATGCCAGAATAAACAGGACAAGCTGAACAACAGCTGTGGCAACTCTTTTCAGATAAAAGCGGTGTACGCCCAAATGCCCTCCGATCAGCATGAGATAGGCGAGTGCAAGGGACTTTTCCGTATCCCGCATGGCCGAATTTAAAATCAGCATCTCATTGACGGTTAACTGGTGTTTGGTCAGCTTCATTTAGAACACCACATGGTTATCATGGTTGTTATAGTTATTATAATTATCAAAGCCTCTTCTGGCCGTAATTTCGTGGATCAGCCGGTCTTCCACTCTTTCGTTGTGCTCTTTAACCCATGTATGGATAAGGAACGCATCCACAATCCACCAGATCGAGGTAATAATCAGTCCGACCATGGTGATTGAAAGGATCAGTTGCGCGACGGCGCTGCCGGTTCTTTTCATGTAAAACCGATGAGCTCCGAAAACGCCAAGGAAATACCAGAGCACGTATGCGACGACCATATTTTTCCCTTGGGCTTTGACTTCGGATTCCAGCAGCATGAGCTCTCTGGTATCCAGTTGACTTTTCCTAACAATATTGTAGTTCAATCGACATAACCCCCGTTGTTGATATGACAGTAAAATCAAATCCATCTTATCAGATTTTGTAAAGGGTGGCGAGGTAATTTATGTATTTTATGCCCCACAGCATACTTTGGATTTTTTGCCGCTTCCGCACAGGCAAGGCGCATTTCTTGGCGGCCGCTTGACTCCTTCCCGTTTGAGCACCTTCGTGGCCAGCTTGCGCATCCGAGCTTCACCGTAGGAATACACAAGGGAATAGCTTTCACAGAAATAATCTACTCCTGCTTCACGCGCGCTTCCCGACCCGACCCGATTGCGCGGGCATCCGCCCTGACAATAATGAAGAAAACGGCACTGTCGGCATTGATCGTTCACCCGGCTCTTGGCTTGAATAAAGCTGCTCCATTTCTCCCGGGTCATCAATTGCTGAAGAGTATCGGTCCGCATATTTCCTAACCTGTGCTCGGGGTCCAAATAGAAATCGCAGGGATAGGCGTCCCCGTTCTGCTCCAGCACCAGCATGGAAGAGCAGGTGCTCCTGTGCGTGCATAACTCCGGTTCAAGACCGACAAGCTTTTGCAGCCAATTATCAAAAAAACGGATCGACAGCGTGGGATCTCCGTCCTCATACCAAATATCAAAAACCTCGCATAAGAAATGCCCGTATTGACGCGGGGAGATCAGATATCTGCCTTGCGTGGTGGCATCCTGTGAGCGAAAATCCATACATGGGATAAACTGAATGTGAGAAAAATCGTTCTCCGCGATCCAGCTCATGAGTTCCCCTGGCCTTTCAATATTATCCTCATGCAGCACCGTTAGAATATTATATGGAACCCAGGCTTGCCCCAGTTCCTCAATTCCGGCCATCACTCTGTTGTAAGAGCCGGCCCCGGAGCCGGTTATGCGGCGCTTGTCATGAATAGCCCTGGGTCCGTCCACACTGACACCGAGCAAAAATGAATAGCGCTTGAAAAAAGCGGCCCACGCTTTGTCCACGAGCGTTCCGTTCGTTTGCACAGCATTGCTGATAATTGTATGGGGAAGGGCATACCGGGCCTGAAAGGAGACCACCTGCTCAAAGAATGACAACCCTGCCAATAAAGGCTCTCCTCCCTGCCACACAAAGGATACCCCGCCTGAGCCTGCCTCCATCATCTGGCGGATGACCGTTTCCAGCAAATCGCGGTCAATCGTCCGGATTTTCTGCCCTGGCGTGCCCTTGCAAGTACTGTAATAACAGTAATCGCAGGCCAGATTGCAATCTTCGGAGACGGTTTTCCACATCAGTGAGCGGGGAGCGCGGGGGAGGGAAGCGGATTCAAAATTCATGAGGGCCAGCTCCTTCTCATCATAAGATCAACACATTTTAGTAAAGTGAGCCTGTTTGTGCAATGATCGATATTATAGACAGAACTGTGGGTTGATGCAGATGGGGCGTATGCCTGAAATAACAAAGAAGCTGTTTCGCAGCCTGCTCCTGCTTGCGAAACAGCTTCCTTTATTTTTAAGAGGGAGTTGTGAGAAAAGTGAAAATACGCGCTGTTATTCTCGCTCGTGCTGCTGTGGTTGTTACTCGGACTGATCTTCTGCTTTTGCAGGCTTCTCAGGGTGCTCGCCATTCACCATCTGGGTAACCCGGTTTTCCAGCTCAGTCTTCCGTGCTTCATACTGTTCGTCTGTCAGTTTTCCTTCTTCAAGCTGTGCGTTAAGCTTCTCGGTCATGGAGGATACCAGCAGATCAATGACATCATCCACATCTACATTTTGCTCTTCCGCGATGTTGGCCAAAGAGGACCCTTCTTTGATTGCCGCTTTCAGCTCGTCGGTGGTCAGACCGAAGAGATCTGCAAGCTCTTCGCTGTCTCCGAACATGCCGCCACCCATCATGCCGCCACGGCCATGTCCCATGCCGAATCCGCCTTTGCCTTCAAGCATTTTGGCAGCCATGTCCGCAAAGTCGGGAGTCTTGGCAGTCTGTGAATCTGTGCTGCTATCATTGCTGCTATTGTCAGAAGTTTCTTTGGCTGGCCGATTCGCCGGTATATTCTCCTCCAGCCATGCTTGCAGCTTGGACTTCAGGTCTTCAGTGGAAACGCCTTGCTCATCTGCTATTTCCGCCAATGTCTTTTCTTTCAGCTCAGACTTGAGTGTGTCCGCATCCAGGGACAGCCACTCCTGAAGCTGGGTCTGCAGCTCGTCCGAACCGAAGCCGAAGCCTCCTCTCGGACCGTGCCCGCCGGCTCCCCGGCTGCCTTGATCAGCCGATTTGTCTTGAACTGCAGCTGTCGCGTCAGCCGCCTGCGCCGGTTGGGTAAACCAGATGCCGGCCCCTGTAAGTACGGCAAGCGCCATGCTTCCTGCCAGAATAGCTTTTTTCGTATTCCTGCTGTTTGGTTTTGAAATGTTATTCATGCTGTCTGATCGCCACCTTCCCGTTTTGTTTTGTGGTACAGGACCTATCATAAAACAGGAAAATGAGTCCAGTCTTAAACCCCGCTGAACGTTTGCTGAATGTCTTTAGAGAATCCGGTTTATGGCTGTACCTTTCTTGCAGAATCCCCTTTGACCAGCGTGACATAAATCCGTTCATGCTCCACCGGCTGCCCTGCCAGAATATCGAGCAGCTGCCCGGCGGCTACCGCCCCCCATTTTCGTTTCGAGTAATCGATGGTAGAGAGGCGCGGCTGCAGGTAATGGGCCAGCTCGATATTATCGAATCCGATCACATGGATATCGCGTCCGATTTCAAGCTCCGTGCCGGCCACTCTGTTGTAGAACCCGACGGCCATTTCGTCATTGAGGCAGAATACGGCGGCTATTCCTTCGAACTCCGAGAGCACCCGCTCGGCAGCCTGCTCGCCACCCGATTTCTCGAAGTTGCCCTGGATCTCGATGCACTCCGCTATCCCGCTGCGCTCAACGGTCTGTCTGACCGCCTGCATCCGCTGCCAGGAATCGTAGGAGCCCTCGGGACCGGTAACGACATAAAAGCGGCGGTGCCCGAGCTCGAGCAGATATTCCACGGCCAGCGTGGCGCCCGCTTTGTTGTCGAGCAGCACCTGGTTAACATTCGGGTGGTTCAGCTCCCGGTCGAGAACGACGATTTTATGCCCGCGCTCGGCATACTGCAGCAGCTCCTCGCTGGAGAAGGTCTGATCCAGCACGATCGCTCCGTCAATCATGCGCTCGGGTAGCATGCGGTGCGACTGCTTGCCGCTGCACACGATCAGATCGTATCCCTTCCGGTTCAGAATCTCCTTGATGCCGTACAATAAATCTCCGTATACGTCACCGCTGAAATCGGTCAGAAACACACCGATGATGCGGGTTTCCCTTTTCTTCAGGTTGCGTGCGGCTGCATTGGGCACATAATTCATTTCTTTAGCGATGGCCAGAATTCTGGCACATGTTTCCGGCGTCACCTTGTCACTGCCGTTCAGGGCATACGAGACGGTCGAGATGGAGACGCCTGCCTTCCGGGCAATATCTTTAATGCTGACCATGGGTGTTCCTCCTCTACTTCAAAAAAAGGAAATGGCGATCATCAAAAGATCGCCATCCTCAGCCAATCCGCAGGATGTTGATTATAGTATGATTTCAATCCGGTTGCCTTCTGCCAGACTGCCTTTCTCAAATTGCAGCCGCGCGATTCTCATGCCGCCTTCGCGGTAACGGTTGCCTTCCGGCGTCCATTCCAGGGGACTGCCATTCAGGACCACCAAGCGCTCCCCGCCATGCAAGCGGTAAAAGAAGGTGACCGGTGTTCCTGCATAGGCAAATCGGAACTCCAATCCGTCCAGCTCGGCGGGCAGCACCGGATCGATGACGAGATCGCCTTCGTGCTGGCGGATGCCCAGGCAGCCGGCGATCAGCTGATTCATATAGATGCCGGGACCGCTGGAATAAATCCGCCAGCCGCCTTTAACCGGAACGGAGCCGTCTTTCAGCTCTGCGAAGCGGTCCTGCGCTTCATATCGGGTCCGGAATTTACCGTCCGAGCTGCTGAAGTACGCGTTGCTTTGCCGCAGCTCTGCATGCGCAACCGTATGCCGGATGCCCACCGGGTTGATGACGCTGAGCCCGTGCCAGGCCTCCTGTGCCCGTCCGAGCTTCGCCATCGCTTCCACGTAGCGGATGTGGGCATGGACATACTGCAGCCCGATTTCCCGTCCGAAATTGGCGGCCTGTTCCGCCCGCTTGAAATGCGTGCTGACGCCGCCGGCATAGAATGCCGGGCGGTTCATAAGGCGCACGCCGTCCGGGCAGAGCAGCTGCTCGCGGATCAGCGCTTCGTGGGCGAGCGCCTGCTCTTCGGTCAGCAGCTCGCTGATCATACTGCGCGTCATCGGCAGCAGGCGGTAGGAGATGCCGGTCTCCGTGTCGGAGGGATGCAGCATCAGCTTCGGTTGGTCCGGATCTTCAAGATAGACGAAGCCGGGGATCACGTCCGAGCCGAGCATGTAGCGTTCAAAATCGCGGCGGATGCCCTCAGCCATATCGTACAGCGCAGCCGCAGCTCCGGCTGACGGGGAAGCGTCCAGCACAGCGGCGAAACGGCTGACGGCCTGATAGGTCAGGGCAACCGTCCAACTGCTGGCCATGTACTGCTTGAGCTGCGCATTGGCAGGCTGCAGCGTATCATCCCAATCCCCGTCCCCGTAGGCGGACAGATGGGTATCATGCAGGAAGTGCTCCCGGATATATTGGATTTCTTTCAGTGCATGCTCCAGTACAGGAGCTCTCTCTTGAGTGAATTCGAAGGTATGCCGGTCCGTGTAGGGCACATTTTCCTCCAGAATACTGTAGTCCCGTGTTGCGGTCAAATAATCCCCGAGCACTTTGAGCGGCCATACGATAATATCTCCGTGACTTTCTTCCTGCTGAATTTTTGCATAGTTGTCGAACATGAACCACTGCGGCCAATTTCCCGTATCCTCGTACTGGTGGCTGAAGACTGTCAGCAGAATGCGGCGGACCTCATCAAAATGCTGGGTCGACAAAAAGTATTCCACAGGACCCTGGCAGACGTCCCGTGTTCCCCAGGCCGCTCCTCCATATTGCTCCAGGCCATGAGGAACGGTGTAATGGACAAGCATGTTATGCGTATACCACCAGGCAAGGGCGTTAAAACGGAAGAGATGCTCCGTTTCTCGTCCGTTTTGCCGCAGCTTGAAGCCGTTCATGAGCGAACCCAGGTAGCGCCGGTATTTTTCCCGCGCTGTTTCCCAATTCTGTGTCTGGACAGCGGCTGTTCGCTTGCCGTACAGCATGGCTTGAACAGTGAGCGTCCATTCGGGAACGCTGTCCAGCTTAAGCACAACAAGGGAAGCGCCGCCGGGCACTGCGCTGCTGTTCAGTACGCGTTCGTCACCTGCTTCAAAGGCTGCCCCCTGCACCTGCATGCTGTACTGCAGGTCGGGATAGACTTCCGCGCTAAGCGCGCCCTGGTCGGCACGGAAGGTGAGGCAGTCGGCGAATTGCTCCATGCGGAATGCCAGTTCGTATTCGTTTACATGCATGGAGATCTGCTGGGTGACCAGGAAGCGGTAAGCGCGTCCGCTTGCGGAGCTTACATGCAGTTGTACATCAGGAGAATCTGTATTTGTACTGTTCGTTATAACCAGCGTATCCTCTTCCAGTTTGTAATACCAGCGTACGTAATTAAAGCCGATCTCAAACAGGGAAGGGAGGGAGAGCAGCCGGTAAATGCCGTCCAGCTCAACGTAAATGCGCTGACCGGAAGTTTTTTGGGCATTCAGTGAGTTTCTGGCATGAGTGATCATTTTATTGAAATTCGTATTGCCCACCACGAGCTGGGAATTGAATACCCCGTACATATAGGAGGTGGTTGTGACGATTTCCTCCCTGGAGCCGAGGTGCCCGCCCATCAGGATATGGCCGTGAGGGCGTTCAACGCGCAGCTCTTTGGCTGGCAGAACGACATGCTCATAGGTATCTGTAAAAAAGGAGAGCAGCTCGTCCTCTTCGCGTTCTTCTTCACGGCGTTCCGGGAAGAGGGCGTTTATCTCCTCTTCGCTCAGCGGGAGCGCAGACAGCGGCGCCCCTTCAGCAAGTGCTGCTCCGGACGAGGCTGTAGCCTGGGACATATCCGCAGGCAGTGCAGCGGCCAGGGTGAGAGAAGCGCTCACCTCTTCGCGGGCCTGGGCCAATACGTCTGTGAACTCGAGCGCCGTCACGGCTGCCGGATGGTCAGCTCTGTACAAGCCGTAAAATACAAAGCTCGCTTTTCCATTCAGGGAGACACGCCCGGATTGAAGCGCCGTATAGGCAAATTCATATTGATAGACTTCATTCGGCAGCGAGTCCCTGAGCAGGGCTTCCGGCTGATCCGTCTTTTTATAGGAAAGGCCGAAGAACTGGAATCCGTCCGTGGAGAAAGCGGCCGCTCCCGTCAAGGAGCCCTGCTGCAAATAAGGGAAGGCCCCCTCCTGCGGCATATTCTGGCGTGAGCATACCGCATATCCCTTCATTTCATCATGATAGACAGTATGATCAATGTACTGGGACAAATACGCCTCATTGCTGCGCACGGCTCCTATGTCGGCTATACCGACATCCTGTCCATAAATCAGATCAGCGGCCACCCCGCTGCCTTCGATTTCAACGTCCCAGAACCAGACATCGCGGCTGCTCAGGCTGAAAATCACTTTATATCCGACATCTTCCGCACAGCCTTCCCACACGATATGATTCCGGTGCTTTCGCATCCGGCTGGCCGAGTGGACACCGAGCAGGGGGAAGGAGCGGATACCGTCAGGTCTATGAAGACGGAGATACAAATTGTTGAGAGAACCGTCAATCTCATTGGATAACAGCTGGTTGATCATCATGCTGCCGGAGCGAATCTGATAAATATCTCCACTGTTCAGAAATTCAAAGCAGAGATTGCCTGCCTGCAGGCGGATTCCGGAGTCGGTGTACATAGTCATGAGCTCATTCCTTTCTTTATTTCTCAAAGCAAAAGCTTCCTCTCGGGCAGTCCCTGCTGTCAGGCACCGCATAAACAGATAACAAGAAATCGAAACGTTTCTACAAAGGGGTTAAGTGGATTATATCTGCTTCCGAAAAGGGAGTCAAACGGAAGATGAGTGGCTATTTCGTCGAAAGTTAAGCGTTTTCAGGCTGATATATGTGTATATCCGATCATTTTTCCATGCGTTAAAATATTCCCGAACCCTATTGAATACGGTTTCATTTTGCTTTATAATGACAATCGAAACGTTTCTATAACAAATCATCACAATATACTGTACATGGATTTGGGGTTGTGAAAAACGGCAAACCTGTAAGCGGTGTATTCTGCTAATAATTATGTTGGCGGGCCTGCATACAAGCATTTCCGGACATATTACTTCAAAGCACAATCGGGAGGAATGGATATGTGGAAAAGAAAATTGGGGATTGTACTGGCCGGTTCCATGCTGATGATGGGAGCGCTCGCAGGCTGCTCATCCGGGAATTCGTCTTCGGGAGCGGAGAGCGGCGGGCAGACGACGCTCACCGTATGGGGGATGGGCGCGGAAGCGCAGGCGCTGCCCGGTATCGTCAAACCATTTGAAGAGGAGAACCCGGACATCAAGGTAGAGGTACAGGCTCTGCCATGGGATAACGCCCACGATAAGCTGCTGACGGCGGTTGCTTCGAAATCAGGTCCGGACGTGGTGCAGATGGGCACCTCCTGGGTCCCTGAGTTTGCCAGCGCAGGCGTGCTGCTTGATCTTTCGAAGTATGCCGGCCAGTATCCCGAGCTCGCGGAGGGCAATTTCTTTGACGGGGCGGTTTCCACTGCCAAATTTGAAGACAAGATGATTGCCGTGCCGTGGTATACGGAAGCGCAGATTCTGTTCTACCGTACCGATCTTCTTGCAGAAGTCGGCTATCTGGAAGGTCCGAAGACCTGGGAAGAGCTGTCCGATGCAGCGCAGAAGCTGGCTGCCCGTGGCAAAGGCAAATATGGCATTTCGTTTAACCCGAAGGAGCAGTCGCTTTCCTTCATGCTGGCACGGCAAAACGGTGCGAAGCTTATTGACGAGCAGGGGAATCCGCTGTTTAATCAGCCGGAATTCGTGGAAGCCGTCGAGTATCTGAACAGCTTCTTCCAGAACGGCTCCAATGCGACCGATCTTGGCATCGACTCCATTCAGGGACTCAAAGGGGAGGGCATTGCGCCAATGTTCATCAGCGGACCGTATATGATCAAGCAGATTGAGGAGCAGGCCCCCGAGCTGAAGGGCAAATGGGCGGTCGCACAGCTTCCGGCCAAAGAGAACAATACCTCCGTGCTGGGCGGCTCCGATCTGGCGATCTTCCAGTTTAGCGAGCATCAGGATGAAGCTGCCAGATTTTTGGCATACATGAGCAAGCCTGAAACCCAATTGAAATGGATGGAGCTGGCGAGTGTGCTGCCGGCGAACAAGAAAGCATGGGAAGATCCCGGCCTTCAGGAAGACGCGAACCTGAAAATTATCCGTGAGCAGCTGGATCATGCCGAGCCTATGCCGCAGATTGCCGCATGGGAGGAGATCGCCCAACAGTATCTGAAGAGCTTTGAACGCATTTACCGCGGCGGGGCTGACGTGCAGACAGAACTGGATGCATTCAACGAGCAGGCGGCGAGCATTTTGAAAAAGTAGGGAAGTATCCGGACTAAGCAAAGGAAGTGAAAGTATGAGAGGGAGCTCGAAATTAGCGCCATATTTGTTTATAGGCCCTTCGTTAATACTGCTTACCGTGTTCTCGCTGGTGCCGATTCTGCTCGCGCTTGTCATCAGCTTCACGGATATGGATCTGTCAGGATTGGTCGATTACGGCAATATTCAGTTCATTGGACTGGAGAACTACATCAATGTTTTGGCAGATCCCGCTTTCCATAAAGCAATTTTAAATACGCTGTTTTATGTGGTCATAGGCGTACCGCTGGTGCTGCTGTTCTCACTGGCCGTGGCCATCCTGATTAATATGGGGGAATCGCGGCTGTTCAGCGCATTCCGCGTCGTATATTATCTGCCGTCCGTAACCAACGTGGTCGCGGTGGCAGTCGTTTGGAGCTACCTGTACAACCCTACACTCGGGCTGTTCAACTATCTGCTTTCGGAGTGGAATCTGGGAACGGTTCCGTGGCTGACCGATCCGACGACGGCCAAAATATCGCTGATCATTCTCGCGGTATGGCGGGGGATCGGCTTGAACATGATCATTTTCATCGCGGCGATCAAGGGGATTCCGAAATCCTATTATGAGGCGGCTCAACTGGACGGGGCAAATAGCTGGCAGCAAATCTGGTATATCACGCTGCCGCAGCTGCGCTTTGCGATCTTCTTTGTCTCGATCACCACGATGATCGGCTGGCTGCAGTTTTTCGAGGAGCCGTTTGTCATGACCGACGGCGGACCGCTTGACGGCACGATCTCGGCAGCTCTGTTTATTTACAACAACGGATTCAAGTTCAGCCAGTTCGGTTATGCGGCGGCGGGGTCATTCGTGCTGTTCTTTGCGATTATCGCAATCACACTGATCCAGTTCCGTCTGCAAAATAAAGCGGAGTCCTGAGAGAAAGAGGTGATCCTGTGAAAATGGCAATCGAACAGTCCGGCAGTAAAGCCGGAAGCGGAGAAAAAGCGTTTCAATGGACGATCGGCATTCTTCTGACTCTTGGAGGACTGCTGATGCTGCTCCCCTTTGTGTGGATGATCCTGTCCTCTTTCAAGCTGGAAGCAGAAGTCAAGCAGATTCCGCCGACGCTCTGGCCGCAGCAATTCACGCTGGAGAATTTCCGTAATTTGTTTGACAATATGGCATTCGGGGTTTATCTGAAAAATACGCTGATCATCGTTCTATTCTCATTCTTCGGCCTGTTCCTGAACGCAATGGCGGGATACGGCTTTGCCAAGTTCCAGTTTAAAGGAAGAAGAGTCCTCTTTTATCTGGTGCTGGCTACGATGATGATCCCGGGACAGGTGACCATGATCCCTGTATATCTGATCCTCAATCAGATGAATCTGACCAATACAATGACAGGTATCGTGCTGCCGGGGCTGGTGGGGGCGTTCGCGATCTTTTTGTTCCGCCAGTTCATGATGACCATTCCGGACGAGCTGCTTGAGGCGACACGCCTGGATGGGGCCGGGGAATTCCGCACCTTTCTGCAGATTGTGCTTCCGATTTCCACGCCGATTCTGGCGGTGCAGGCCATTCTGACTTTTATCGGGGGCTGGAACAGCTTTCTGTGGCCGCTCATTATTGCGAATGATGAGAAACTGTATACCCTGTCGGTCGGCCTTTCCCTGCTGAAGGGCCAGAACGAGAGCCAATTTGCGCTGCAAATGGCTGGTTCAGCCTTCATGGTCGTTCCGATTATTATCATTTTTATTATTTTTCAAAAATACATTATCGACAATTACACCATTTCAGGCATCAAATAGAGTGGACGGTCAAGAGGCGGCATCCCTTCAAGGCGGTGCCGCCTCTTTCTGTCGGTTTAACGGATTACAACTCCGGAGCGGACAGCAGCTCCCGGTTGATCGCCGCCTTTAATTCCTCATAATCCATGCTTCTCAATATTTTGCCGTTCACGAAAAAAGCGGGAGTGCCATTCACGCCGTAATACCCGCCGATTTTGTAATCTTCTTTTACGTCTGCAAGATAAGTATTGCCCCTCAGATCGGCCTCAAACTGCTGATAGTCAATGCCTGTTATGTTTTTCTTCACAAAGTCGATCAGGAACTCGTGAGTGGCCCAGATTTTGCTTTCCGACTGCTGGTTCTCATAAAGCTCACTGTAGTAGTCCCAGAAGGCCTCCGGATTTTGCCGGTAGATGGCTTCCCCCGCGCTGCCCGCAAGGATGGAGTCCCTGTCCAGAAAAGCATAGTTCATGAAATAGAACTGCACTTTGCCGGTGTCCACAAACTCCTCTTTGAACTGTGGATACACGGTGGCATGCCATTGCTTGCAGGCCGGGCATTTAAAGTCCCCGAACTCGATGACCTTCACCGGAGCGTCCGGCTGCCCGATAAAGGGCTGCTTCTCGTCCTTAAAGCCGTCCACCGTGATTTTGCCTTTCACATCCGTATAATTGGGCAGATCTTCGATGCCTGACGCCTGCTTTCCGTACCAGGTCAGTCCTGTCAGAACAAGCAGCAGAATGACAAGCGCTGCGCACCACCAGACGGCATTGAATCCCTTTTTCCGTTTCATCATCCATCTCCCTTCCTTTTCAAAGGTAAATATCCAATTCTTTTAGATATTTTTTTTGTTATACCAGAAGAGAGGTGATAGATAGAATTACATTTGTCATAAGTTATGCGGCCATTTCTTTAGTTTTAATGAAGCTTCCGAACGTCTGCGATCCGTATAATTTTGCAAATACGGAAGAGACAATAATTGCGCTGTTGTATACGAAATGCCTTAAGTATAATGGGCTGCAAAGAGAGAGACTTTCTATAGTTCGAGTTCAAATAGTTTTCTTCAAAAGATAACTTATTGAACTACCTCTAAAGGAAAGTAGGTGGTGAAGCATACTTGATGAGCGCAGTTCCTCGATGTTTGCACTGCTCCAGAAGATCAATGGTTACATGTCTGTGCAAGAGTTGATGGATATCTTTCATATTTCCAAGCGCACTGTTTATTACGACATGGATAAAATCAATGGCTGGCTGCGTCAGAACAGTCTGCCTCCCGTCGAATACGTTCGCGGGACGGGGTTCCTGCTTCCCGATGCAGCGCGGTCCCGGCTGCCGGCCACAGCGCAAGCCGTGCAGCCGCAGCACTACTATCTGTCCGGCGGCGAGCGCAAAGCCTTGCTTTGCCTGCAGCTCGCGAGCAGGAGCAGCCCTTTGTTTTTGCACCACATGGAGGATTTGCTGAAGGTCAGCCGGGGCACAGCCCATTCCGAACTGAAGCGGCTTAAGGTTGAACTGGCCGGATATGGATTGACTGTCCGGTTCGACCGCAAGCAGGGATATTTCATCCAAGGGAACGAAAAAGACCTGAGAGCGGCCCTGTCACATTTCTTGTTTGAACTTCTACCTTATGGCAACTGGAGTCATTTTTCCCCGACGATTGACAGCTTGATTCATGCGGATCTGTTCAAACGCCATTTTCCGGCTTTCCGGGCAGAGCACCTGGTCTCCGTATACGGCATGATCGTTTCCGGAGAGCAATTGATCGGCATGGAGCTGACGGACGAGACCATCCTGCATCTGACCGTCCGGCTCTGGCTTTCCGCCACCCGGCTTAAGCAAGGCCAAACGGTACACATGGACAAAGAAGAAAAATCGGCATTACGGAAAACGCTTCAATTCAAGGCTGCCGCGCAAATAGCCGCAGAGCTTGGCGAACTGTTCGGCATCGGTGTACCAGAGGATGAAATTTGTTACATTACCGTGTACTTGCTGGCGGCGAAGGTGAACAGGGTTGAGGTGGAGTCCGAAACGCTGGAGACCAAGCGTCTGCGTTCAGCGACGGAGGAAATGATCAGCCTGTTCGAACAAAATGGCTGCGTATATTTTCAGAACCGCGAAGCACTGAAAAAGCAGCTGTTTCTTCATGTCAAATCGGTTTTTTACCGCACCAAATATGGGTTGAACGTCGAAAATCCGCTGACAGGCAAGATTATGGAAGAGTACCGGGAAGTGTTCGAATTGACCCGAAAATCGATTCAGCCATTGGAAAAGGTGATTGAAAAGCCGGTCAATCAACATGAAATAGCCTACCTGTCCATGCATTTCGGCGGCTGGCTCAGGCGTGAGCAGACTAAACCCGTGCCAAGGAAGAGGGCGGCCGTCGTTTGCGTCAATGGTGTTTCGGCTGCGCGGATGCTGAAAAATCAACTGGAGCAGCTGTTTCCCTCCATCGACCTGATCGCCGTGCTTTCGCTGCGCGAATTCGAGAAATTCAAAGGCAGGACGGATTTTATTTTTTCTACGGTTCCGCTTCCGGGGTGCAAGGTTCCCGTGTTTATAGTGAACGCGATTTTAAGCGATACGGAGAAGGGGCATTTGCTTGGACAGGTGGGCCAACACCTCGGGGTCATGGGAGGGCAGCAGACGGGCCTTTCCGCGCAGGCGATCGTCGAACTGGTTGGCAAGCATGCGGAAATCGTCAACAAGGAAGCGCTCCTCGAAGACATACAACGCTATTTGAGCGCGGCCAAAGGGCAGACGCCAAAGCCGGAGCCGAAGGAATTTAAGCCGACGCTTGCCGAGCTGCTGACTCCTGTGCGCATTGCGATCCGGGAAGACATCTCCCATTGGCGGCTGGCGATCCGGACTGCCGCCAAACCTTTGCTGCACGACGGCTCCATTACCGACGGCTATGTTCGGGCCATGATCGATAAGGTCAATCAATACGGTCCTTATATCGTTGCCGCACCCGGCGTGGCGATCGCGCACGCCAGACCGGAGGACGGAGCCGTACGGGCGTCCATGTCCCTATTGACTATCCGGAAAGGGGTTGCTTTCAGCAGCCAGCCCAGGCACCTCGTTCACCTGCTGTTTGTGGTCGTCGGCATGGATGGACAGTCCCATCTTAAAGCTCTTTCACAGCTGGTAGATATGCTCAAGGACAAGAGAAATAGAAGAATGTTGGGGAATATTGAAAAAAAGGCTGAAATCATACGCCTCATTTTACAATACTCATCCATTTGATCGATAGCTTAAGGAGGATTTTAAAGATGCGTTTTTTGGAAAAAAGCCTGATATCGCTTGATATGGAGGTGAAGGATGCGGAGGAAGCGATACGCGCGGCCGGACGTCTCCTGGTCGATAGCGGGGCAGCGGAAAACAGCTACGTAGAGGCCATGCTGGCCGCCTTTCGGGACAAGGGGCCCTATATTGTGATCGCCCCGCGCATCGCACTGCCGCATGCCAAAGCGGAGAACGGCGTCAATGAGGCCTCCGTTTCCTTTGTCCGGCTGCGGCGGCCGGTTGCGTTCGGGCATCCCGAGAACGACCCGGTCGAGTTGGTATTCGCGCTCGGCTCCTCGTCCAGCTCGGACCATATTGCACTGCTTCGCAAGCTGACCACTTTGTTGAATGAGCCGACGAATGTCGAGGCGCTGAAGTCGGCCCAAACCGCCACAGAGATCGAAGCTTTGCTCCAACGGCCGGGGGTCCGGCAGCAAGAATAACCACATGATTTCAGGAGGGATCGTTATGAAAATTTTATGTGTTTGCGGATTAGGGCAAGGAACAAGTTTGATTTTGCGGATGAATGTAGAATCGGTTTTAAACGAAATGGGGGTGCGGGCTGATGTGGAACATACGGATGTCTCTGCTGCTTCCGGCATGGCTGCCGATTACATTATTACCAGCAATGAGCTGGCTCAGAGCCTGCAAGGGCATGCGGCCAAAATCGTGATCGTCAACAATTACTTCGATTTGGAGGAAATCGGACAAAACTTGAAAGAAGCCATGTCATAGACGAGGGGGAGAGGCTGAATGAACGTTGTTTTTTGGATAGCCACCAATATTTTCGGAACTCCTGCGATTCTTCTCGGATTTATCGTATTGATCGGATTACTGCTGCAGAAGAAAACGGCCAGCCAGGTCATCAGCGGCACGTTTAAAGCGGTGATCGGCTTTCTGATTATCTCGGCCGGTTCCGGTGTCATTGTGGGCGCGCTGAACGTATTTGAACCGATGTGGAAGGAAGTCTTCGGCCTGCAAACGGGAAGCCTGGGCCAATTTCTTGGCCAGGAGGCGTTTAACGCCAAATTTGGCAGCTCCGTCACCATGGCGATGCTGCTCGGTTTTCTGATCAACGTCCTGCTGGCCCGCTTTACGAGGTTCAAATATATTTACCTGACCGGGCACATGATGTTTTGGACCGCCACCATTTTTGCCGGAATCGTCGTCCATACGGCGGGAGAGTCTGTTTCTCAATGGAAGCTTGTACTTTTCCTGGCGGTCATCCTTGGTCTTTACTGGACGTTCCAGCCAGCGCTGACGCAGCCGTTCATGCGTAAAATCACCGGTAACGACAATATCGCCCTTGGGCACACCTCGGCTTCGGTCGCCTTGCTGAGCGCATGGTTGGGAAAATGGCTTGGAAACAAAGAGAATGATTCAGAGAAAATCAAAGTGCCGAAAGGGCTGGAATTTCTGCGTGACTCCAACGTGATCACGGCGCTGAGCATGGGCATTTTGTTCTTCATCGGCGCGGTGGTCATCACCATGAAGGGAACTCCCGGAGCCCAGGAATTAATCGCGAAGGCCGGCGATCAGAACTTCATCATGTATTCTATCATTCAATCGCTCACATTTGCCGGCGGGATTGCGATCGTGCTGCTGGGCGTGCGGATGTTCATCGGGGAACTGGTTCCGGCCTTTAACGGGATCGCGACCAAAATCGTACCCGGGGCCAAACCGGCGCTTGATTCTCCCGTCACTTATCCGTATGCGCCTAACGCGGTCATTCTCGGTTTTATCGGAGCTTTTGCCGGTGCGTTGATTTGGCTGGTCGTGCTTGGCAATACGGTTGCCTATATTTTCGTACCAACGATGATTGTCCTGTTCTTCCACGGCGCTACTGCGGGTGTATTCGGCAATTCGACCGGCGGGGTGCGCGGCGCGCTGCTGGGCGGATTTATCACCGCCACCGTCGTTGCTTGGGGCCAATTCATCATGGTCCGCTTCCTGATTGCTTCCACCGTGCCGGATACGGCAATGTGGGCTGCCGATTCCGATATGTTCATTCTCGGACCCATCATCCGGCTGTTGGCGCAGCTGCTGTTCTAACGGATCAAGCTATACAAGCTGAACTGAAGAACGAATATTGCAGATTTATACTTGGGGAGGACATCACCATGACTTTCGTACGAACACTTGACGCGGACATCGCGCCGGAACAGCTGGGCTTCACCTATTCCCACGAGCATATCGTGTGCCGCCCGGCCTACTGGTCGGAGCGCGGCGGGGACGATCTCTTGCTGGACGATCCGGAGAAATCCAAACTGGATGTGCTTGATTTTAAAAAACATGGCGGCCAGACCATTGTTGACGCGACGGCGGTCGACTACGGCCGGGATGTGCCCGCTGTCTACAATATCATGCAGGAAACCGGGGTCCGCATCATCGGTACCGCCGGCTTCAACAAAAGTTTTCTCTGGGACGCGAAGGTCAAAGACGGGCTGAAACCGGTCATTGGCAGCTATGAGACTTACTATGAATGGATCGAGGCCAAGAGCATCAACGAACTGACCGATTTCGTCATTCGCGAGGTGGAGGAGGGCCTGGAGGGCACGCCGTTCAAAGCCGGCCAGGTCAAATTCGGAACAGGCTACAACCGGATTACACCGCTGGAGGAAAAAACGCTGCGGGCCGTCGCTCGCGCCCACCACGAGACGAAAGCGCCGATCCATTCTCACACCGAGGTTGGCACGATGGGGCTGGAGCAAATCGAGCTTTTGCGCAGCGAAAATGTGAACCTGAGCTTCCTTAGCCTCGGCCATATGGACCGCAATCCGGACCCGTACTACCATGAGCAAATTGCCAAAACCGGTGCGTTCCTGTCATTCGACGGTATCGCCAAAATCAAGTACGCTCCCGAAAGCACACGGATTGGGCTCATTCTTGAGCTTGTCAAGAAAGGTTATGAGGATCAGATTCTAATCAGCGGAGATACGGCACGTAAAACCTACTATAAGCACTACGACTACGGACCGGGGCTGGAGTATATTATCGCCAAGTGGGTTCCGCGGTTTGTGGACGAGGCTAACCAGGCTGGCTTTGACGGGCTGAAGCTGATCCGTAAATTTTTCGTGACGAATCCGGCAAACTGCTTTGCCTTTAAAAAGTAGGGAGGCGTGAGGAATGATCTTTCAAGACGAAAATGCCTTCGACATCGGGGAGAAAATCAAAAAAACGCCCTGTGCCATCCTGCCGATCGGAGCAGTGGAGGCGCATGGTCCCCATCTGCCCCTGGGCACGGACAATGTGCTGGCCGAACGGCTGGCCCGCCGGCTGGCGGAACGCACGGAGAGCTTTGTGCTCCCGACACTTCCTTATGGCCAGGTGTGGAGCCTGCAAAACTTTCCCGGCAGCATCAGCGTGTCGAATGAGGCGTTGATCCGGATGCTGTATGACATCGGGGAAAGCCTTTACCGCCAAGGCCTGCGGATTTACGTGATGCTGAACGGGCATCTCGGCAATGCTGTGGCGCTGAAGGAGGCGGCCCGCTTGCTTTATAAAGACTATCCGGAGCTGAAGGTGTACTATTTCTTCTATCCCGGATCGAAGCAGGCGATCGAGCGGGTGCGGGAAACAACGTCTTCTCACTCTTCCTACTTTCACGCCTGTGAGCTGGAAACCTCGTACATGCTCTATTTGGCCGGTGAATATGTGAATATGGACAAAGCGTTGGACGATACGCCGAACATCGGCGTTGAGGCCGATTGCACGCCGACGCCTTGGGAGGAATTCACCACGACGGCCGTACTCGGAAATGCGGCACTTGCCACTAAAGAAAAGGGCAAGGAAGTTATCGAAGCGACCTTAAACACAATGACGGCTATGATTGAGGGGGCCAAGCAGCGCCTGCAATACGGGAAGGAGCAGTGATCTCTGATGCTTCAGACTTATTTTGACCATATCCGCCGCATGCTGGACCAAGTCCAGGAGCGGGAAGCGGAGCATATCGGGCAGGCGGCCCGCAAGACGGCCGAAACGATTATGGAGGGTGGCATTATTCATCTGTTTGGCTGCGGCCACTCCCACATTTTGACCGAGGAAGTGTTCTGCCGGGCCGGGGGACTGGCACCGATCCATCCGATTTTCGTGGAAAAGCTGATGCTGCATGAGGGCGCGGTTCGCTCCTCCGAGCTGGAACGCCGGAACGGGCTGGCGGAGTCGTTTATGAACGGACAGGATATCCGTCCGGGTGAGGTCATGTTCATCCTGTCGACCTCCGGCCGCAACCCGGTTCCGGTGGACGTCGCGCAAATCGCCAGACAAAAAGGGGCGTTCACGATCGGCATCACCTCGCTGGAATACTCGCAAAGCCAGCCGTCCCGGCACGTGAGCGGCAAGCATTTATTCAATTCTGTCGATCTGGTTATCGACAATTATTCCGTGAAGGGGGACGCCGTGTTAACCCATCCGGGGCTGCCCGTCCCGTTCACACCGACGTCTACGGTGACCGGTGCTTCTATCCTTAACGGCATTTTCGCACAGGCGATCGCCATGATGATTGAACAGGGCTTTGAGCCTCCCGTCTTCTTAAGCGGCAATATCGATGGTGCCGACGACCACAATCGGCGGCTGATCGAGCGCTACCGGGACAGAATCCCGCTGTTATCCTAAGCAACGCCCGTTCAACCATCGCAAATAGTCCCAGAGATGTTTGATTCATTTTGATTTATGGCGAAGGAAGCCCCTATTTAAGAGTGATGCAGACGTGATGCAGTAGCTTGGTTAGGCAAGCGATCACGGATACTTTTACGGGGCCTAGCTTCGCTTTTTTTCTTGTCATAATACTCTCCAAGACGTGTGTTTATTCCCGTTCTCCACCTGCATATCTCCGCTAAATTTGCCACACTTCTCAGCCTTTCAGACTCAAGAATTCGGTAGTTTACTGCCCAGCTATGACTGAAATATATTTGAGGAAGGGGCTTCTAAATCCAGCAGCATTTAATAACAAGTTTCAGAGCCGAAGGAACTGAATGGTTTAACCGAATACAAATGATAATAAAATTATTAACTATTAATGTATATATTGACGATAATGCGGCCGTATGCTATATTCGTTGTGCGTGAAACGGTAATGATCAGGTTAGCATATTCCGAATTTTTCTTATTGAGAGAGGATGGTATCCATGGCAACAACAGGTCTGAAAGCCAGAATGATCGTTGATAAATTTTTCCGCATTGCCGAGGTGGATAAACGGATTTACGGCTCCTTTATTGAGCATTTGGGCCGCGCGGTGTATGGGGGCATTTACGAGCCGTCTCATCCGTCTGCCAATGAAAGCGGTTTCCGTAACGACGTGAAGGAACTGGTCAAGCAGCTGAATGTGCCGATTATCCGTTACCCTGGCGGGAACTTTGTCTCCGGTTACAATTGGGAGGATGGCGTCGGTCCTGTTGAATCCCGCCCGAAGCGGCTGGAGCTTGCCTGGAGAACGGTGGAGCCGAATGAAGTGGGCACAAATGAATTTATAAAATGGGCCAAAGAAGCCGGGTCTGATGTCATGATGGCCGTCAATCTCGGCACACGCGGCATTGACGCCGCCCGCAATCTGGTGGAATACTGCAACCACCCGGGAGGCTCCAAGTACAGTGACCTGCGCCGCAGTCATGGGGTGGAGCAGGCACATCGGATCAAGACATGGTGTCTCGGCAACGAAATGGACGGCCCGTGGCAGATCGGACACAAGACGGCGGAGGAGTACGGCAGACTGGCTCTGGAGACAGCGAAGGCGATGAGGCTGATCGACCCTGATATTGAACTGGTGTCCTGCGGCAGCTCAAGTTCCGCCATGCCAACCTTCCCGGAATGGGAGGCCACGACTCTTGATCATACGTACGATGCGGTCGATTACATATCCCTGCACCAGTACTACGGCAACAGAGACAACGATACGGCCAACTATCTTGCGCGTTCCATGGATATGGACCATTTTATTCATACCGTCATTTCCACATGCGATTACATCAAGGCGAAGAAGCGCAGCAAGAAAAAAATGATGCTCAGCTTTGACGAATGGAACGTCTGGTACCACTCCAATGAAGCGGATACGAAGATTGAACCGTGGACGATCGCTCCTCCGCAGCTGGAGGATATTTATAACTTTGAGGATGCGCTGCTGGTCGGCAGCATGCTGATTACATTCCTGCGCCACGCGGACCGTGTGAAAATGGCCTGCCTGGCACAGCTCGTCAACGTCATCGCTCCGATCATGACGGAGAACAACGGCCGCGCCTGGAAGCAGACGATTTTCTATCCATATATGCATGCTTCCCAATTCGGGCGTGGTGTGTCCTTGATGCCTGTGGTGGATTCTCCGAAATATGATGCCAAGGATTTCACGGATGTTCCGTACCTGGACAGTGCTGTCGTGTATGATGAAGCGGGAGAGACGCTGACCATCTTCGCGGTGAACCGCCACCTGTCTGAAGGGCTGGACCTGACGTGTGATGTGCGCAGCTTCGAGGGATACAGCATTGTGGAGCATATTGTCATGGAGCATGAGGATCTTAAAGCGGTGAACGGTCCTGGCGAAGAAAAGGTAGCTCCCCGCAGCGGCGGAAGCTCCAAGCTGGACAGCGGCATTCTGACTGCCCGTCTGAGCAAAGCATCCTGGAATGTGATTCGCTTGCGTAAAGCACCGTAATTTTTTTATGCATAGAGCCGTGCCTGTTGGATTCGGGCATGGCTTATATTTTTGGCTTTTTAACATCCTTCGTACACAGCCGGGGTACAATGAGTCCAGGCAACAGAAATGAGGGAGGGCTTGCAATGACTAACAAAGTGATCAATTTTGCCCATCGCGGGGCTTCAGGGACCTGTCCCGAGAATACGATGGCCGCTTTCCGGCGCGCGCTGGAGCTGGGCGCAACAGGGATTGAGACGGACGTACAACGGACGCGTGACGGGCGGCTTGTCCTTATCCATGATGAATATCTTTTGCGCACGACTGGAGATGAACGTCTGGTTGAGGAGGTTACGGTGGAGGAAGTGCGTGAGCTGGATGCGGGATCCTGGTTTGGTGAAGCTTTTAAGGGGGAGAAGCTGCCTTTTCTGGAGGAGCTTTTGGACCTCGTGTCAGGTACCGACATCATCCTCAATCTGGAGCTGAAGAACAGCATCCGTCCCTATTCCGGTATGGAAGAGCAGGTGATTGCTGCCGTTAAAAAGGCCGGTTTGGAGGAGCAGGTTCTCATTTCGAGCTTCAATCATTATTCGCTGGCAGAGTGCAAAAAAATCGCTCCCGAAATCCAGACCGGGGTTCTGTATATAGAAGGGTTATATCAACCGTGGGAATATGCGCGCACGTTTGGCGCCACAGCCCTCCACCCTTATAAAGAAGCTGTCACCCCCGAGTGGGTTGCCGCCGCTGCGGAGGCGGGCATTGTGTACAACCCGTTCACAGTTAATGAAGCTGAAGAAATGAAGTCGTTGATTGCAGCGGGCGTGAACGGAATTATTACGGACTACCCTGAACTCCTTCATGAGCTGCTTACGGCCAGTATGTCCTAAATCGCTATACGGCCAGACGGATCTTAGTTATCTTTCGGTAGGGATATAAGGATCGTTCTCTTCTCTTGCTACAAGCAAAAAGGTCAAGGATTGTGAGGGATTTCCCCACGTTCTTGACCTTTTTTGCAATACCAGGAATGCTTCGTTCTCGGAGCGCCTCACTAAGCACCAAAAGCAATCTCTCAGCTCAATAGATCCTGCCTACTTGATTCCCAGCCTCATCCGGTAACTGAACATCAGCTCCAGCGTTTTGCCCGCGAAGGCTTTGCCGGCCAGCGCGCTGAAGCGCACCAGATCTTCGTCGAGCTCGGAGGAGCCGAGCTTGAAGACGGTTTGAACGCCTCCCTGACTGAGGGCAAGCCGTACATAGCGGTCTGCGTCAAACGGCTCATGGTGGTGGAATACGATTTCTTTGGTGAACCGGAAGACGCCGCTGGCCGCCATCCTATTCAAATGACTGTTTTTATCCCATTTACGTGCTTGCTGCTGCTCTGGCGCAAGCCGTTGGATAATGTCATCTGCCTTGGTCAAAATTCGGTTATAAGCATCCTCCGTCTCCCACTCCAGCGAGGGAGGCCAGTCGCAGTCATAGGCGGCAAATACACCGCCCTGTACGAGCACGCGCCCGAATTCCTTCAGCGTACTGTCAGGGTCCATCCAATGAAAGGATTGGGAGCATGTGATGACATCAACGGATTGGGCCGCAAAGGGAAGAGCATTGGAAAAACCGTGTTCAAATGAAATGTTGTCCGTGTCATCGGAATCAGCCAGCTTCTCTCGCGCAACAGCGATCATATCGGCATTGGGCTCAATGCCAACAATCCGGTCCGCCCAGCTTCTCCACAGCATGGTGGATAATCCGGTGCCGCAGCCGACATCCGCCACAAGCGCGGGCCTGCGCCCTAAATAGCGGAGGATCAGCTCCGGGACGACGGATGGCGCTTGCGGCCGGCTGCGGTCGTAGCCTTCTGCAAATCCTGTAAAGCGTTCAACATTGCTAAGCAGGTTTCCTTCCGGGATACTCATGGGACTCCTCCTGACTTGTATTTTCGTGGTGGCTTATAAGTCCATTCTATTGCATATCCCGTGAGAAAAGGAGAGGAAGACCGGGTTAAATGATTTTTTTATTTGAGGCCCCTGAGAATTGCGCAAAACGTTCACGCAGCGATGACAAGGCTGGGTAGAGGTCTTCACGCTGCATGCCCATCTCCAGCACGGCCTCCAGGTAACCAGCCTTATCGCCGATATCATAGCGACGGCCCTCCAGCTCAAGCGCGAGCAGCCCGCGCTGCCATGCAATCTCATGCAGCGCGTCGGTCAGCTGGTACTCGCCCCCTGCACCGGGCTTCATGTTCTCCAGTATGGAGAAAATGGAGGGATCAAGCACATAGCGGCCGATGACCGCGCTGCGGGAGGGCGCCTGTTCAGGGGCAGGCTTTTCCACAAGCCCGGTGACTTCCTGGACAGAGATAGCGGAAGAGGCGGTTGCGATAATTCCGTATTTGCTGACATCCTCCTGCGGTACTGTCCGAACCCCGACCACCTGCTTGCCGGTCGTATCGTACACATCCATCAGCTGCCGGATGGCAGGCGGGCGGGATACCATAATATCGTCGCCGAGCAGGACAGCAAAGGGTTCATTGCCAATGAAATGGCGGGCGCATAATACGGCATGACCCAGTCCGAGCGGCTCCTTCTGCCGGATGTAGTGAATGCTGGCGGTGCCGCCGATGCTCTGCACTTGCTTCAGCAGCTCCGACTTGCCTTTATCCTTCAGCACCTGCTCAAGCTCGACCGACTTGTCAAAGTGGTCCTCGATGGCTTTTTTATTCCGCCCGGTTACAATGATGATGCTTTCGATGCCGGACATGACCGCTTCCTCTACAATATATTGGATCGCCGGTTTGTCGACGATTGGCAGCATTTCTTTGGGAAGCGCTTTGGTTGCCGGAAGGAAACGGGTTCCGAGACCTGCGGCGGGAATGACAGCTTTTCTGATTTTCATGATGCATCACGTTCCTTTCCTTGTCTGGAGCCGAATACCCAGAATCGGCTGCCTGTATAGTTGATGGCCAGTCCGGCGAGCGTTGCAATCAGCTTGCAGGCGGGGAGGGACCAGGAGGTTTCATGCAGGAGCCCTTCCAGCACCGCTGACGTACAGGCCAGTGTAATCAAATTTACAATGATAAAAGAGATCAGCTGCCTGGATTGCGGGGACTGGCCGCTGCTGCCGCGAAAGGTCCAGCCGCGGTTCAGCAGATAGCTGTTGGCCGCGCCGCACAGATAAGAAATGATCTGTGCGGGCAGAGGCAGCATACCTCCCCAGGTCAGTACAATGAATACTATATAATCGATGCCGGTATTCAGCGCACCAACCGTGCCGAAGCGAAGAAATTGACCGATGAAGGCTCTCATCGCTATCACGCGCCCTTGCCGGGATTACGGCCCGCATAAGCGCTGCCGCTTGCCCGGGACATTCTGACGGTCGCCGCCGTTTCCGGGCGATCCCGCCCTGTGGATGTGCCTGGGTCCCCGAGCGAATAGGCCGGGTTTTGCGGATCGTCCAGGCCGCCGCCGGTTACACATTCGCGTACGATGTACAGCGGCCGCGCTTTGGTCTCATCATAGATCCGCCCCACATATTCGCCAATGATGCCCAGCATGATCAGAATGACGCCATTGAAGATGAGCTGCAGACTGATCATGGAGGTCCAGCCCTTGGCCACCGTATCCGTGAACAGCTTTACACCAATCGCGTAGATGAGAAACAGGAAGCCGGCGAACGAAAGCAGTGCACCCAGATAACCTGCAAGCTTGAGAGGCTTGTAGGAGAATGAAGTGATTCCGTCCAGGCACAGCTTGATCATCCGCTTGAGCGGGTATTTCGTCTCGCCTGCCAGTCGCTCATCACGTTCGTATTCGACAGCAGTTTGGCGGAAGCCAACCCAGCTTACCAATCCGCGTACGAATCTGTTGTTTTCCGGCAGCCGTTTCAGCTCCTCGACGACCCTGCGGTCCATCAGGCGGAAGTCTCCGGTGTCGACCGGGATGGAGATTTCAGTGGAAGCGCGCAGTACACGGTAGAACAGGCTGGCTGACCATTTTTTGAACAAGGTCTCCCCGTTACGTTTGGTCCGCTTGGCGTAAACCACCTCAAAGCCTTGCTTCCACTTGGCCGCCATATCCGCAATCAGCTCCGGAGGGTCCTGAAGGTCGGCATCGATCACGATGACCGCATCCCCAGAGGCATAATCCATACCGGCCGTGATGGCCAACTGATGGCCAAAGTTACGGGAGAGATCAAGCAGCATGACCGTGTCATCGCTTTTGCCAAACTGCCGGATCAGCGCCGCGCTCCTGTCCTTGCTGCCGTCATTTACAAAAATCAGCTCATAGGATTCGCCCATCCCGTTCATGACCTGCTTCAACCGCCGGTAGGTCTCGGTAATGACCGCTTCCTCGTTATACATCGGTATGATTACGGAGTAGCGCACCTGCTTTCTGTTCCGTTGATCCGTCATGGTGATTCCTCCTTTGTAATTCACTGAAGTGTCACTTCGTACAGAGTCAGGCTTCCGCTTCGTCCGCCCTGTGAGGCGTTGGAGTCCGCGTTATCTGATGATGACTGCCATTCCGAAGCAGGAATTTCGGTTCCGTTCTGCCGGATCCATTCGGTCAGCTCGGAATTGCCGCCACCCGGGCCTCCTTGGCCGCCTTCGGAAATCAGGAAATATTTAACCTTCCCGCTCTTCACGAGAGTCTCAAGCTTTGCAGTGTCATAGACAGGATCCGATTGCACGAACCCGTTTAAAATGACGACTTTTTCGCGCTCATCGATCATATAAGGAGCCGCTGTACCGTAGTTCATCGTTGCAAATAAATATTCTTCACCAGTGTTGTGATCGCGCAGATATTCCAACAGCTGTTCGTTCACGCTCTCTGAGCCGCCCGGACCGCCGCCCCTCATGGAACCGCCCTGGAAGCTGCTACCGCGACCCATGCGGCGACTATCATCTGCTGCTGTGGCAGTTGTATCGTTTGCGGAATCTGCCGCCGCTCCCGTATTAGAGGCGCCGTTTTCTCCGAAACCGTGGTCTTCCCGCATCATCATGCTTTCCCCGCCGGGGCCACCACCCATGCCGAAGCCGCTCTGCCCGGGCCCGGCCTGGGGAATCATGCTGTTGCCGCCGTATACAATGGGGGTGAAAGCCCAATATACCGGGCCGATAAATACGGCGAGCAGGCTGATGACAAGAGATGTTTTTACTTTGGCAGGAGCGCCGTTGCGGAATAGCGCAAGCAGAACCGTGCCAATGATGCCAAGGGCCAGCGTGCCGATAGACCAGTAGCTGCCGATCGTATCGTTATAGGCCTGCATGATGTACCATGCGAAGACGGCTGTGACGAGCACCGCCGCCGGCAGCAGCCAGCCGAGGCGCTTCTCGCGGTCGCGGTACAGCCTCCACATCTCCAGCGAGCCTGCGCCGAACAGGGCAGCGATCGGAGGAGCAAGCATAATCAGGTAATAATGATGGAAGAAACCCGCGATACTGAAAAATGCCGCTACCGGCAGCAGCCATGCCAGCCAGAAAAGAGTTTCCTTATGCTTCATGGTGAAGCTGCGCCATCTGAAGCTGGCAAGCAACGCTATGCTGGCCAGAGCGACGAACGGCAGCAGCCAGCTGGCCTGGCCGGAAAGCTCCTTCTGGAACAAGCGCAGTGGGCCGGGATCGCCGGTGCCAAACATGCCGCCTCCACTTCCGCCGCCTGGACCACCGCCCATGCCGCCTCCGGGGCCTCCGTTCGTTCCACTAGCGTCGTCTGTGCCTGTGCCGCCCGGACCACCGTTCGCATTGTCGCCAAAGCCGCCCGGAGGCACTTGCATTTGGCCGCTCGCATTGCTTGAGCCTCCTGAACCGCCCGAACCTCCGGAACCGCCTAAGCTTCCTGAACCATTCGAATCGCTGCCGGAACTGTTATCTCCGGTGGAGCTTCCTGCTTCCTTCTGCTGCAGCGTTGAGCTTGAGTCTGTGCCCGTACCGTTAGACTGTGAGCTGGTTTCTGTGGACGTTTGATCCTGCCGCATCATACCGGTTTTATTCATATTGTCGTCCTCGCCGGACTGGCCTGTGCTGCGGTCTCCCGTTAGACGAGACACGCCATTGTATCCGAATGCCAGATTCATGACGGAGTTGGTGCCGCTGCTTCCGACGTAAGGGCGCTCATCCGCGGGGGTTGAATCCACAATGAGCGGCCACGACAGGGACACCAGCAGCAGTGCCGCAGCTGATCCGGCCAGTACGGCTGTTTTACGTTTCCAGTTCACTTTGCCGGCCAATACATAAATGAGAATAAAGGCGGGCAGAACCATGTAGGCCTGAAGCATCTTCATATTAAAGCCGACGCCTATAATGGCGAATGCCGCGATGACGCTTGCGATTTTACCTGTTCGGATACCGCGGAACAAAGACCACGCTGCCAGCAACAGGGTGAAAACGAGCATGCTGTCAATGTTGTTCGTTCTCGCCACGGCCACCGCCACCGGTGTACATGCCATGGCAAATGCCGAGAGGCGTGCGGCCGCAAGACCGAAGGTCGGCTTAACGAGCAGGTAGATCAGCAGCACCGAGCCCACCTGGGCAAAGGCCTGCGGCAGAATGACGCTCCAGCCGTGCAGTCCGAAAATGTAGGCGCTCAGTGTCTGAATCCAGAACGTGACAGGAGGCTTGTCAATGGACACCGATCCTGCCGAGTCCAGGGAAGCGAAGAAAAAATTATGCCAATTTTCCAGCATGGCCGCGACAGCCGTCGTGTAGTAGGTATTGGCGTATTGGTCCTGCCAGATGTTATATCCATTGAGAAATGCGGATAAAACCATAATGAGCACTAGCGGGATGTCCACCCGGCTTCGCCATGTTTTGTTCATGTGCATCAATCACTCCTCGTGCTTGTTAGCTTATTGGGTACCTCCATCATGCCCCCGCTACCTGAATCAGCTATGAAGCCTGGCTGAATGTTCGCTGAAAGAGGTTGTTCAAAAGTCATCTCTGCCGTCATTTTCAGCCAAATTTCAGGTATGGGCGGCATAATAGTGATAAGTTAAATGCCAGAAAGAATACACCTCGAAGCATGGCTTCGGGATATTGCAAGGAAAACTGCCGCCAGGCGCGGTCTGACTTGAAAGGATGAAAACGGGATGACTACGCTGAACAGCGTGAAAATATTAATTGCGGATGATGAACCGCATATATTGCAGTTTTTGGAGTTTGGGCTGGCGAATGAGGGATTTGAGGTCAGGAAGGTCTCGAACGGTGAGGAAGCGCTGGAGGCTGCGCGGGAATTCAGGCCCCATGTAGCGGTGCTGGACGTTATGATGCCGGAAATGAACGGCTTTGAGGTCTGCCGCAGCCTGAAGGAGACGGGGGACAATATTGCCGTAATTATGCTGACAGCCAAGGATGAGGTCGATGACCGGGTGAAAGGGCTCAAGCTGGGTGCCGACGATTATTTGGTCAAGCCATTTAATTTTGAAGAGCTGCTGGCCCGCATCGAAGCACGGCTGCGCAATCAGTTTCCCGATTTGCTGGGCGAGGTGGCTTACGGACCGTTTTGCATCGATGACCGGCGCAGGGAAATCAAATATGCCGACCGTGTGCTGGAGCTGTCCCCGACCGAATATGAGCTGCTCAAGCTTCTGGTGCTGAATCATGGACTGGTGCTGAGCAAAGCCCGGATATTGGACCGGGTATGGGGTTATGACTTTGGCGGGGAAGACAACATTGTGGAGGTCTATGTCCGCTCCCTGCGCGATAAGCTGCAGGACAAGGAGCATAAATTGATCCGGACACTGCGCGGTGTCGGCTACCGGATGGATTTGCCATGATACGGAGAAAAAAAAGCTGGCGGGACGTTCTTACGCTTCGTTCCCTGCGATCACAGCTGCTGGCGAGAACGATCCTTATCGTGGCGGTGCTGCTGGCGTTTATCGGTTTTCTCCAATATGTATTGATGAAGGATTTCCTGTACCGCAGCCGGGTGGACACGATGGAAGCCCAGCTCCGCACGATGCCGGTGGAGCTGTTCGCCAAATGGCGGACGCCCGCGGAGAACGGCGCACCGGATACGAGAGGTAAGGCGGGCCAGATGCAGCAGCAGGAACGGCCTCGCTTTCTGTTTATGCCGGACACCTCCATTGCCGTGATCGGAAAGGATGGAACCTTTACGGATCTGTCTGCTGAGAACGGCCTTTCCTCTCCGCGGCTGTCGGCTGAGGTGTACGTGGAAGCGCGCAATACTACGGATGTGCCTGGCAGGAGGGGAGATTATCTGCTTGTTCAAGATGCGCAAGGAAACGAGCAGCTTGTCATTGTCAGGCCAAGCAGAGGCCCAAGAGGGAACGGTAGTGACCTTGTACAGATGGGTTACCGTATAGGTCCCCTGCGTGACCTGCTGTTGAGACAGCTCCTGATCTTTATTTCATTGGCATTACTGGCACTGGCCGGCGGGCTTGCACTGATGCTGCCTGTACTGCGGCGGACGCTGGTTCCTCTCTCCGAGATGGTCAGGGCGGTAAAGAGAGTCGATGCCGGGAATTTAACCGAGCGCTTTGAATCGAACCAGGGACAATATGAAATCGACCGGCTGGCGGTGTCCTTTAACGGGATGCTTGGCCGTCTGGAAGCGGCTTTTGCTGCCGAAAGGGAAGCACAGCAGCAGATGAGGCGGTTTATTGCCGATGCCTCGCATGAATTGCGTACACCATTGACGTCGATCCACGGTTTTCTGGAGGTGCTGCTGCGGGGGGCCGCGTCCAATCCGGCCCAGCTTCAGGCTGCGCTGGAGAGCATGCACGGGGAATCCAGGCGAATCAACAAGCTGGTGGAGGATTTGCTGCTGCTGGCGAAAATGGACCGGAGGCCGGAGATGGAGCTGAAGGATACAGCCCTCGACCTCCTGCTGCTCTCCATGAAACCACAGCTCCGGATGCTCGCGGGCGACCGGGAAGTGACCTTTAATCTTACAGGGGCGGTGCATGTACTTGCAGACCCGGATGCCATCAAGCAGGTCATTCTAAATCTTTTCCATAATGCAGTTCAGCATACGGACCCCGAGTATGGGATCATTGCCATCACGCTTTCGGCGGGCTCCAGGACAGCCGAGCTGTCGGTGCGTGATAACGGAGCCGGGATGAGCAAGGAGCAGCTGGGACGTATCTTTGAACGTTTCTTCCGGGGTGACTCGTCCCGCACGCGCAGCTCCGGCGGCGCCGGATTGGGTCTGGCCATTTCCCAATCCATTGTGGAGGCGCACGGCGGTATGATTGAGGCGGAAAGCGAGCCCGGAAAAGGCAGTGTCTTTCGGGTAAAGCTGCCCTTGCCGGGACAGCCACCCGGACGGATTGGAGAACTGCCGCAAGCTTAAGAAAAACGTCTATCGACGTACCACCAAAGAAGCCAGACCGCATTTAGTTCTAAGAAAAAGCTGCAGCCGGAGGCGAACCTCCGCTGCAGCTTTTTTTGACCTGTCAGATTATCAGTTGATGAGCTCGCCTTTCCGCAACAACAGGTAAAGTACCTTTGCCGCTGCCTCACGAGTGGTTGGGGCCTGCGGTTTGAAGAAGGAAGAGCCGCCCGCTATTTCGCCGTTCATCAGCCCGGCTGCCGTTACTTTCTCGATGCTGCTCTGCGCGTAGGCCGCGGCCGAGGAAGCATCGGCGTAAGGGGTACGGACCGAACCCTGAGCATCAGGAGTGATTTTCAGCAGGTCGATGGCCTTGTCCAGCATGACAGACATTTCCTGACGGCTGATGTTGGCGCCTGGATCGAACGTGCCGTTCGGCCGCCCGGTGATCAATCCGGCCTGGTAAGCCGCCCCGACATCGCCGGCGTACCAGGTGCTTGAGCTTACGTCGGAGAACGGCGTGCTCGCTGCCGCCTGCAGTCCGAGCGCGCGTGTCAGCATGGCCGCAAACTCGGCGCGTGTGACGTTTTTCTTCGGAGAAAACGCCGTTTCCGAGGTGCCGTTCACCAGCAGTTTGTGCGCCAGAGATTGAATTTCGGATTGAGCGTACGATGACGAGATATCATTGAAATTCACTGCTCTGGAAGCTGCCGCATAGGTCGAGAAGCCCGAACGGCTTACTTTCACAATGGTCGTTCCGTCCGCCTGACTGCTGAAGACGGAAGGGGCAGGATACACCTTGCCGTTGTTGGTATACAATACGCCGGCCGTATTGGCTTCGAGCTCGCCCGGAACGGTGAAGGCGCGGAGAATCCGGACTCCGGCCGGCACGGTAATGGGCTTGCTGGTCGAACCGGACAGGACATTGACTTCAAACGCTGTCGGCGTGCCGATGACCGAAGCCCCTGCAAAGCCGTTTGTGAAGTCAGATGCCGCCTGTGCTTCGCTGCTGACGATCAGCTCAAGGCTGGCGCCGGAAGTCACGGAGCTTAACAGGGACAGCGGAAGAGCCAGCGAAGCTCCGTTGCTGTTCAAAATCAGGCTGCTGTCCGCGGCTGCGCCTTTCAGCACTTCAATCTGTGCAGCTGTAAGCGTCAGCTTGGTTGTAGCCGTGCCCTGATTGTTGGCTGAGACTACGATGGCTGCCGGTGACTGGCCGGCTGCGGTCAAAGCAGCTTGCAGGTCCACATCGGTTATGGTCAATGCCTGCGCCTTGCCGCTGACAATCGCGGAAGCTGCCACAGCTTGGGCAGTTTGTCCTTGCTGCACAACCGTCTGAATGCTGCCGGCGCTCACAGGGGCAGGCTGAGTTGGTGTCGGTGTCGGTGTCGGGTTCGGGCTTGTGGAACCTCCGCCCCCACCGCCAGATCCACCGCTGCCGCCGGACCCTTTGTCATCATCGTCGTCATCGTCACGACCTCCGCCCCCACCGCCGCCGTTACCGGGGGTGGCTGGCGTGTTATCGACACGCAGTGCTTTGGATGCGTAGTATGCGTCCAGAGCGCCTTCATAGAAGGTGTAGTTTCCGTTTTTGTCCAGCTTCGGTGCAAGAAGCGTTATTTTATAGACTCCATCGGTCAGGTGTCGGTATACCGGGTTCCCGTTCTCATCCGTTTCCAGGTTGCCGTAGACATCGAGCCCTACATAGGAACCGTCGAAGTCTTTAAACTGGTAGGCACCCTGCTGCAGGAAGCCCGAATCGGTGGAAATCGCATCTACTACCCCGACCAATTGGTCATCTACACCGTAAATCTGAAGCTCGATGTAGTTGGTATTGTCCGCGGTCAGGCGGAAGGAGATGTCGGTTGTATCCTGCTTGCCGTCACCGTTAGGAGTGATGACCGGATTCGACAGGGTCATCTCCTGCAGGCCAAAGCCGGTGGCCGGCTGCTCGTCCCCGACATGGACGGAGAATGGCATGTGCAGGGTAGGAAGAGCTGCGCTTTCCAGGATGACTTCGCCTTCATACACACCGTCGGCAGCTCCTGCCGTTGGCTGTACGGACAATGCAAAGGACTCCGTGCTGCCAGCCGCTGCCGAAATCGTTCCTCCGTCGATTCCCTGCAGCTCTACCTTGATGTTGTTCACATCCGGTGTCGGCACAGCTCCTTCAACGTAAGGGTCCAACGTCACATCAGGATGCATCACGATGGAAGTATTATACTTCACGCTGCCTGAGGATACGTTTTTCAGCTGAAGCTGGATTTGCTTGGCTGCACTGCCTGCCGGCATAACGCCGAAGCTTGCGGAAGAGCCGTAGTTGGTCACATTTTGGTAATTCAGATCCTTATTCAGAATGGAAATTTGCTCAACCGTCTGCAGCAGGGCAGGGGTTTCGATGGCTTTGGCGATATTGACCCGGCCTGCACCCTGCGAGTAGACGTCATAAAGCGTGCCGTCCTCGTCATGCAGGGCATCGGAGGTATTGGCCAGGGCTGCGCGCACATCGAATGGTGTCCAGTCCGGGTGCTCCTGCACGAGCAGAGCCGCCAAACCGGCTACGTGCGGGGAAGCCATGCTCGTGCCGCTGCTGCGTTCGTAGGCCTCCTCATAGGAAGCATCTTCAATATATTTGCTCCATTCAGGGTATGACGACATAATATTTACGCCCGGTGCAACCACGTCCGGCTTGATTCCAAGCAGCTCGTCGCTGTTCGGCCCACGGGAGCTAAACGAAGCGATGGTGTCACCGGCAACATCGTACCGCGGATAATCGTTACCGAACGTAACGGATGCGAACTGTCCTCCGCTGGCGAGAATGCTGCGCGCAAGGGCGCGGCCCTCACTGCCTTTCATATCAAACGTCGGAATAAAGCCCAGGCTGTCCCCGAGGCTGACATAGCTGTAATCATTCCGATTCGGAATGTCCTCGGACAGGTCCGCCTGATTGATGTCCTGGCCGCTTACATTGCCGTTGAAAATGATGGCTGCCTTGGCGCCATGCTCCTTGGCGATAGCGATTTTGTCCACAAAAGCCAGGTTGCCGCGGGAAATGAGTACCACTTTGCCTTCCACGTCAAGGCCTTCATAGTCCTCTACCTGACCCAGATCCACATATACAAGATCCAACGGATCGATGCCGAGAATGCTGGGAAAATCCTCGTCGCTTGTTCTCCAGCCCATCATATTGAAATCATGATAGGTGGTATCGGTGACCGAGCTGTACGTATCTGCCGTTACGAACGCCGATGCTTCGAATGTATAACCCGGCGACGTTGCCGCACCTACGGAAATCCCAAGCTGCGAGGAGGCGGGAGATCCCATGGAATAAAAATAGGAGCCGTTTGTTGCATCTGCCGCGTTGCCGTTCGCAATGACGGCTACCACACCGGACAGCACCGCGTTGTTGATGGCAATGGAATCCGGTGAGTTGGGGTCCTTCTCCTGGTCGGAGCCGAGGGACAGGTTGATGACGTCCATCCCGTCCTTGACGGCCCGTTCTATGCCGTCGATGACCTGAGCCGAGGAGCCGGAAGCCCGGGATGAGGACCCGTTGCGGCCAAGCACCTTGTAAGCATACAGATCAACATTGTAGGCGATGCCTTTTTGCACAATGTCGGATGTGGTATTTTTGGCCTGTCCGGCTATCGTACCGGCTACGTGCGTGCCGTGCGAGGTTCCGGAGAAGCCGACCCCGTAAGGGTCTTCACTCACCGTAAGCGGAGGCTCCTCATACGGGTCTTTGTCCTGATAAAAGGAATCGTAACCGCCTTTGTAGGCATCCTTCAGATCGGGATGGTTGTAATCAATGCCTGTATCAATGACGCCGACCTTGACGCCTTCACCCGTCAGTCCCTGAGCCCAGGCATCCGGCACACCGATCTGCTTCAGCGGCGCTTCATCAAAGAGGATATCATAAGTCGCTTCTTCCGCTGTAAGGGCAGCAGGTTCTTCAACCGGGATGGAGAAATAGGTTTTGTTCTCATACACGGATTTCACTCCCGGCAGCTTGGCCAGGGCAGGGATCTTATCGGCAGGGACCGTGACTTCCATACCGTTAAGCACCGTATTGTACTTATAGTTGACGGTTAGCGGAATGCCCTGCTGTTTGGCGAGTTCGACCAATGAGGTCTGTTCCTTGGAGATGGAGGATTCGGCAGAACGGGCGGAGAATGTTCCTAATCCCCTGGTGGCGAATCTTTTGACAGCGATTGGTTCGCTGCTGAGCTGAACGATAACATTTACTTTCTTGGCAGAAGAGGTGTCCAGTTCCGGTGAAATGTAGGCAGGCTCCGGAGCGGCCTGCAGCTCTGAACGCGGAGCATCCAGTTCTAGCCCGGTCTGTGAAGGATCAGCTGGAGAAGCCAGGCCGGTGGATGGCAGAGAAAGTCCGGCAGCAAGAATAAATGCAAGTGAAACAGCTGGTAATTTTCGTAGGAAAGAACGCTTTTTCAACAACGATTCCCCTCTTTTCATCCAAAATATAATTCTTTGAATTGCATCGAGTTGGAGCGTCTGCCGGGTTGTGCTTGGCCTCCTTCCTTTGGGAAATTACACCATGATGACTGGGTGAATATATAGTTTTGAGCCATATGTTACCATATCAAATGACGGTTTACTATCATTTTTTTAATAGGTTTGGGATAAAATAGAGAATTGCGGTTAACGCCCTGGTATGGAGGTAGAGAGAAATATTTTGAGGAAAATGCGCTTTCGGATGGCAAAGCTGTAAGCATTAATGATATAATCTGCATTGGAATTGTTGACTTTGAAATATACACTCTTACTAAGGAGTCGATTGGAATGGCAAAAACACTCATTTTCGGGCATAAAAATCCGGACACGGATACAATTACTTCAGCGATCGCCTACGCTGCTTTGAAGAAAGAGCTGGGAGCTGACGTTGAGGCTGTACGGCTGGGAGAAGTGAACGGAGAGACGCAATACGCTTTGGACTACTTTAAAGTAAGCGCTCCTCGCCTTGTGGAGAACGTGTCTGAAGAAGCGCAGGAAGTAATCTTGGTTGACCATAACGAGCGCCAGCAGAGCGCCAATGATATTGATAAGGTCCGCGTTACCGAGGTGATCGATCACCACCGTATCGCGAATTTCGAGACAGCTCAGCCGCTGTATTTCCGTGCCGAGCCTGTAGGCTGCACAGCTACTATTTTGAACAAGCTTTACAAGGAAAATGGTGTTGCGATACCGAAAGAGATTGCGGGGCTGATGCTGTCCGCCATCATTTCGGATTCCCTGCTGTTCAAATCACCAACCTGCACGGAGCAGGACGTGGCTGCAGCGCGCGAGCTGGCCGAAATTGCCGGTGTGGATGCGGAAAGCTACGGCTTCGACATGCTGAAAGCAGGCGCTGACCTGAGCAAGCATACCATTGAGCAGCTGATCAGTCTGGATGCCAAGGAATTCGATATGAACGGCCGCAAGGTGGAGATCGCCCAGGTCAACGCGGTTGACGTCAATGACGTGCTGTCCCGCCAGTCCGAGCTGGAAGCCGCTTTGAACAAGACGATCGCTGATAAAAACCTGGACCTGTTCCTGTTTGTGGTAACAGACATCATTAACAGCAACTCCGTGGGCATTGCGCTGGGCAGCCAGGCACAGGCCGTAGAGACAGCCTACAATGTGAAGCTGGACGCCAACAGAGCAGTGCTCGAAGGTGTAGTTTCCCGTAAATCGCAGATCGTGCCTGTGCTGACCGAAACTTTTAACGCAAAATAAGCGGGTTTAAATAGCAAGGCACCGAGGAAAAAGCCCTTGTCCTGTCGGACGAGGGCTTTTTGGGATCTTTTTGGGATTTTCACCTTACGCTTAAGCGCCGCACAACTCAATATGCTTTTTTAGCCGGTCCATTTGCAGTAAGTGGTGGCGATAGTGCATCTCCACAAGCATAAACCATTCCATGGTGTTCAATGCGCCAAAGCCGGGATGAGCAATGGTATGGTGCAGAGAAGCTGTTTTCAGAGACGGCACAAGCTCTTTCATCCGGAGAAGGACGGAGTTCAGCCCTTCTATGATCTGCTCTTTACCGGCAGGCTGCTGCGGAGTATATTGAGGGGACGCCGGAACCTTTATTCGAACGGGGGGAAAGCTGCCCTGACTGAAGGCGGCTTTGCCTGCTTCTGTTTTCTCCGCTGCTTGTCCGGCAGTATCGGCGTGCTTTTCCATGCATTTCACGGCATTGGGCAGATGCATGTAAAGAGCGGACTGGATAAGATGCATGTACATTTGTCCAAGGGACCATTCATCGTCACCGGGCTTCAGCCGCAATTCCTCCATACTGTATCCGTCCAGCTCCTGAAGATAGTGGACAAGGACTTTTTCAAAGCGCTCTACAACTTCGGTTGTATTCATCTGATCAACAGCTCCTTTAATGAACTGTTTTCAGTATATATAAGCGCTGCTGACAGCATTATGTCAGTAGTGATCCAACATTCGTTTGGCTTCTTCACAGACACGCTGCCTGAGCGATTCGGGCTCCAGAACAACGGCATCCGCCCCCCAGCCGAGCACCCACTGTAATATTTCCTCGGGCTGCCTGACACGTAAATGGGCAATGTAGCCCTCCCTATGCTCAAGGAACTCCTCTAAATAAAATCTGCCCGTTTCTTTTACCCTATCTGCTATTCGGGACTGAACAAAAATACGGACATGAACGTTTCTGTCATCCGGCGGCCGATATTCCTGAAGATTAAAATGCTCCGGGCGTATAAACGATTCCTCAAGAACGGTAAGTTCGCTTATGCGGGACAAACGGAAATGCCGCAGTTCTTGTCTCAAATCGCAGTGGGCAAGTAATGTCCACGAACCATTGACAAGCACCAGGCCATAAGGCGAGGCCGTCCGGCTGCTTTGGCGGGTGCCGTCAGCATAGGGGACTTTTTTGGAGTACCCGAACCTTACCTTTTTTTGCTCCAGTACAGCTTGTCTGAGCAGTTCAATCCATTTCAGTTCAAATTCGTTAACCGCCACATCGCTTGGATTGACCAGTTTTGTGGACATTTGTACCCGGTCTGCATCCTTACGAATGTCTTCAGGCAGGACAGCTTCGATTTTGGCCCGGGATGACTGCGCGCTCTTAACATAGGGGATTTCAAACTTTTGTTCGACAAAGTGTGTTCCGATCAGCAGGGTTACCGCCTCTTCCATAGTAAAGCTCACGGGAGGCAGAAAGTATCCCTCCATTAACGAATATCCCGTACCGGGAGCCCCGGCGATCGGCACCCCAGCTTCGCTCAGGGCCTGAATATCACGGTAAATCGTGCGGATGCTTGTTTCAAACCTATCCGCCAAGTCTCCGGCTCGTACTACGCTCCTGCGCTGCAGCTCAAGCAGGATAGCCAGCATGCGGTCTGTTTTGTTCACACGGTAAGTTCCTTTCTTCGCAGCAGTCTCGGACGCCGGTTATTTTTCCCCATTGCAATCAACCCCTCATGCTGTGGTAGTATTCCGCCATGACAGACGTAACCTCGGCCATTTTCTCGACTAATATTTGCGGTTCTGCAATCCGGATTGCCCTTCCGTAAGGGAGCAAGTAATAGGGGATATAAGTCAGCATCGAATCCCGATCTGCTTTGAATACAGCCTGTCCCGACTGACGGAGAACCTGGGTGTGGCCGAACAGCCAGTGCTTAGACAATTCATCCAGCACTTGATCAGGGCCCTGGATGACAATCGTTTCCAACTGCGGGTCTTCCAGCGATTTTGGAAGCAGATTGCCCATAAGGAATTGTTTGGCGGAAAATTGCTCTGGTCTCTCGAAACAGATGCCGGTGGGCTCTGCCTGAATGATACGGTCCACGCGAAAGCTGCGCAGTTCCTTCCTCAGATGGCAGTAGCCCGCAGCGTACCAGCTTCCTTTCCAATATACGATACCGTAAGGGTCGATCATTCTTTGCTGTGGCGCCGGATTTTTTCTGCTCAGATACAGGATCTTCAGGGATTCCCCGCTGCCGGCCGCCAGCTCAAGCATTTGCAGCACATCCTGCTTTTCCGGATCTGCGGGCGGTTCGAGAACCGACAGCCTGTCCGCATGCCGTTCAATATGATTCAATTGCTCCTCGTTTGCATATCTTCTTAATTTATCAATTGCCCTTTGCAGTGCATCCGTAAACGGGTATCCGGCTTCTTTCGCGAAGATGGAAGCATGAATGAGCGCTTTTTGTTCATCCAAATCGAAAAATAACGGGGCAGCGACTGCATCGTGCAGCAGACGGTATCCGCCGTTATGGCCTGCATCGGCTATGATGGGCACACCGCTGGCACACAATGAATCTATACAGCGGTAGACGGTCCGGACATGGATTTCCAGCTCATCCGCCAGCTCACGCGCCGTCATCTGTCTGCCGGATTTGAGCAGCCATAAGATCGACAGCATGTTATCTGCTTTGGCCATCCCCAAGAACCCTCCTTAAAATCAGCATATGTACTGTTATTTTAGAGGAGGGATGCCGGATGTTCCATATATTTTCGTTTCAAATTATACAAATCTGTGCGGTTATGCGAGCGGTTCGCGGCCCATCTCAATCCATCCTTCATAGGTTGGGCCGTAAACGCCTGGAATGGGTAAGCCGGCCTGCCGCATAAGAACGGTCATTTGTCCCCGGTGATGCGCCTGATGCATGATTACAAAGTGAAGAGAGGCTCCTTTGGTCCATACTTCTCCGCCGATTTTGGTATCTGTCAGCAGCTCCGCATCCGTCCATTGTGTCTGCACCGCATGGAGCATTTCCCCGCTTAGCCGGCGATATTCATCCAGGATGTCCCGTGCAGAGGCCGGGATTTCTGCGTTTTCTTTCAATCCTGGAAAAGAAAGGCCCATAGCTGTGATGTAGTTCAGCGATTCGACCAGATGCCAGGCTACCTGTCCCAAGGTCCGGTATTTCGTGCCCATGCTTTGTGAAAGCGAGGCGTCGGTCAAATGGGACAGCACCCGCTCCGTATTCGCGCTCTCCTCCAGCCATTCGGCGGCAAAATCTTTAATGGTTACAAACATTCCAATCCCTCCATAGTCAATTCGTAAGTGTCTGTAAGCATTATAGACATGCTTCACTGACATTTACGGTCAGTGAAGTGCCGCTTCAATAATTAAATTCCGTTGGGCTGCCAAAGCTGAAGCCGATGCTTTTTACGGGAGTTTTGCCTCCGCGGCCTGCAGCCCTTGGGTGATCTTATTCTCCCAGCTGTTAGTTTTCTGCAGGGAGGCATGAATGCGGGCCAGCTGATCATACACCACCATCATTTGGGCCAGAGCTGTTACCGCATCGCCTGCTTTAATGGCACTGCGGTATTTTTTGTTGGCCGCTGTTTTGCTTTTGCGGGCAGCGGCGATCGTTTTGTTTTCCGCTGTAATTTGCTTTTTCAGCGTTGTAACGGGGCTGAGAGCGTCCTTGACCGCTTTTTTCTTGGCCGCTGCCTGCTTCTTGGCCGATGTCAGCGCATCCTTCTTGGCCTTGATCTCCGCCTTGGCCTGGGTGTAGGAAGGCTTGAGCTTGTTACGCTGCAAATCAAGAAGGGCGGCTTTTTTGGTGTTCTTCTGCTTTCTTGCCTCAGATGCCTGTTTGGTGAGGGACGAGTATTGCTTCAGAAGAGCCGCGTGCTTCTGTTCGATCTGCTTGACTTCAGCAGTCAGCCTGGACAGCAGTGCCGCATCAATAGCCTGAATATTTTTATTAAGAGCCTTCAGACGTACATTATTCTTCTGCCGCAGGGTCTGGATCTGCTTGCTCTCCAGTTGGATCAGTGTCTCGAGCTCTGTAACGTCATCATATACGGCATCGAGACCATCCAGCGCGGCTTCCCAGCTGCCGGCCTGGGCGGGGAGTGCGCTTCCCCACCATAACGCTGCAATCAGCAGCAATATCAGCATCCTGTTCCAGCTTTTCATGCTCCCTCTGTTCACCAATGATCTTCTCTCCTTTGTTCAAAAATGCGCTGCATAACGGGCCAAACGCAAAAAAGCACCCCGCAAGAAAGGCGCAATGGCCTATCCTGCGAGGTGCTTCACCCGCACAGCATGTTAATAAAATTGTGACTCTACCATACCTCACAGCCATGAATTTGTCAATGAAGAAGCGAGCTCCTGCAGGCACCGGGCATCCGGTCCGGCTATTTCAATTGCTCTGTTGTACATTCCGCAGGCGTTATATGCTCCACAATGCTTTCGATGCTCGGGTGCCGCATGGTCCCGCCTGGCGTCCACTCCAGAAAGGCCACTTTGACCACCAGCTGCGGCCGGATCCAGGTCGTGTCCCGCAGCAGGGGAGGCTTGGCGTTAAAGGGGATCGTACCAATAGCCAGCGGCTTCACTCTTTCGGTAAGGCTTCTCCAGTCGTTGACGGTAAGCTGCCCTGTACCGGCATGACCGATATACATCAGCTGGCCTTCCGGCGTATAAAGACCCAGCAGCAGAGAGTTGACCACCTTGTCCCGGAAGGTCACCCCGCCGATCACGGCATATAAATCACGGCTGATTTTCCGCTTCTGCCACCGCTTGTCCTTCCCGTTGATGAGGTAGGCACTGTCTGTCCGTTTCAGAACAACACCTTCAAGCCCCTGCTCCGATACCGCCTTGAACAGCGCATTTCCGTCCGGAAAGCTCTGCACGACCTGCACCAGCCGCTGTTCAGGCTTGATCATGTCCTGCAGTAAGGCCTGCCGCTGTGAAAGAGGCAGCTCCGTTACCCAGCGGTCATCGGCCATCAGCACATCAAATACCATATAAACGACAGGTATAGTGCTGACCGCCTGCTTAATGGACTGCTGCTTGCGCAGACTGTCTCTTTTCATAATCTCGTGAAAAGAGGGCTTCACCCCGTCAAAAGCGACCAGCTCCCCATCCAGAATGAAGGAGGAGGCAGTGCAATATTCGGCAGGCTGCAGCAGCTCCGGGTATTGCAGTGTTCTGTCATTCAGCCTCCGGTTGACAAGGCGTACCTGCCCCTCGCTGCAGTAGGACAGCATTCTTACCCCATCCCATTTCAATTGGGCAATCCATTCCGGGCCGGCAGGAATATGCTCTGTTCTGACCGGTTCGAAGGGAATAATCGGCTGCAGTTCCATCGCTATCTCCTTTTACAGACTTTAAACGATCAGGATTTGAAGTACGTTTTAGGATGTGGATTTTTTCCATCTGTCATACATTTCAATTTCCTTATTTTGTATGAACTCTAGCCATCTCAAACATGATGTCATGCAATCTAATCATTGTATTTATGCATATCTATACAAAATATATTAAAAATATTAATTTACCACTGGTGTTTAATTGAATTCTTTAGTATAGTAACGTAGAAACGCAATTGATATGACTGGCCTCCGTCGAATAACAATATGTAAAGAATATTGACATATCCGAATTTATTTATTGAGCTTCAATCAACTTCTTGATAGAATTTTAATTAATTAAAAGAATAAAATTGGGGGTTGTAACAATGAAAAAGGTATACTTGTCAGCAATGCTGACGCTGGTTATCGTGCTGCTCGCCGCCTGTGGAGCTCCGCCTGCCAAAGATCCCGCTCCGGCAGCGTCCGGAAGCACTGAAGCGCCTGCAGCAAACGGTGTGGTGAAATTTGCAACAGACGCATCCTATGCGCCTATGGAATTTATGGATCTGGACAAAGTGACCGGCTTTGACATCGACTTTATCGACGCGGTGATGAAGGAAGCGGGGATGGAGTATGAAGTCAGCAATACCGGCTGGGATACGATGCTTGAGAGCGTAAAGCAGGGGACAGAATATCAGGCTGGCATTTCCTCGGTATCCATTACGGATGAGCGCAAGGAGACCTATGATTTCTCCCTGCCTTATTTTGAATCTACCAATATGATTTTGGTTAAAGAGGGCAGTGACGTTAAAAATGCCCTTGATCTGAAGAATAAGACTGTTGCCGTTCAGAACGGGACCACAGCTGACATCCTGATGTCCAAGATCATGGGACAGAACAGCACAAGCCTGAAGAAGTTTGACAGCAACGCGCTGGCGCTGCAGGAAATGGTCAACGGAGGCGTTGATGCCGTCGTTGCTGATATCGCGATTGTACGGGAATATATCAAAAACAACCCGAACAGCAAGCTGGTAGGTATTACGGATCCCGAAAACTTCGATTCCGAGTACTATGGTATCGCTTATCCGAAGAACAGCGAGCTCAAGGCGAAGCTTGACCCTGCCATTCAAGCGGTCATTGATAACGGAACCTATGCAGAAATTTATAAAAAATGGTTTGGCGAAGAGCCGGACCTGACAAATCTGAAAGCCGAGATGGCGAAGCAGTAATGCCTGTGAGTTAACCCGCCTTCGAATGGCGGGTGAGCCCCGCAAAGAAAGCATGCGCATGGAGAACCCGTCGCATGCTTTCTTTACATCAAGGCGAAAGCTGAACACTTTTGGATCAGGGAGAGGAAGACCGTTATGGATTTCAAGTTTGATATTATTGCGTATTACATACCACTGTTGTTAAAAGGAACGCTCGTGACCATTGGCATTTCTCTGGCCGCGATTCTGCTGGGGGCGATTCTCGGGCTCGCAGTCGGGTTCGGCAGAATGTCCAGGCATGCCTGGGTTCGATATCCGGCGGCCGGGTACATCAACTTTTTCCGGGGCACTCCGCTGCTGGTGCAGGTTTTGATGGTCCACTTCGGGTTAATTCCGTTATTAATCGGCCGCACCGATCCTATTATTGCTGCTATTCTGGCACTTACGCTGAACTCCGCGGCTTATACGGCGGAAATCTACAGAGCGGGAATTCAGTCTATCGAAAGAGGCCAGACCGAAGCGGCATTATCGCTCGGTATGACCCGCCGTCAGGCGATGAGACATATCGTGCTGCCTCAGGCCATCAAGCGCATGATCCCGGCATTTGGCAATGAATTTATCGTTCTTATTAAAGACTCATCTCTAGTAGCATATATTGCAGCTCCAGAGCTTATGTATTACAGCAACAATATGAGAGGACAGTACTTGCGGGTGTGGGAGCCCTATTTGACGGCATCTTTTATCTATCTGATTTTGACATACTCGCTCAGCAAGCTGCTGCAGTATTGGGAAAGGAGAATGAAATAGTATGGAGCCGGTCATCCAGGTCCGGGGCTTGGGGAAAGCCTACGGTTCTCATGTCGTTCTGAAGGAGATTAGCACGGAGATCAGCCGCAGCGAGGTGGTGGTTGTGATCGGTCCGTCCGGTTCCGGCAAGTCCACCTTTCTGCGCTGTCTGAATCTGCTGGAGGAGCCCAATCAGGGGGATATCCTGTTTGAAGGCAAATCGCTGATGGACAAGACTACGAAAATTACGGAAATTCGGGCGGAAATGGGAATGGTATTCCAGTCGTTCAATCTCTTCCCGCACATGAAGGTCATCGACAATATTATGATCGCCCCGATCCGGGTACGAGGGTGGTCTCCCGATAAGGCGCGCGCCAAGGGAATGGAGCTGCTCGCGAAGGTCGGACTGGCGGAGAAGGCGGACGCTTATCCTGCTTCTCTGTCGGGAGGACAGTCGCAGCGGGTGGCGATTGCGCGGGCTTTGGCCATGGAACCGAAAGTGATGCTGTTCGACGAGCCGACCTCGGCGCTCGATCCCGAGATGGTGGGTGAAGTGCTGGGGGTCATGAAGGAACTGGCAGCTGAAGGGATGACGATGGTCATCGTAACGCATGAAATGGGATTTGCGCGTGAGGTGGGCGACAGGGTGCTGTTTATGGAAGACGGAGTTGTCGTCGAGGAAGGACCTCCAAAACAGATTTTTGAACAACCATCCCATGAACGTACGAAGAGTTTTCTCTCCAAGATCTTGTGACGACTCCCCGTAGCAAAAGAAATTTTTTCGGTCCAGTTGTAAAAATGATAGTGTGCTTTCATCAGGGCGCCCTTTGCGGCGCCTTTTTGGCATTTCCTCGTTTCACGGAAGGAAGAAAGGGGGAAACTATTTGCGTCGATAGAGTTTTTCTTAATACATATTTAGATTGAATTGTGGGAGGATGGCCTGTATGAAACGAAAGGTTCTGATCACGGGAGCGGCCGGCAGGGTCGGGGGTTGTCTCGCTGCCGGATTGAGGGATAATGGGCGCTACGACATTGTGGCCGCAGACCTGAAGGCTAATGCGGACAGAGGCATCACAGCTCTTGATGTAACGGATGTTGTACGCCTGAGGGAAGTGACCCGCGGGGTGGATACCGTTGTACACTGTGCCTGGATGAAGGATGAGGAGGATTTTCTCGGCAAAGTGCTGCCTGTCAATGTAACGGGGGCTTACCATTTGTATGAAGCCGCCCGGCTGAACGGGGTGCGGAGAATTATGTTTGCGAGCTCCAATCATGCGACGGGGTTTTACAAACGGGGTGAAAGGATTGGGCCGGACGATCCTTACCGGCCGGACAGTTTTTACGGCCTTAGCAAGTGTTATATTGAACTGCTTGGACGGTTATATGCCGATAAATACGGGGTGTCCTCCTTCAATGTCCGGATTGGCAATTTCGCAGGCGACAACCGTCCGCATTCACAGAGATCGGCGCGCATCTACATTTCTTGCCGTGATCTGGTGCATTTGGCGGAGTGCTGTATTGAGGCGGATGATCATATGAAGTTTCTGTCCTTATACGGGACCTCGGCGAATGAGGAGAATTACTATGATATCGGATATTTGAAGGAACTGATCGGTTACCATCCCCAGGATAACGGTGCGGAATGGCTGCATGAGGCGGAGGCGAGCGGGCAGCCGCTCAGACAGGATGAGACGGAATATCAGGGCGGGGGCTCGCTGAACAAGCGGCAGCCGATGGAACGGGGCTGACCATGCTTGCAGGCGCTCAAGGGAATCAAACCTTCCTCCAATCGCTGCTGCCCCCCGAATTCCTAGTGTTTTTAAAATTGTATATCCTTTAATATGTCGCCCAGGTTTAAAATACCGACAAGCTCTTCCTCGGTGGGAGCCAGACTGCTCAAATAACCTCCACCGTTCCAGCCTGCTTTGACAGGCTTGACTTCACCGTAGGAAGCAACGCCCACCACTTCGTCCACAATGAGACCGACCATTCCTTCGGAAGAAGGAACAATTACGATTCGCGCAGCGTCGTCAGGTTCCTGATCTGCGAGCGCGAACAGATCGCGCAGGCTGACAACCGGCACGATTTCCCCGCGTAAATGAATGACACCCTTGGTGCCAAAGGAAGCATCGGGCAGGGCTGTCAGCGGCTGCATGCGGAGAATTTCGCGGGTATCTTCTATAGGCAGCGCGAATTTTTGATGATCCAGTGTAATCTCGATATAAGTTGCTTGGTGAAAGGCTGACATTCGTCTCACATCCTGTTGTTCTTTTTTGTCCGGTAAATTCGTTGACCTTTAGGGGAGATTGATTGACCATCTCCATAATATGTCGGAAAACTTCCTCTGTATGATTAGACTGTAAAACGGTCTCGCTGACAATACCGGCGCTTTTTTTCCTATTCTGCTGCAAGGGAGAAATGAAGAGGTTAAACCATGAATTTACATAAAAACGGAAATTATTTTTTTGGCTATGTAATTTTCTAGTTAGATGAAGTTATCCTAATAGGAGAAAACAGAGGGGATGTGAAATTGTTCATAGTGTTGTCACTTCACAGAGGAACATTGTGTTCAATATAATTGAATTATAGGACAACAGGTTAAAACGACTGGTTTAACCAATATAATTTATGATGAAGGAGAAACCAACATGAGCAAAGCGACCAAGGACGAGCAGTATGTCCCAACCAGCCGCCGTAATTTTGCCGGGCTGATTGTTACGGTTTCCATTGTGGCGAATATTATTATTCTGCTGCTGTTCTTCTCGCCGATTGGATATCAGGGAGAGGTTCATTTTGATTTGAGCCTGCTGCCGAGAATGAATGCGATATTCAACAGCTTTACCTTTATTTTCTTGCTTGGAGCCTTGATTGCCATACTGAGAAAAAATGTGAAGGTGCATAAGGCGCTCGTTTTGGCGGCATTCGCTTCCACATTGCTGTTCTTGATCACCTATCTGACATTTCACTACATTTCGCCGGAAACGGCGAAGTTCGGCGGACAAGGCATTGTACGCCCGATTTACTTTTTCATCCTGATTACGCATAGTGTGCTGGCCGCGGTTATCGTGCCGCTTGCGCTGTTCTCCGTAGTATGGGGATGGACCATGCAGGTGCAGAAGCACCGCAAAATCGCGCGGTGGACGATGCCGATCTGGCTGTATGTCAGCCTTACCGGGGTGCTGGTGTACCTCTTTATGGCTCCTTACTATTAAGAGCGTATCCGGATTGTCCTTCCGATCGCTGTTGTCCCCGGATTTCCTGATTAAAGCGGACAGTGGTAGAAATCCGGGGACAAAGGCGAACGCTCCGCTTCTCCAGAACAATTCCGGGCACTTGGCAGGGTAGTATCCCTTGAACGCTTCGCGTGTTCAAGGGATTTTTTTGTTGGCTCATTCGAAGGTGTGATGAAAAATGAAACATGAAACCGGCCTCCCGCGGGACAGGAGAGGCTTTAATTCATTGATTTGGCTATAGACCAACAGCATTGCAACAAATCTGACAATGTACACTTCTAACCACAAAACGATTCTAACGGATGCCACAACCGCTATTGGTTCCAAGAACGTTGATTTCTAATTATAGCGGTTGCCATAGCGCTTATTTCACTTAATCCGAATATTTTCGCCTGAATTAAGGCAAATAACGTCGATCACGACCGTTAGAATATGAAAAAGTCCTTTTTTCGAAAAATAGCAGCTGCTACACCCGTTAGATTCCGAGGGGTGCACGATCGGCTCGAAATCCTGAACCATTACTGGAATTAGAAATGCTGGCATCATGGCTCAACTTAAATTCACGATCCTTTATAACATCCATAGTTCAGTTAACCGCATGTATTCGCTATGCTATTTTGCTATCCTGCCCTTGGTTCAATAATTGAGCCGGAACAAAAGTAAGAACGCTTACACGGCAGCCCCTTTTCCATTGCCTTGCCAATGGTACCAATAAGAAAATCCTCCTGAAACCCCGTCTCTCTGCAGATGTGATGTATAATAAAAATAACTCTACGAGACGGGTGGGAAAAGGGCAGAGGCCATTCTGCCGCAGAATAAGGAGGAATATTTATATGAAGATGAATGGGAACCGGAACGGAATGCCGGAAGGAATGCGCAATTGAGGCTGCAGGCAATCCGGCTGACCCAATGGGGGCGTTTTTTGCTGACATGTGCCGTCTCGTTGATCGGAGGCTCCCTTTTTACAATTCTGCATACCCCGATCCCCTGGCTGCTTGGGCCCATGACGGCGGCGCTGATTGGAGCTAAGGTGTTCAAGCTGCCTTTGTGGTGGTCTTCCGCGGTCAGGGATACGGGGATCGGAATCGTCGGGTATTCTATCGGATTGACTTTGACATTGGATACCCTTGTGCAAACGGCCTATCAGCTTCCGTCCATGCTGCTGATGACGGTCATTCTAATCTCATTTTGCGTACTGGTCGCCTACTTGTTCTACAAGCTCACAGATGTTGACTTTCCGACCTTGATGACAGGCAGCATTCCCGGCGGGCTTACACAAATGGTGGTGCTGGCGGACGAGGTCAAAGGTGTGGATGTAACCATCGTTACTTTCATGCAGGTCACACGACTTATCATGATTACGTTTTGCGTGCCGTTCTTGCTGTTCAGTCCCGTGTATGGAGGTGCGGAAGCCGCAGCGGCTGTGGAAGCTGTCCGCCAGTCCTCGGCTGCCTGGTCCGGACTCTTTCCGGGTGTGTTTATATTTGTGCCCATTTGTGTCGTCTGCGCTTGGGCGAGCAAAAAAATCGGGCTTCCAACCGCGGTTATGCTCGGTCCCCTGATCGGAACGGCCGCCGCTCAGATTGCCGGCTTGAAGGGGCCTGCCCTTCCGGACGGTCTGCTGAACGCCTCTCAATTTATGATCGGGACTTATATAGGGCTTCTGCTGCATCCCGAGAATCTGAAAAACAAAACCAAAACGGTAATTATGGCCGTAACCGGCGGCTCTATCCTGATCCTCGGAACGATGGGACTGGCCAAATGGCTGGAAGCCGTTCACCACGTCAGCCCGGCCACAGCTTTTCTCAGCATGGCCCCCGGAGGCATGGATCAGATGGGGATTATGGCGCATGAAGTGGGGGCGGACCTGCTGTTTGTGTCCGGATATCAGCTTTTTCGGGTATTGTTTATTTATTTTGTGGTGGCCGGCGCCCTGAAATTCGGCTTTCAGTGGTACTCCCGCCGCCAGGCGGGAAAAGCCATGACAAAAGCCAAATGAGGCGTGTTTTATGGTGTGTGCTGTTTTATTACACAAAGGTAAAGAAAATGATTCTTTTTGTAAAAATACGATGTTATAATTTTGGGTATAAGAGGTTTTTTACCCATTTTATTACCTGTGTGATCTGTAATCCAAAATTCAAGCTGAGGGGGTTGCGCTGTGCCAAAGAAACACAAAGGCCTGCTGTTGACATTTTGCTGTATTCTGCTGCTGTCCATCATAACCGCTGGCTGCGGCGGGGGACAATCCGGGTCGACGGATGAGGCGGGGAATGAACACATTACGCTGGAGTTTTGGACGATTGCGCTCCAACCGACATTTAACGATTATTTCAATACTTTAATCGCCGAGTATGAGAAGGATCATCCGAATGTCAAAATCGAATGGAAGGATTACCCTTATGATGCCATAACCGACAAGCTGTTGACCAGTATTGCCAGCGGCGGCAGCCCGGATGTGGTTAATCTCAACACGGAATTCGCCAGCCAAATGGGCTCCAAGGGAGCAGTTGTCGATCTGAATGAATATTTAAGCGATGAGCAGAAGGGCGCTTATTTTGAAGGTATATTTAATTCCACAGTCATCGATGGCAAAGCGTACGCCCTTCCGTGGTACACGGGTACCGAGGTGCTGTTCATCAACACCAAAATCGCCAAGGAAGCCGGACTGGATCCGTCCAATCCTCCAGCGACCCGGGAAGAGCTGGCGGAGTGGGGGCGCCAGGTGAAGGCCAAGACCGGCAAAGCCGGTTATGCCCAACAGCTTGTATCCAAGCTGTTCCCGATCGAGGGGGTTTCCATTTTGACGGAGGATAAAACGGCAGCTGCTTTTAATACACCTGAAGCGGTGGCTATGATCAATAACATGAAGAAGCTGATGGATGAAGGGGTAATCATTAAGGAAGATGCTAATTTCACCAAACAGATTCAATATTACTCCGGGGAACAGACTGCGTTCCAGCTGGGCGGGCCGACGTTCATCAATTTCATCAAAACAGCGGCTCCCGATGTGTATAAAAATACGATTGCGGTTCCGCTTCCGACAGGCCAGGGGGATCTGCGTCTTTCCAATTCGATGAATCTGGTTGTGCCTGCAAAGTCGGAGCATCCGAAAGAGGCGGTGGAATTTGCGGCATTTGTGACCAATGCGGAGAACCAGACATCCTTCTCCAAGGCAGCTAATACGCTTCCGTCCACCAAGGCCTCCATACAGGACCCGTTCTTCAGCGAGACGGACGGTTCGCTTGAGGCTCAGGCGAAGGTTGTATCGGCACAAAGTCTTGCTAAAGCCACGGACTATATGGTGGGTGTGCCAAATGCGCAGGATGTGAACTCGGCTATTGCGCGCGGCCTGCAAAATATTCTATTGAACGGTCAGGATGCACAGAAGACGCTGAACGAGGTCGAGCAGGAAGTGAACGGGATTTTGCAGCAGTAGTAGTCCATGATATCCGCCAAACGGGAGGTGAACCGTTATGCATAAATGGCTGCGCACGGAGTCCTTTGCGGCCTGGGCGTTTATGGCGCCGGGGCTGATCCTTTTGGCCGTGTTTGTATTTTGGCCGATTATTTACGGGATTCCCTTGTCACTGACGAATTATTCGGTCATTTCGCGGACGGAATATGTCGGGCTGGATAATTTCAGCAAAGCTTTTGCAGACCGTAATTTCTTGATCTCGTTGTGGAACTCGCTCGTATATGTACTGATCGTTCCGTTTATTCAGGTGTTCTCTATCCTGATGGCTGTGCTAGTGAACAATACCCGTATTCCGGGCATCAAGGCTTTCAGAACAGCCTACTATATTCCTGTAGTAACGTCGATGGTGGCGGTGGCACTGATCTGGAGCTGGCTGCTTGGCAATAACGGCGTGGTGAACTATTTGCTTTCCCGGGCGGGCATCCTCAGTGAACAGATATACTGGCTGTCCAACAGCTCCACGGCGCTGTATGTCATGATGTTCATTACGATGTGGAAGGGTCTTGGCTACTATATGATGCTCTATCTGGCAGGGCTGCAGAACATTCCGGCTGATTTGTATGAAGCGGCCCGAGTTGATGGAGCAGGCAGGTGGCGTCTGATCCTGGCGATCACGATTCCGCTGCTCAGACCTTACATTCTGTTCTGCACCTTGATCTCATTGATGTCTGCTTTGCGGGTGTTTGATGAGGTGTATATCCTGACCAATGGAAATGGAGGGCCCGGCACTGCCACCTTAACGTCGAGCCTGTATATTTTTCAAAAAGGAATGCAGCAGTTTGAGTTCGGCTACGCTTCAGCGCTTGGCCTGATCGTCAGTGTGGTTCTCGCAGTTCTGAGCGTCATTGTGTTCCGGCTGAACAGGAAAGGCGGTGTCAATCCCTACTGATGGATACTACGAACCCGAAGCTTCGTACCCGTGAGCCGTCTTATTCCGGAACTGTTGTTAAGAAGAGGCGTCAAGTCAGAAAAACCTTTTACCTGATCCTCATGTATGCCCTTCTGATCCTGCTCGCCTTGTTCATGACCGGGCCTTTTCTGTGGCTGTTAAGTGTATCTCTGATGCCGGGGCGCAACGTATTTTCCACCCCGCCTGCCATTTTTCCGACCTTTATCGATTTCGATAACTACGTGCAGGTATGGCAGTTCATGAATTTTCCGAGATATGTGTACAACACGGTCGTTATTACTGTCCTTGGCGTTGCTTTAAATATCATTTTGGCCTGTATGACGGGGTATCCGCTGGCGGTATTCCGTTTCCGGGGCAGGAATGTCGTTTTTGGTCTGCTGATCGCCACCATGATTATTCCGGCCTCGACGGCTATTATTGTCCATTATCTGACCATTCAGGCGCTGCATCTGGGCAATTCTTATTTGGGGGTAGTTCTTCCGTCCGCTGTATCTGTCTTTAATATTTTTCTGATGAGACAAACCTTTTTGAACATTCCTGCGGATGTAAGGGATTCAGGGAAAATGGACGGGGCCTCCGAATTCCGCATCTGGTGGCAGCTTGTGCTGCCTCTTGTCAAACCGGCCATCGCCGTCATTGCCCTGCTGGAGGTGATGGGCTACTGGAACAGCTTTATATGGCCAATTGTGATTTTGGATGATCCGGAGCTGTACCCGCTCGCGGCTGCACTGACCTATCTGAACGGCCAGTTTGCCTATAATTTCGGATGGATTGCCGCCGGTACAATGATTTCGGTGCTGCCTATTATTCTCGTCTTTCTTTTTACCCAGAAGTATTATATGGAAGGCTTGGCGGGTGCAGTGAAGGGCTGAGCTCTGAAAAGGGATGTCAAACCGTAGAGAGGCGGGCGGACTAAACGTGGAGAACGGCAAACGTATTCTATTCATGCCGCTGGATGAGCGGCCCTGCAATTATGAATTTCCTTTTTTGCTGGCTATGGGGACGGATTATATGCCCGAGCGTCCTCCGCTGGATATGATGGGCCACAAGAAAGCGCCAGGCAACACCAACCGTTTGTGGGCATGGCTGGAGCAAGCCGCCGAAGGCGCCCACGGGGCTGTTTTGGCTCTGGATACACTGCTGTATGGAGGCATTGTCCCTTCCCGTCTCCATGAGATGAACGAAGAGCAGCTGCTTGAACGCTTGGCCAGGCTTCGCGGTTTGAAAGCGGATCATCCTGAGCTTAGAATTTACGCTTTTCAGCTAATTATGCGCTGTCCGCAGTATTCATCGGCCGATGAGGAGCCGGATTATTATGAAGACTGGGGCCGGGAGATTTTCCGCAAAGGCTTCATTAGCCATAAAAGGGATCTCGGGTTAGCAACTGAAGATGAACTGGCGGAGCTGGAGAATATTGATCGGCGGCTTCCTAAGGAAGTGCTGGACGATTACCTTGGAAGGCGGGCAATCAATTCTGCCCTAAACAGGGCAGCCCTGGAACTTGTTGCGGAGGGAGTCATCGAATTTTTGATTATACCGCAGGATGACTCCGCTCCATACGGGTACACCGCCAGGGATCAGGAGGATATCAGGGAGCGGATTTCCGAACTGGGGCTGGAGCTTCGCGCTTATATGTATCCGGGTGCGGATGAAGTGGGATGCACGCTGTTTGCCAGAATGGTAAACAGGGATACAGGCTGGATACCCCTGATCTATCCGCGGCTGTCATCGTTGCAGGGGGCTTTTGTTACCCCATTGTATGAGGATCGCTATTTTTATGAGTCGCTGAAATATCAGGTGCTGGCCGCAGGTGGGCTGCTCGTGTCTTCTGCTTCCGAAGCGGATGTTGTGCTGCTCGTGAACACGCCGGGGGATACCATGTCTGAAGCGGCTGTGCAGGGGCGTCCAATGCCCGGATATGATGTCCTGAGAAATATTGTCGAGCTTACCGAATTTGGTGCTTACATGCTCTTCCATGAGGGCAAGCCGGTGGCGGTTGCGGATGTCGGATATGCGAATGGGGGCGACTTGAAGCTGATCCGGCTGCTGCGCCAGAAAAACATGCTGTTCTCCCTGGCAGGTTATGCCGGATGGAACACCAGCTCGAACACGCTGGGAACGGTTATTGCGCAGTCCATGCTGTTCCTTCACTATGGCCGCACCCCGGAACATTTGAACTTCCTGGCACTGCGTTATGCGGAGGATGTCTGCTACTGCTCACTCGTTCGCACGGAGATGAACAACGGGATCGTTGAGTCGATGGGGCTGAGTAAATTCATGCTGGATGGGCAGCGCGGGCAGGCCGCAGCTCTGATTCGGACCAAGCTGAATCAGGCTATTGAGGAACGGATTAACGGAGAGGATGGCTGGGTCGAAATTATGGACTGTTACATGCCCTGGAACCGTACTTTTGAGGTTGGACTGAGCGTTAGCTATCATCCTGTGTCGGCAAAGCATACCGCTGGGCAAACCGTTTGAATTTTGACAGAATTAGGGGTCGATTTGCTTGAAAATGCGTGTAAGCCATACCGTCAGCTGCATGGGAGTGGATTAGGCATGACCAACAAGATCATTGGTATTGATATTGGCGGCACATCCGTAAAAGGCGCAGTAATCGGGCGGGATGGAACCTTGTTTGAGGAGTTCTCTTTTGCAACGGATGCCGAACAGGGGCGGGATGCTTTGCTGCACCGCATGGAGGAGGGAATGCGTCCACTGCTGAATACCTGGCCGGAGGTGCGATGGCTTGGAATTGCTTCGGCGGGCAGGATCAACTCCGATACCGGTGAGGTGGTATATGCCACAGATAATCTGCCAGGCTGGCAGGGGGTTCGGCTGTTTGATTGGGCTTGGGAGTCGTTTGGCCTGAAGGCCGCAGCTGATAACGATGCCAATGCTGCTTTGGTAGGGGAAGCCTGGTGCGGTGCAGGAACTTTCCGGGAACAGCTGGTTATGCTCACTCTGGGGACGGGAGTCGGGGGTGCCTACATCAATAAAGGGGAGCTTTGTCGGGGAAGACGCTGGAGCGGGGGAGAATGGGGACACAGCATACTTGTGCCTGGCGGGCTGCCATGCAACTGCGGGAAACGCGGCTGTGTCGAGCAGTACGTGTCCGGGACCGCGCTGAACCGTCGTGCCTGTGAAGCGTCTGGAGGACGATATGTGTCAGGTCTTGAATTGTTGGCGGCTGCACACCAGGGAGATCCTGTGGCTTTGAAAGAGACCAAGGCATTTTTACAGGAACTCGCTGTTGTAATCGTTAACATTTATAGCACTCTTGATCCGGATGCAGTCATCCTTGGGGGAGGCGTTGCGGATTCATCTGGTCTATGGTGGCAATGGCTCGAAGAGGAGCTGAACGGCTGTGATCCGGGAATGAAAATCCGCAAAGCCTCTTTGGGCAACAGAGCAGGCTTCATGGGAGCAGCCAAATTGGCGTTTGATAAAGAAGAGCATGTTTCATGCGGTAAGTAGTCGATTCTTTCCACAATTCATCATTTTAAAATCGAATGGAGGAGGGGCCGTGAACCAGCGGTTGTATGAAGCGGATATTGTTATTGTTGGAGGCAGTCTGGGCGGAACCGCAGCAGCTCTGGCAGCAGCTAAAGCAGGCATGAAGGTGGTCATGACGGAGGAGACGGACTGGATCGGCGGCCAGCTCACATCCCAGGCGGTTCCGCCCGATGAGCATCGCTGGATTGAAAGCTTTGGGTGTACAGCATCCTACCGTGAATTCCGCAACCGGGTGCGTGATTATTACCGAGTAAATTACCCTTTAACGGAAGAAGCGCGCCAAAATCCGGTGCTTAATCCGGGCAACGGCTGGGTCAGCCGCCTTTGCCATGAGCCGAGAGTCGCCCTGCGTGTGCTTGAAGATATGCTGTCCCCTTATATTCATTCGGGCAGGTTAAAGATTCTCTATCATACCAAAATACATAGATCAGAAGTATGTGGAGACATGGTTACTTCCGTTATTGTTCGTGATCGGAAAGGGGATGAAATCCTCCTCCGTGGGGCTTACTACCTAGATGCAACGGATTGCGGGGATTTGCTGCCGCTGGCGGGTGCGGAATTCGTGACCGGGGCCGAATCGATTGCGGATACAGCGGAGCCGCATGCTTTGGCGGAAGCCAATCCGCTGGATATGCAGTCCATTACCCATGTCGCTGCAGTGGAGTATATTGAGGGCGGCAATTTTGTGGTCGATCGTCCGGATAACTATTCTTTTTGGGAAAGCTACAAGCCCGAGTTCTCCCCATTTCCAATCTTGAGTTGGTATGCTTCCGACTCAAACGATATGACGAAAATGAAAAAGTTCACCATGTTTCCGAATAACTGCGGCATTGCGTCTCTATGGGATTACCGGAGGATTTTGGACCCTTCCCTGTTGTGCGGGCGGCTTTATGATGGAGAGATCACTTTATTAAACTGGCCGCAGAACGATTATTATCTCGGCCCTGTTATAGGAGTGTCTGCAAAAGAAATGGACTACCATTTGCAGTGCGCACGTTCCCTTACCCTATCCCTGATTTATTGGCTGCAAACCGAGGCTCCGCGTATGGATGGTGGAACAGGTTATCCCGGGGTCAGGCTTTGCGAGGGAGCACTCGGGACGAAGGATGGCTTGGCCAAAATGCCTTATATCCGCGAGTCGCGCCGTATCAAAGCGCTGTACACCGTTACGGAGCATGATGTAAGCAAGGAACTGCGAGGGGAAGCAGGCATCAAAAGATATAAGGACAGTGTCGGTGTGGGCAGCTATCATCTGGATCTTCATCCGACGACCGTATCCCAGCGCTCCTTTTATATTCCGAGTTACCCTTATGAAATCCCGCTCGGTTCGCTGATACCTGTCAGAATTAAAAACCTGCTCCCTGCCTGCAAAAATATCGGTATGACGCAAATTGCCAACGGGTGCTACAGACTCCATCCTACGGAGTGGAATATAGGGGAGTCGGCAGCGCTGTTAGCGGCATATGCTATAGGCAGCAAACAATTCCCCTATGAGATAAAGGAATCCTGCGAGCATCTGAATCGATATCAAAGGATGCTTCAAGAGCACGGAGTGGAACTGCACTGGCCTGACGGTCTGGAAGGCGTTTAATGTTAGTCAAGTTTATAAGGGAGTTGAGGTTCCATAATTTTCAATAAAGAAAATGTATAAAAAAGCTTGATTAAGGTAAGTTTATTGTGATATATTATTACGGCTGACATTGAAGCAGCGGTTGGCAAAAATGAAATGCAGAATGATATGGATTGAAATTCTTGAAAAAAAGTTCTTGCAATTCACTAGCTGACATGTTATGATCTTATAGCTGTCACAAAACGACAGATTATAAAGTTTGATCTTTGAAAACTGAACAACGAGTGAGTAGGTTTTACATCGTAAAACCAACCCGCGAAGTCATTTGGTTCGTGTCTGTGACAGAATAAATGATGGAGCGAAATGAGATATGATATCTCGTCAGATTCAAATGAGCTTAATCGCTCTTTCGATAGTGCTCACCGAATTTGATTCACTCAGCCGAGTGGAACCCAAATCCGGTGAGGTCGATGTTACTTCGTAACATCTTTATTGGAGAGTTTGATCCTGGCTCAGGACGAACGCTGGCGGCGTGCCTAATACATGCAAGTCGAGCGGACCT